>JAZRQM010000045.1:0-12284 GCA_045649795.1 Candidatus Cryptobacteroides sp. | reverse complement strand
TAATACTTGTTATCATCATTCCCACGATGCACTATATATTTATGGCATATAAACAAAACTGTTTAAATACAGCCTGTGCGATGAACCTCATTATTTTTCTATGATTATTTGACAAATTTAATAATTTTATTGACACTATGATAAATTATTAGCAAAGCACTAAATATCAATGCCTTACCAACACACATCAAGCATGCAATATACTTTCTATTCCCCTAACATCCAGTTTAAACGCATCCGGATTCACGGTCATCTGATATATCTTGATGTTTTGGTTGAGTTTCTTTGCCAAACGAATTACACTCTGTTTATCTTCATCAGACATCATAGCACCAAGATAAATTGCCTCAAAACATTCTCCACCTAGAACCGGATATACACGTGTTATCTTCCAGTCATATGTTTTCCCTTTCTTCGGTTTGAATGGCATTCCCATATACATTGGCGATGGATCGATGATATACAGACGCCATTCCTGTTCATACTCCCAATCTTTGCCTTTTGTGGATATCTGATAGTTCAGGTAATCACCTACACGATTCTTGAAATAATCTGGTTTTTCTATAATATTTTTATACTGAACCTCTACGCCTGCATTATGCACGATTGTACCATATCGACCATCTAAATATTTAATCACGTGAGCCATATTCAACTCGACACAAATTCCTTTATGGTTATTAGCATAATGGCTCCACATCAAAAGAGAATCATTTATCTTGGACAAACTACATATCCAGGTCCTTTCGCGAAGCCTATCATATTTATTCTTGTGTGTTTCACGAATCATATTCGTAAATTCAGCTCCATAAAGCCCAGAAGGCGAACTTGAAAAATCAATCAAGGACGGATGACAGTCGAATGGATCATTGAAATAGAATGAATTTGTGAACTTCAAAGTACCCTTTGACAACATAGCCAAGGCTCCGTTAACATCAATATATTTAAATAATTGCCTACTGAATTTCATAAAACATTAACAAGGTTATTAAAATGAGTCTACAAAGAATATTCCCTCTTTAAATTACTGACATCTTGTCAGATATCAGCACGTATACCTGTTTGATTTCCACAACCTGCCTTTGAATCAAGCTATCGCCATGGACAGCACCGCCCTCCCGTGGAGCACAACTAACTATCCCTCAGGACTTTAGGGCATGAAGGATGGGAGTTTTTACCCCACCGACGCAAGCGTAAAACACTGAAGACCAAGGCATTACACACCATGCAAAAACAGACACATGAAACAGGTCAGTCGCTGTCGATGAGGCGAGCGACCGGAATGACAACAGCAATGTAGAAAACGCTAAAGAATTACACAAATTTTCCTACCTTTGCTGAGACCCTGGCTGGACAACCGACAACCCAAACAAGGGATAAAGAATACAAGTCAACATATATCAGTTATAAGTTAAACCGGAGTCAACCTAAATCAGGAAATGACACCCCCATAAAACTCAAAACCGAAAAAAACAAAACACTGAAACATATATGAAAAGAATCTTTACACTTATGCTGGCGGCGGCGATAGCTGTAACAGCATCTGCGCAGACGAAGAAGGTTTCGATCCTGGGAGACTCGTATTCGACTTTTACTGGATATAATCCGGAGGGATATGCTCCGTTTTATCCAAACGACAGGAACGATGTGACTGAGGTTGAGCAGACATGGTGGAGCCTGTACATCAAGGCGATGGGTTATGAGCTTGAGGCCAACAACTCATGGGGCGGCACAACTATCTGCAACACAGGATACGGCAGAATGGATTCTTCAAAGTCGTCATTCACATCTCGCGTGGACATGCTCGGCAACCCTGACATCATCTTCATCTTCGGCGGTACCAACGACGCATGGGCCGGCTCGCCTATAGGAGAGTACATGTGGGAAGGATGGACAAAGGAGGACTGCAAGAACTTCAGACCTGCATATGCCTGCCTTCTTGACATGCTTCAGAAGAAATATCCGAATGCCAAGATCTACTCCCTCCTCAACTCAGAGCTCCGCGAGGAGATCAACGAGTCAAGCCGCGAGGTCTGCAAGCATTACGGAGTCCAGCTCATCGAACTCTACGACATCGAGAAGCAGAACGGTCACCCTTCAATCAAGGGTATGCAGAGCATCTGCGACCAGCTGATCGAAGCTATCAAATAAAAAACACTGTAGAGTACAATCCTTTGATTAACAATACATTATACAATAATTGGTGGGCAAAATAACCCACCAATTATTGCATATATGATTGACCATCAACACATTACATTTTACGCCTAATGTTCTTGAATGTACCTTGCGAACGGGAGCGGGCTTACAGCGTCTCCACAAAGGCTGCAACCTGCTCAGCCATTGCTGTCATTCCGGCTACACTCGGATGGTTCCAGATCTTCTCGATGTCCTCCAGGAGAAGGGCATGAGCGCCATAATGTGCACATGCATCGAACTGACCCTGGGTGATCTCAGGCTTGAGCTCGGAATTGATGACGCAGATGATCTCTGCATCCGGAGCCTCACGGGTAAGATAATCAAGCATATAGCAGCATGCAGGAAGGTATGACGCAAGGTCTTCCGATGTCCAGTCGCTGAACTGAAGATTGCCGATCGGAGAATTCGCCCATGAATCATTCGTACCTCCGCAGATGAGGATCAGATCCGGATCGTCCTCCCCTGCCACGATGTTCTTCATACGGGCGATGAAAGACCATGTAGGGCATGGCACGGCATCATAACCTGTGTTGCAGATTGTAGATCCGCTCCAGCTCTCGTTAAGAACAAGATCATATCCTGCAGCAGAGCAGAACTTGCTCCACCATGTATCCTCAACCTTCACTACGTCATTAGGGCCCTGCGGACGTGATGAATACCACCATGCATTGCCCTCAGGAATATGTCCGAGGAAGGTAGAATATGAATCTCCGAGAACAGCGACAGTCGGCTTGGATTCCACGAGACGTACATCATAGATGCCGCCGACCTGTGTGCCTCTCGAACTCTGGAAACGCACTGTTATATATTTCTTGCCCTCGACCATCGATGCCGGGATGCGGATCTCTTCGGTCTTGAACACTGACGAACGCCAACGGCGTGAGTTGTTGACCTCCGCGAGTTTCTCATCGTCCACGAATATCTCGAAGCGGCGTGTTCCCCAGTCATCCACACCCCAGTATTTAAGATAGAGCGAAAGGTCTGTCTTGCCCTGAGTGGCAAGCTCATAGCTGAACCAACCGCCATTCTGGGCTTCACGGAAGAACACATTGTTGGTATTACCTGTAGTCGACCTCTCGAACTGCATCTTATGGTCGGTCTCTGGCTGCTGCTCGGCAGGCTGCACCTGATCGACCGTACGGCCTTCAAGTTTCAGCATGGCTGCTTCAGAAGCAGCAAGTTCCGAGAGATATTCCTCGTATCCGTCCTTTGAAAGCGCAAGCCAGTATATCATGTAACGGGCATCATGAATGGTATAGAACGGCTGAAGCTCGCCCTCGATAGGGTTGAGCACATCGATGCCCTCAAATGTGAAATGAAGCGGCTTGCCAGGAACAGGCTTGAGGCATTCAGCAAGATCAGCCTCGCCGTAAAGAAGCATAGGGGCCTTGTCCACAGGAAGATACTCTCCGCCCGCATACTGTCCAAAACGGCTGTCATCGGCGATGATTCCACGAAGGTCCTCCGTTCCCGTCTTCATACCCAGAACGATAGGGCCGTGCATGAAAGCAACATACTGAGGAACATTAGGGAGCGGTACAACGCTGGTGTGCATTGGGAAGGCAACCTCAACGATGTCCCCCTTCTTCCACTTGCGCTCGACAGCCACATATCCGTCCGCTCCTGCCTGAGCAGACACTGCCTTTCCGTTCACCGTAACTGCAAACTCACCGTCAGCGACCCATGAAGGCTTGCGGACCTTGAGCGCAAAATTGCCCTTGCCCTTTGCTACAACGATACGGGAAGCCTCTCCATATGGGAAGGCCGTCTCCTGACGAATCACCATTCCACGCTCCTTCCAATCAAGCTCCGAAGCTACGAAAAGATTGACATACAATGAATTATCCTCATGCGTATAGATGAACTGACCATACTTTCCATGGTTCTCCATACCTGTTCCGACGCAGCACCACATTGCCTCGCCCGGTGCAGAATAAACTCGGTAATGACGCGGACGCACTCCGGTGAAATATACATATCCTCCGTGCTCAGGATGCTGAGTGGAAAGGATATGGTTGAAGAGCGCACGCTCGTAATAGTCTGAATATGCAGAAGATGGATTGAGACGGAAAAGGCTCTCTGTAAGCTTCAGCATATTGTATGTGTTGCATGACTCAGGGCCATCATTGTCATTAAGGAAGTCGACATAGGCCTCAACAGGAGGGAAATGCTCTCTACGGCTGTTGCCACCGAACGCAAGGCTTCTGTTGCCTGTCACTGTCTCCCAGAAGAAACGGCCTGCATCAAGATATTTCTGATCGCCCGAAAGTTCTCCGATACGTTCGAATCCCTGAGCCTTAGGCACCTGTGTATTTGCATGGAGATTGTCAAGGCAATCAACGCCCTCGGACATAGGATCAAGAATCTGGTTGTGCGAGAAACGGCGGGCTGCATCAAGATACTTCTTGTCGCCCGACACTGCATATGCATCGGCCAATACCTCGTTCATACCGCCCTGCTCATTACGCATCATCGCCTGCATCTGCTCATCGCTCAAGCCGGCAGTAAGGCTTATAGCCCAGTCCGAAAATGCGAGAAACATTTCCTTCGCATCCTCATAACCGCAGTAAACCCACGCATCGCGAAGACCTGCATACATCTTATGAAGGTTATAGAACGGAGCCCATGCGGCGAAATAAATCCCGAACTCTCCCTTCTTGAATGAAGTCCATAGTTCGTCGCTGCCAGGGAATCCACCGATGTAATCCACGCCCCACTCAGGATGGTTCTTCGCATGCGCGGCATGTACCTCCTTGAGTTCTGCGAGCATGTATTCCATCCTTTCGCGGCACTCCTCGTCGCCGGTAGCGGCATAGTTCTGTGCCATTGCGGAAAGGTAGTGGCCGGCAATATGGCCGTCCAGGCCGTCCCAGTTAGGATATGGCTTCGCCTTCATCTGGAGGCCGGACTCCTTTCTGTACGGAGCCAGCATACGGTCCACATCGTACTGCATCAGCACCTCAAGATTGAGGTCACGCGCTGTCTTCAGCGGGCCGTCAAGGAGTTTCACATCCCCAAGAGGGAAAGCATTCGAATAAAGTCTGTCCTGCGCAGAAGCGCCAGCCGCAGCCAGAAGAAGCGATACGGCTATCAATAAAAGCCTAGGTCTCATAGATGATTCATTATAAACTTCGTAAAGATAGGAAATATCCGCATGATTTCATTAAATTTGGGGGAATAACCATATAATATGAAAAGACTGCTGATTCTTTCAGCTCTAGCTCTGACACTGCAGGCAAGGGCACAAGACATCCATGACTGGGAAAACCCTCAGGTCATAGGCATAAACAAGGAAGCATACCATACTTCGCTGACCCTCCCTTCTCGGAAGGCAGAACACAAGGAAATCACATCCTTGAACGGTCAATGGAAGTTCCATTGGGCGAAAGACCCGGCGCACAGACCGGTGGAATTCTACCGTGAAGACTTCGATGCATCCGGCTGGGATGAGATCACGGTACCCGGCAACTGGCAGATGCAGGGCTATGGCATGCCTATATATTCCAACTGGACCCATCCTTTCAAGAAGGACAGGCCCTATGTCATGGGCGAACCGCCGAAGGAGTATTTCAGCTATGAGAACCGAAACCCTGTAGGTTCATATATCACAGAATTCGAAATCGGTCCTGAGGCCAAAGGGAAGGCCGTTTTCCTGCACTTCGAAGGCGTGAAATCGGCTATGTATGTATGGGTGAACGGAGAGAGGGTGGGATACAGCGAGAATTCCATGTCACCTGCCGAATTCAACATCACGGACTATGTGCGTCAGGGCAGCAACAAACTGGCGGTAGAGGTGTACAGATGGTCAGACAGCAGCTATATCGAAGACCAGGACATGTGGCGCCTGAGCGGAATCTTCCGTCCTGTGGAACTCTGGACTCGTCCGATGACCCATATCCGAGATTACAGCATCGAGACCATACCTTCGGAAGACTTCACATCGGCCACAGTCAGAAGCACATTCTACGTCCGCAACCTTTCTGACAGGAAAGCGAAGAATCTCCGTATCCAGATGAGTTTATACAGAGACGGTTACGGCGATGCATTGTTATCGGATTTCTTTGACGTGCAGCCTCATGACGAGGTCGAGGTCTGCCTAGAAACCAAGATAGATAAGCCTGTCCTCTGGTCGGCTGAGAAGCCATCTCTGTATGATATAAACATATGGCTTGTAAACAAGAAGAATTCGGAAAGATTCGAGACCCGCACAGGAGTACGCAGGATCGAGATTGACGGGGAGACAGTCCTGATAAACGGAGAAAAGGTCAAGTTCAAGGGAGTAAACAGGCATGAGCACCATCCGAGGACAGGCCGATACATGGACGAGGCGACTCTTCGCAAGGACCTCGAAATGATGAAGCAGGCAAACATAAACATGATCCGCACGTCGCACTACCCTTCAATGCCTCTTTTCTATGAACTCTGCGACGAATACGGATTCTATGTCATGAGCGACGCAAACAATGAAAGTCATGATTACGGTATCGGCAACCGCATTCTCGGTAACGATCCCGAGTGGCGTAAGGCATTCATAGACAGAGCAGTATCTCTTGTACTCAGAGACAGGAACCACCCATGCATCCTCCTATGGTCGCTGGGCAACGAATCTGCAGGAGGAGACAATCCTAAGGCGATGGCGGATACGGTAAAGGCTCTGGATCCGAACAGAGTCGTGTTCTATGACTCAGACCGATCGGTTTCCGAAATATATGACGACAGCTACCTCCCGCCGGCAAAGATGCTTGAGGTGGCGGAGAAGGTCACAGACAAGCCTTTCATGATGAGGGAATATGTACATGCAATGGGTAATTCCCTCGGAAACCTTCAGGAGTACTGGGACATCATTGAAAAGCGCGACGACATCGCAGGAGCAGCGATCTGGGAATGGAATGATCATGGCATTGCAAAGAAGGTCGACGGTTCTCCTCTGAAATACGGAGACGATCCAAGCGGCGACCTGCTCCTGCATGAAGATGAATATTGGGCTTACGGGGGTGATTTCGGGGATCATCCTAATTCGGGAGTGACGCTGATCAACGGCCTTGTAGGAGCTGACCGCATCCCGAACCCGCACTACTACCAGGTGTCAAAAGTCTATCAGAACATAGCTTTCGGACCATACGAAAACGGACGTATCAGGCTGATGAACAAGCATTTCTTCACCGGTCTTGACGAATTCGACTATATGTACGAATGGTTGTGCGACGGAGTGGGTACAGGCCTGAAGAGCGCCGTACTTGAAGGAGAGAATCTGAGGATCCCATCAGCATCCGAATCCCATGGAGAGCTGATACTCAATGTGTTCGCAACACTTAAAGAGGACGAGATATGGGCACGGAAAGGCTTTGCCGTAGCAAAGGAACAATATGTGGTCAGATCTTTTGAAGCCGATGAAATCAAGGCATCGGACAATGTGCCCGTGATAGAGACCGCAAATGGCATGGTCAAGTTGCAGGCTGGAACAGAGACATTCTGCTTCGACCTCAGTTCAGGCTCTCTGACAAGCTGGATGTCAGGAGCGAAGGAGATTCTTAAAGGAGCACTTGAACCGTATTTCTGGAAACCGGCCAATGAAAACCAGAGGAAGAACGGATACGAAAGAAGGCTTGGAAAATGGAAGAATGCGGCTCAGGACCGCATAGTGACCGGGCATGATGCTGAAGTACATGACGGACTCGCGAAGGTCTGCTTTGACCTTGAATTGCCTGTCGGGGCGGCCTGCAGGCTTGAATATGCAGTCAACGGCAAGGGAGAGATTCAGGTCAGGATGGATTATCGTCCTCTGAAAGACGGTCTCCAGCTGATTCCTAAGGTCGGAATGAGGATGAGGATTCCGGCGGAATATTCACAGGTGAGCTGGTACGGACGCGGCCCTCATGAGAATTATCCGGACCGCAAGAGCGGATATTTCATAGGGCAGTACAGCATGCCGATCGATGAGTTCATATTTGATTATGCTGCGCCTCAGGACAATGCCAACCGCTGCAACACACGCTGGTTCTCGCTGGGGAACGGCTCGGACAGCATCGAAGTTCACGGACTTCAGGAACTGAATTTCAGGGCATGGCCTTATGGCGAGGAAGATCTGGAAGACAGCGCCCATCCTTTCGACATTCCGGAAAGGGATTTCATCAATGTGAACATCGACCTCAAGATCCACGGAGTGGGCGGAAACGACGGCTGGGGTGCCAGGACAATGGACGCATACACCATCGACCCGGATCAGCCTTACAGCTTAGGATTCATCATACGTTGAACTTCTTCTTGTAATATGACCCTGCTGTGTAGAGAGCCGCAGCGGGGTTGTTTCCTGTGACGCGGTCCTTCGTCACAAGAGTTGTCACATATGCATCGGAATAGCGGTAGAAGAGGCTGTCGTGGCCTACGCAGAGGCCTATGACCACGTTAAGGTCGGTGCCGGCCTGGTTCAGAAGGCGTGCCTGAAGGATGGGATTGCACATGGCCGGGCCTATGCTTTCACATTTTTCAGGTATGCCCATCGATGTCTTCGCACGGCCTTCTACCTTGCAGATCACGGCGTATGGCTCAAAACCGTTGGCACGGAGGATGCGGGCGAAGATGCGGGCTTCGTTTATGAGGCCTATGCAGTTCGCTATGCCTATCTTTTTCGCGCCGATCTTGCGGGCGAATTCCATTATCTCCTGCACTCGAGTCCACTGACAGTAGCCCTCATACTCGACTTCGGCGCTAGCGACCATGACCTCATGGTTCCTGTCTTCCTCATATTTCTCCGCGGCCCAGAGGGCATCTTCTTCGGAAAGATTGGTCGTAAGGCAGAAATCAGGGTATGTCCTTGTCTTGAACTTGCAGTTCTGGGTGCCGCAGTCTACGCAGCTCAGGTTCTTGTCTTCCATGTATCCTTCTGTATTTACTACAAAATTAAAGAAATTAGGGAAATTCTCCTTATATTTGAAAAAACATAAACTTAAATAACATGAAGAGAGCACATTACTTTCTTACTTTCATTCTGAGCTTCATCTGCATTTTCGGAGTTTCAGCTCAAGAGCATTCAATCAGTTTTCAGAACGGCACACTGACAGTCAGTCCGCTTCAGGACAATGCCGTACGCATCAGGTACATTGAGGGAGAAACATCAGAGCTTCCTGAATGGATCTACGTGGAAAACGACAACGAGGTAGCTTGCAAAAAGTCTTCAAAAGGAGATGTTACCACTCTCAGACTCAAGGGTTTGACGCTGACAGCAGACAACGGAAGCGGCCGCATCGAAGTGGCTGACAGCAGAGGCGTGAAGGTGTTCTCAGCTCTCGCTCATGAACTTAAGGCAACGACCATCCAGGGCGAGCCTACAAGAGAGGCGAAGCTTATTATCGACTCCCCAGCCGATGAATATCTGTACGGTCTGGGCCAGTTCCAGGACGGATACCTCAACGTAAGAGGATTGACCCGAAGACTTACCCAGGTAAATACCCAGATATCTGTTCCGTTCCTGCTTTCAAGCAAGGGATATGGACTTCTTTGGAACAACTACGGCCTTACCGACTTCAATCCTGCTGACAATAAGGTCAAGATGGAAAGAGCTCAGGCAAGAGGAGAAGAAGTTACCCTGAACGTTACCTCTACAGAGGGAAACAGAAGGGAGACAAGGCGCACACACGACTTCAAGGCTACTGTCGAGATACCTGAGGACGGCACATACGCGATACTTCTGGATGTGGGACAGAAGATGGCCCGCAGGCATGATCTGAGCATCGACGGCAAGAATGTGATCAATCTCATCAATTCCTGGCTCCCTCCTACGACATCAGTCATCGTTGACCTTAAGGCCGGCAAGCATGAGTTCACTGCAGAGCTTGAAAGAGGCGACAACCCTAGCATCTTCTACAAGAAGGTTGACAACAGCACAGTATTCAGATCACCTGTTGCCGAATGCGTGGACTACACTATATTCACAGGAAGCGCAGACGAGATAATCTCCTCATACAGAGCCGTTACCGGAGATGTACCTATGCTTCCTTCATGGGCGTTCGGATATATTCACTGCAGGGAGAGATTCCATTCTCAGGAAGAGCTTCTGAACACAGCGAAAAGGTTCCGCAAGGAGCAGATTCCACTTGACCTGATCGTACAGGACTGGCAGTATTGGGGAAAGTACGGATGGAACGCGATGCGTTTCGACGAGGAGCACTATCCTGATCCAGCACAGATGGTCCAGGATCTCCATGATATGGACATGAAGCTGATGATCTCGGTATGGTCAAAGATCGACCCGTCTTCGGAGGTCGGAAAGGCTGCACAGGAGAAGGGATTGTTCATTCCGGGCACCACATGGATCGACTTCTTTGACAAGGATGCATCATCGTTCTACTGGAACAATTTCCGCGACAGACTTCTCAAGCCGTACAATATCGACGCTTGGTGGCAGGACGCGACTGAGCCTGAAAACGACGACCTCGAGGGACGCAGAATCATGAAGGGAACCCAGCCGGGAGAACGCTTCAGGAACGTCTATCCTCTCAAGGTTACAGAGACAATCCATGCAGGATTGAGCAAGGACGACCCTGAGAGAAGACCTATGATCTTTACGCGCAGCGGATTCTCAGCAGCGCAGAGATATGGAGCTGTCCTTTGGTCTGGAGATGTCGGAAACGATTGGCAGACATTGCGTTACCAGGTTTCTGCAGGTCTCGGATTCGTTTCGACAGGCCTCCCTTGGTGGACATACGATGCAGGCGGATTCTTCCGTCCTTACGACCAGTATAAGAATGCGGATTACATCGAGCGCATGATCAGATGGGTCCAGGTCGGAACTTTCCTTCCGTTGATGCGTGTACATGGATACATGAGTAACACAGAGCCATGGGAGTACGGAGCTGAGGCGCAGAGGCTGATCAAGAATCAGATCGAACTCAGATACAAGCTCTTCCCTTACATCTATTCCGAGGCTGCAAAGGTGACATACGAGGGATCGACTCTGATGAGACCTCTGGTATTCGACTTCGCAGGCGACACCGATGCTCTGAAGCAGGATAACGAATACATGTTCGGTCAGTCGCTGCTGGTGTGTCCGGTGACAGAGGGTGGAGTTTCGCAGTGGAAGGTGTATCTCCCTAAGACCGAAGGCGGCTGGTATGATTTCCGCGACGGAAAGAAATATGAAGGTGGCAGATATGCCGATGTACCTGTCAACATGGAGTCAATCCCTGTCTTCGTAAAGGCCGGCTCAATCATCCCGACAGGTCCTGTAAAGCAGTCTGTGGCCGAAAAATCCGACGAGCCTTTAGTACTGAACATCTATCCTGGAGCTGACGCTTCATTCAGTCTCTATGAGGATGAGGGCGTGAACAAGAATTACGAAAGCGGCCTCAGCAGCACCATCTGCATGAGCTGGGACGATTCAGCCCGCAAGCTTACAATCGGCAAGAGAGCCGGAAGTTTCGAGGGCATGCAGGCAGCCCGTACATTCAAGATTAATGTCGGCGGTACAGAGAAAACCATACGCTACGACGGCCGAAAGGTTACTGTAAAGTTCTAACCTCCCGATACTTCAGACAGGCAGTGCTGAGGCTCCAGGCGCGCTTCCTCGGATCCTCAAGTGAATCTGTTGGAATCACAAGTGTGCCTTGACTGTATGAAAATTTGCAGTCAGGGCACACCTGCATTTTGCAACTATCTATATATCTGCCACTTACATGGAAACCAGGTTCCTTGACTGCATATAATCCGACAGTCAAGGAACACTTGCACTGTAAATAATTTCTGTTAATTAAGTATTCATTTGGTTTGCATATGAGCCGTGCTGTTTTTGTTTAGCAACATTGTCAAGATCAAGTCATATTTATGGGCATCATATACAAAAGTCTAACCCACTCTCCTTAAGGCAGTTACGCTTGTCAGGGTAGGTAATTTTCACCTATCCTAATAAGCGTAAAACACTATCTTCCAAACACTTAGACATACGGCAGTTGTCCCGTCCTGAAAAAAGTTTACCAAAAAACGGTAACTTTTATGCAACCTAAAGTCTATCGAGCGATGCAGCGAGCTCAAGGAAAAATGCTGCGTGAGTACTTCTCGGGAATGCCTGTCGAAAATCTCAGCAGGAGGTA
>JAZRQM010000044.1:0-68510 GCA_045649795.1 Candidatus Cryptobacteroides sp. | reverse complement strand
TTTTCTCGGTACTTGCTTCTTGTACAGTAAATCAGTCTTTTCAATGAACTTCTCAGTCTCTCTTGCGAGAACCCGTTTTTTGAACGGGGCTGCAAAGGTACGCATTATTTTTTAATCTGCAATAGTTTTGTGAAAAAAATTTCAAAAAACTTTTTCGAAGCAGATCTTCATGCGCCAGTCTCGGTAAGAACTCAAGGCCTCATCAGCCACCCGTTTTTCAAATGGGAGTGCAAAGGTACGACTTATTTTCAAACTTCCAAATCTTTTTTGCACCCGGAATGGACAAAATTACGGCCGTGAACATCCAACTCACTGACATTCACGGCCGTACGACGTTGTTACAATTTTGTTAAAACTAGAAATTGTACTTCACCATTACATTTACACGGTTATTTCCTACCCAATGGAGGTTATTATCCGCAAGTCCATACTTGCTGAGCTTTCCCTCATAATACTCTCCATACTCTACGTTGGTCCACTGATACTCGAGGCCTACGTTCATCTTACCTATATTATATATAATCTGTGGGTTGATCCTGTACATCTGGTTGATGTTAGAGAATCCGTTGCCGCAGAAATACACATCAGACTTTGAAATGTATGTAGGAAGCTCCTCTGCAAGACCAAGGTTCTTCAAATAACCGAGGAAAAGGACAGCCTGCCATTTCTTTCCATAGCTGAGCGAGAGCCATGAAGAAGAGTTACGGAGAGAAGCATACTCCCAGCTTCCGTCAGGATTCTCACCGATCTTAGCGTAACCGCTCATAAGGTTCATATGCTCACCGCCCTGTCCGAATGTAGACTTCGCCTTTACAGCAAAGTTCTTGTGCGAGTACTGTGTATAAACATATCCGAGAACAGAGTTCTTACGATCGTCAACCTTTACAGTCCTTCCGTCAACAGAGCCGAACACTCTCGGCTTGATGCTGAGGTAATCCACTCCGGCCCTTACAAGGAAGCCTTTGCTCTTATATGCAACTGCAGCATACATCTCAGGAGTCTTTCCATACTTCATGTACATAGCTGATGCACCGATAGGGCCTGAAGACTGATACTGCATCTGCCAGATAGCCGCAGCTGAAAGGATCCAGTTGCTTCCGAGATTTGCATCCATCTGCACGAGCGGAGTTCTTGAGAACGGTCCGAAAGGAGCGCCGACCTCAAGGCTGAACAAATGTGGCATGTCTGCAGCCATAGGATGCCATGCCTGACCCATCTTGAGTGCGACCGAATTCTTCTTCTCAGCTCCAAGCTCCTTCCATGTTACAGTCGCGAATGCCTGGCGCAGACGAGCTGTAGCGGTGCCTGAAATCTTAGTATTGCTTGGGAAATATGCAGAAGCATTTGCATTTGATGAATTAGAAAGACCTGAGTAGAAGTCACCCTCGATCTTTGCACTGAAATGTACATTTCCGATGCTGTAGCCGGTAACATCGACACCAAGGCGTGAAGTGAGGGAAACAAAGCGGAAAGAAGACTCAGCATTGAGGTCCATACCATCCTTCATGTTCACATCCTTTGGAAGATAATAGAAAAGGTCTGCTGTTCCAGACACGCTCTCACGGCTGTCATAGATGAAGTAGTTTCTGACGAAACCGTAAAGCTTGAAGTTGTTCTTAGGTTCTGCTTTCTCTGCTGCAGATACGCCGAAAGAAGAGAGCATCAGAAGCGCAGCAGAAAGAATAAGGTAAAAACGTTTCATATTGTATAATAATTAATATCTCGAAAATAATACGGACCGCTCGAAAGCGGTCCGCAAATATAGACATTTTCTTAGAATCCGATACGAACTAGTATCAAAAGCTAATACTATCAGCTGACTACGCAGCGAATGGGAAGATCTTTGTGAGCCAGAAGAAGGCGAACACAAGACCGAATCCACCGATCACGATACCTACCTTGAGCATATCCTTAGTCTTGATGAGACCAGTAGAGAATGCGATAGCGTTAGGAGGTGTAGAGATTGGCATCAACATCGCGAGTGAAGCACAAGTTGCAACGAAGCAGATCATAGCCTTCTCACCACCGAAGCTTGCGAATGCAGGGTTTGCTGCAAGTCCTGATGACACAGCGCAAAGGATAGGGATAAGAAGAGCTGCAGTAGCAGAGTTGCTGATGAAGTTAGAAAGCAAGTAGCAAACGAGACCAGCAACAACGAATACAAGCACAACTGGCATCTCACCGAATGGGATAGCGTTTACGAGTGTTGCACCGAGGCCGGTACCACCCTTAGAGATGTCGAGCATTGCGTAACCGAGGGCGAAACCTCCGGCAACGAGCCAGAGCACGCTCCAGTCGATCTGCTTGATGTCCTCCTTGTCGAATGTACCTGTACATACAAATACTGCAAGTGGAATAAGAGCAACGATGTTCGAGCTGATACCTGTGAGGCTCTCAGTAGCCCAAAGGAGGATAGTCACAGCGAATGTAGCCCATACGAGATAAGTTCTCCATGTAGTCGGCTTGTCATTTTCAGGGATGTTCACCTCAAGCTTCTTTGTAGAGAATGGGAACATGAACTGGAGAACCACCCATGCAAAAAGAATCATTACGATTACGAATGGCACCATGTGGATTGCCCACTCACCAAAAGAGATGCTTGAACCGAAATAAGTCTCAAGGTTTGAAACAGCTGTACCGTTTGGAGGTGTACCGATTGTAGTACCGATACCACCGATGTTAGCAGAAACCGGGATAGAGAGCGCGAGTGCGATCTTACCCTTGTCGCCGTCTGGGAATGTAGCGAGTACAGGTGCAAGGAATGCGAGCATCATGGCAGCAGTAGCTGTGTTACTCATGAACATAGAGAACACTGCGATCACTGTAAGGAAGCCGAGGAGCACCATCTTAGGGTTTGTTCCGAAAGGCTTAAGGAGCATTCTTGCAAGAGTAACGTCAAGACCATACTTCTGAGCCATGATTGCAAGGGCAAATCCACCGAGGAAGAGCATTACAACAGGGTCAGCAAAGGCAGACATGATCTTGGTGTAATTCATGATACCCTCGAGCTTCGCTCCTGACGCATCAACCATAAGGAAGCCAAGTCCCTTGTTCGAAAGCATGAGAAGAGCCAGAACGATGATCAATACTGATGTTGTCCAGCTTGGAATGATCTCGAAGATCCACATGAGAGCAGCGAATACGAAAAGAGCGATTGTACGCTGCTGAAGTACTGTAAGTCCCTCAATACCGAAGAATGAAGTAGGGACTGCAAGAAGGAAGATTGTGATAAGCAACACCAATGGAAGCAGTACACAATACTTTACTGAAAATTTTTTAGTACCCATTATATTATTAAGTTAGAAAAAATTACGCCCGTTAAAAACGGGCGCAAAGTTAGTCTTTATTTATAATAAAGCAATTAAATAATTGTTAAATTATTCCCTGCTCGAGCATTGCCTGTGCAACCTTCATGAATCCGGCGATATTCGCACCCTTCACATAGTTGATATATCCGTCAGGCTGTGTACCGTACTTCACGCAAGCCTCGTGGATGTTCGACATGATTGCATGGAGCTTCTCGTCAACCTCTGCAGGGCTCCAGCTGATATGCATTGCGTTCTGAGTCATCTCGAGACCCGAAGTAGCAACACCACCTGCATTCACAGCCTTACCAGGAGCGAACATGATGCCTGCCTTCTGGAATGCTGCGATAGCCTCAGGAGTACATCCCATGTTCGAAACCTCGGCAGCAAGCCATGTACCGTTTGCGAGGAGTTCCTCAGCGTCAGCACCTGTAAGCTCGTTCTGGAATGCACATGGCATAGCGATGTCACACTTGATGCTCCAAGCCTTCTTGCCAGGGTAGAATGTAGCTGAAGGGAACTTCTCTGCGAATGGAGCGACTACGTCATTGTTTGAAGCGCGGAGCTCAAGCATGTATGCGATCTTCTCGTCGTTCATTCCCTCTGGATCGTAGATGGCTCCGTCAGGACCTGAGATAGCGATGACCTTTGCCCCAAGCTCTGTTGCCTTTGTTGCAGCACCCCATGCTACGTTACCGAAGCCAGAGAGAGCGACAGTCTTGCCCTTGATGTCCTTGCCGGCCATCTGAAGCATGTGCTGTACGAAGTAAACTGCACCGAAACCTGTAGCCTCAGGACGGAGGATTGAACCACCCCAAGTAAGGCCCTTACCAGTGAGGACTCCTGTATTGTACTGCTGAGCAAGCTTCTTGTACATACCGTACATGAAACCGATCTCGCGGCCGCCAACTCCGATATCTCCTGCAGGAACGTCCTGATCAGGACCGATCACCTTCCAGAGCTCAAGCATGAATGCCTGGCAGAAACGCATGATCTCAGCGTCTGACTTTCCTCTTGGGTTGAAGTCTGAACCACCCTTTCCACCACCCATAGGGAGAGTTGTGAGGGCATTCTTGAATGTCTGCTCGAAACCGAGGAACTTAAGGATAGAGAGGTTTACTGAAGGATGGAAACGGATACCGCCCTTGTATGGTCCGATAGCAGAGTTGAACTGTACTCTGTAACCTGTGTTAGTCTGAACCTCGCCATTATCGTCAATCCAGGTAACCTTGAAAGTAAGGATACGCTCAGGCTCTACGATACGCTCAACGATCTTTGCATCCTCAAATTCAGGGTGCTGGTTGTAAACTTCCTCAATTGACTCCAATACTTCATGTACCGCCTGGAGATACTCCTTCTCATAAGGGTACTTGGCCTGGAGTTTGGCCATCAAATCCTGTGTGTTCATTGTTTTGTGTTATTGTTTATGGTTATTTATTTCACTTCCCATGTAGATCCGCTGCGAAGAAGGTCGTCAACGCACTGGATCTTTGATTTCGCCTTAACCTCTGCGACCTGATCACGGACACCGTCGTCATAAGTCACTTCCTTGACGTCGCGGATGACTCCGAGAGCAACAGGGAAATCCGGATACTTCATGTCAGCAAGCATCATGTGGATGCCGACATTTTCCGAATGTGCATCATGTACAAGGATATCGTCCTCAGTGATGCCGTTTTCACCGATAGTAACCACCCTGAGGCCCATGCCGTCAAGCACAATACCTTTATTCCTGTCTTTACCGAAGATCATCTTCTCGCCGTGGCGGAGAACGATTGTCCTGTCCGCACGCACTTCCCTGTCAGCGATGAGCTTATGGGCTCCGTCATTGAAGATAACGCAGTTGGTAAGCATCTCCATCACAGAGCATCCGTCATGCTTCGCAGCTGCGAGCATGATTTCTGAAGAAAGCTTCAGGTCAGAATCAAGGCTGCGGGCGAAGAATGTACCCTTTGCGCCGAGCACGAGGCTTCCCGGATTGAACGGATGCTCCACTGTTCCGTATGGGGAAGTCTTCGAAATCGCTCCGAATCTTGAAGTTGGAGAATACTGACCCTTGGTCAGACCGTAGATCTGATTGTTGAAAAGGATGATGTTTATATCGACATTCCTTCTGATAGCATGGATGAAATGGTTTCCTCCGATAGCAAGAGCATCACCGTCTCCGCACGCCTGCCATACGGCAAGATCCGGATTAGCAACCTTGATTCCTGTAGAAATCGCTGTCGCACGGCCATGGATGCTATGGAAACCATATGTATTCATATAATAAGGAAGACGTGACGAGCATCCGATACCGGATACGATCACATATCTTTCCTTGCTGTAGCCTAAAGCTTCTGTAACATCAGGGAGAGCTCTCTGCAATGCTGCAAGTACGCCATGGTCACCACATCCCGGGCACCATCTTACTTCCTGGTCACTCTTGAATTCTTTGAATGTATATCTTGGCATAATGGTTATTCTTTAGATGTCTCGACTTCGCTCGACATGACATTTTTGATTGCAGCAACGATTTCCTGTACGAGGAAAGGCTGACCCTGCACCTTATTGAACTGCTTGTAGTCGAACTGAGGATACTTTCCGCGGAGATAATTCACGAAATGTCCGCTGTTGAGCTCGCATACAAGAATCTTGTCGTACTTCGAGAACACCTGCTCGGTATTCCTTGGAAGAGGCATGATGTAGTCGAAATGAGCGAAGCTGACATCTGTTCCCTCCTCGCGAAGTTCCTGGACAGCTGAAAGAAGATGGCCATATGTACCACCCCATCCTACAACGAGAACTTTGCCGCTCTCAGGACCGTTGACTTCAAGTTCTGGGATATAGTTCGCAACTCTCTCCACCTTCTCGGCTCTCTCGGCAACCATCTTCGCATGGTTGACAGGATCGGAAGAAAGCACGCCATCATGATTCTTTTCAAGACCTCCCACGCGATGCTCATAGCCTGCCATTCCTGGTACAGCCCACTTACGGGCGAGAGTCTCAGGATCTCTTCTGAACGGCTTGAACTCAGTGTTAGGCTGTACAAATGGAGGTACGATCTTCGGATAGTCCTTCATTGAAGGGATAAGCCATGGCTCCGAACCGTTTCCGAGGAATCCCTCTGTAAGAAGAAGTACAGGGGTCATATGCTCAAGTGCGATCTTTGCCGCATTGAATGCAGCATCGAAGCATCCTGCCGGAGAATGAGCCGCCATAACGACCATAGGGCACTCACCGTTACGTCCGTAAAGAGCCTGATTGAGGTCTGTCTGCTCTGTCTTGGTAGGAATACCGGTTGAAGGGCCGGCACGCTGAACATCGACAACGACAAGCGGAAGCTCAGTCATGACCGCAAGACCGAGAGCCTCGGACTTAAGCGAAAGGCCAGGTCCCGAAGTGGTAGTCACTGCAAGGTTACCGGCAAAGGCTGCACCGATTGAAGTACAGATACCCGCGATCTCATCCTCAGCCTGGAGAGTCTTTGCTCCAAGGCTCTTGTGGATAGCGAGCTCTTCAAGGATACCTGTCGCAGGAGTGATAGGATAAGATCCGCAGAAGAGAGGAAGATTTGCCTTCTCTGCTGCTGCAAGAAGTCCCCACGCTGTTGCCTGGTTTCCTGTGATATTTCTGTAAAGTCCCTTTGGCTGATGCGCCGGCTCGATATTATATGTATTAGGGATAGCCTGGATATTGGCTGCATAGTTGTAGCCATCCTTGAGCACCTTCTTGTTAGGCTCGATAAGCTCCGGTTTCTTCTTTCCGAACTTGCGCTCGAGGTACTGGAAGATGTACTCCATCGGACGGTTGTAGATATAGCATGCCATACCGAGGGTGAACATGTTCTTGCACTTTGCAACGGTCTTTCTGTCAAGACCGCTGTCCTTGAGGCTTTCCTCTGTAAGGGTTGTGATCGGAGCGATGATTATCGTCCTGTCCTCGATATAGAGTTCAGCGATAGGATCGTTCTTGAGACCGGCTCTCTTGAGACCCTCCTCATCGAATGTATCAGAGTCAATGAGAACCATGGCAGTTCTCTTCAGCCACTTTGCATTGGCCTTGAGGGCTGCAGGATTCATCGCCACGAGGAGGTCGCAGAAGTCACCTGGAGTTGTGATATGCTCGCTGCCGATATGTACCTGGAAGCCGGACACGCCGGATACGGTACCATGAGGAGCACGGATTTCAGCCGGATAATCCGGGAAAGTTGAAAGTTCGTTACCGAAGATCGCTGACATATCTGCAAAAAGAGACCCGGTGAGCTGCATACCATCTCCCGAATCTCCAGCAAACCTAATGACAACATCTTTAGTATCAATGACCTTATGTTGCATAGCTATTGTTATAGTTTTAAATCAAATGGTTAGATTTTGATACAAATGTATATATTTTTCCCGAATAAGGAATATAAATTCCAAGTTTTTATATAAAGAAAAAGACAGGGACTCCGAATATCGGAATCCCTGTCTGGAATGTATCTTTCGTCAGTATTATTACATCTGCGCCTGAGCTGCCTGAGCCTTAGCCTGAAGCTCTGCCTGGAGAGTCTCAAGAGTTCTTCCCTCAGGGATGTTGAGAGCTGTACGAGCCTCTGCTGTAAGGTTTACACCCTGAGCTGGGTCGATGTAAAGCATCTGAGTCTCCTCGAATACGAAAGCAAGACCCTTAGCCTTAGCAAGCTCTGTCACTGTTGTCTGAGCCTTCTCATATACAGGTGCCTGAAGCATCTGCTGCATCTGCTGAAGCTCCTGCTGGAAAATCTGCTGGCTCTCCTGGAAACGAGTCTCGATCTCCTGAAGCTCCTTCATCTTGCTGTCTCTGATTGCAGGAGTCCATGTAGACTGCTTCTGCTGGAACTGCTCTGCCTTTGACTGATACTCCTGGTACATTGCTCCGAGAGTCTCATATGTCTCTTTCTCCTGTGCCTCGAGCTGCTCGCGCACTGCGTCCATCTCAGGCATAAGCTGTACAAGCTCTGTGTAGTTTACATAGCCGAACTTCAAGTTCTGAGCCATTGCGGCAACTGAAACCAAAGCCATAGCCGCGATCAAAATAATCTTCTTCATAATGTTATTAATTGTTTTATAATTTTCTACTAGAACTGCTGTCCGATCACGAAGTGGAACTGACTGCCTCCGTTGACAGGATCGTCGAATCCCCATCCCCAGTCAACTCCGAGGAGACCGATCATCGGCAGGAAGACTCTCACACCGACACCGGCAGATCTCTTGATCTGGAACGGATTGAAATCCCTGATGTCTGACCAACAGTTACCTCCCTCGAGGAAGAGCAACGCATAGATGGTAGACTGCGGCTGCAGGATAACCGGATAACGGAGCTCGACTGTAAACTTGTCATATACGTTTCCGGCATAATAATTACCGGTAGAATTGTATGAAGACATAGCCTGCGGAGTAAGTGAGTAGTTCTCATATCCACGGAGAGAAATGATCTCCGATCCATATGTATCATATCCTGACATACCGTCACCACCGACGCGGAAACCTTCGAATGGAGAATATCCCCAGTTTCTGTTGTAATATCCAAGATATCCGAACTGTGCTCGTGCCATCAGGACAAGGTCACCGACAAGCTTCGAGAATACCGATCCCTTGAATGACCACTTATGATACTCGATCCACTTGTATCTGTCCTGTGAGGTCTGGAAGTTATAGTCGATCTTCTTCCAGCTGTCCACCTTGGTAGGATTGCCGTTCACGTCAAGAAGACCATAGTCCTTCTTTCTCAGGAGAGAGTAAGGAGGCGTCAGCTGAAGCGAGAAGCTGAAGTCCGAACCCTGACGAGGATAAATCTGCTGGTCGGTAGATGTTCTCGACAGGCTGAGCGTATAGCTGAGGTTGTGCGAAATACCTGTATTGAAAAGGAACTGATATGCCCAGTTCTGCAGGCGGTATGTCTGCCAGCTCAGCTGGTTGTAAAGCACAAAGTAGTTGTCTGGCCATTTAAGACGCTTACCGATACCTGCCGCAAATCCATACACCTCCATATACTCGTCATTGTTGAGGATATTATAATATATGTATGAATTTGTCTGACGGGTAAAGTAAAGGGACATATTCAGCGAGGTCGGCTTCTTTCCGAAGAGCCATGGCTCAGAGAAACTTGCCGAGAGGCTGGTATAATATGTACCGTTTGTCTGGAATCTTACCGAAAGGTTCTGGGCATCTCCCAGCGGAACCGGTCTCCACGCAGTCTTGTCCAGGAAACGTCTTGTAGAGAAGTTATTGAAACTTACGCCGACGGTAGCCACGAATGTATTTCCGCCCCATCCTCCTGAAAGCTCAAGCTGGCTTGAAGGCTTCTCGGTAACATTATAGACAAGGTCTACGGTATTGTTCATCTGGTTAGGGATGACAGAATATCCACCTTCACCCATGATCGCCTCCGGATCGAACTGACCCATTGACGCAATCTCTCGGATCGATCTCTCGAAATCAGACTGGCTGAAGAGATATCCCGGACGGGTAAATACCTGACGACGGATGACACGCTCGTTTGTAAGGTCATTTCCATTGATGACGATGTTGTTCAATGTAGCAGGCTTACCCTCTGAAATTCTCATCTCCACATCCACAGAGTCACCCTCCACATTCATCTCTACCGGCTGCACCTGGAAGAAGAGGTATCCATTGTCACGATAAAGCTTTGTAACATCGTAGTCGCTCTGCTTTCCGCCTCCGAAGAGTCTCTTTTCCATTGTCACGACGTCATAGACATCACCCTTGTTGATCTTGAGGACCTTGTTGAGGTTCTCTGAATCATAGATCGAGTTACCTGTCCATGTGATGTCCCTGAAGTAGTATTTCTTTCCCTCGTCGATCTCAAAGTCGATCTGAAGCCTGTTAGGCTCGATGTAGTACATCGTATCCTTGACGATTCTCGCGTCCCTGTAACCGGCCTCATTGAAGGCTGTAATCAGCGAGCGCTTGTCATTCTCGTACTCCTTTTCCTGGAACTTCTTGGAACTGAAGAAGTTCTGGAGACGGGCGTCCCTTGTCTTCTTCATCGAACGCACGAGTTTGCTCTCCTTAACATTCTCTGCTCCGTTGAAAGTGATGGTCTTGATCTTCACCTTCTCGCCCTTGTCAACAGCGAACTGCACCCTGATGGCACTCTTGATGACAGTATCACGCTTTGTATTGACATCGACCTTGACGTTGTAGAATCCCTTCTCCTTGTAGTAACGCTTGATGATGTCTGTAGAAGTCTTCGCTACATATTCTGAGAACTCGCCTCCACGACGGAAGTTCAATCTCTCGAGCAGTTCCTTCTCCTCACCGCTCTTCACACCGCTGAATGTCCAGCGTGAAACACGTGGACGCTCTACGATGGAAATCTTGAAATAAGCCGTATCGCGGGTAGGTACAAGCGAATCGATTGCAATCGACACATCGTCAAAGAATCTCTGTGCCCAGAGTCTGCGCACAATATTCGTCATCTCCTCACTAGGTACTGTAACTTCCATTCCTTCCTGAAGAGAAGACAGCTGAAGCACCTGCTCAGGCGAAAAATGCTCGTTACCCTCGAGCTTCACTCCACCGACGATATATTTCTTCGGATTGTTGTAATCTACAGTAACATCAGCACCTGACTGCTGCGCCCAGATCGGGCTTGACAGCGTCAGAAGCAATGTAAGGCAGATCAATCTGTATAATCTCATTTCTATTCTCTTATTTTCAAAACTGCAAATATACGTATTTATTTGACTTTTCCATAACGTCTGTCGCGTTTTGCGTACGATTCCAGCGCTTTACGGAAATCATCCTCCCTGAAATCAGGCCAAAGTACGTCCACAAACAGCAATTCCGAGTATGCTCCCTGCCACAAAAGATAGTTGCTCAGACGGCTTTCTCCGGAAGTTCGCACGATAAGGTCAGGATCCGGGATTCCAGCTGTAACCAGGTATCTGTCAAAGCCCTCTACACCCATCTTCTCGATTTCCTCTCTGCGCTCCGGATGATCGATCATCTCGCAAGCCATCCTTCTGGCAGCCTGAAGTATATCCCACTTTCCGCTATAGCTCAAGAACACTATCAGGACCAGGGTGTCGTTATCCTTGGTAAGTTCCATGCAGCTGTCGATCTCAGCATTGATCTCGTCAGAAAGACGCGCCCTGTTTCCCAGCACGACAAAACGCACACCGTTTGCCGAAAGCGATTCCATTTCATTAGACATAGCCTTGACCATCAAGCCCATAAGTGCATCCACCTCTTCCTGAGGACGATTCCAGTTTTCCTCGGAAAATGCATATAGCGAGAGATATTTCACTCCGTTTGCAACAGCGGCTCTGACGCAAGCGCGTACGCTTTCAACGCCTTCAAGATGACCATACACCCTCTCCTGCCCGCGTTCTTTGGCCCAACGGCCGTTGCCATCCATGATAAGTGACACATGAACAGGAATATTGGTCATTGTTTCAGTCGACATAATTTCTATTTGATGTTTCTGACGTCTTCGCCCCAGAAAAGTTTCTCTGTCAGGGCGTCGATAAAATTAGATCTGTTGAGTCGGACTCGCTTAAGCGAAAACTGTGCCACAGCTATCTTCACCTCTGTCTCCGCTGGTATCTGGACGGTCCTGTTGTCCGCAGTGAAAATGACATTTTCATCCCTTGAATGCATCCTGAGGGTAATATGAGTCGAATCCGGCACGACAAGAGGACGCACATTGAGGTTATGCGGAGCTATCGGGGATATTATCAGCACCTTGGACTCCGGAAGAGCGATAGGGCCTCCGGCGCTCAGCGAGTATGCTGTAGAACCTGAACTTGTAGAAATGATGAGTCCGTCAGCCCAATAGGTAGGCAGCTGGACACCGTCGAGGACCACCTCTACTCCAAGCATTGCCGCCCCGCTGCGATGGACAGTAAACTCATTCAATGCATATGGCCATTTGTCATGCTCAACAGATGAGGGTTCGAGGGATGCCTTGAGCATGGTCCTGTTCTCTACGGTATATTCACCGGCAAGGATTGCCGCCGCAACGGCTGCAGAGCGGTTTTCAGAAAGAAAGCCAAGCCTTCCCAGATTCACTCCCACGACAGGAATACCTTTCTCCGCGACAAGCATTGCCGCTGAAAGGAAGGTGCCGTCTCCTCCCACACTCACGAGCATGTCGGCATCCGGGCAAACAGCTCCGGAGACAAGTTCCAGCTCGCATCCTCCAGCGCGCAGGCTGTCCAAAAGATCAAGGAGTCCCTTGTCTGTTTCTGCCTCTTTCTTACCTATATATACAGCTAACTTCATTTCATTTACACCCGTACATAGAAAAACGGGGGCTCAAAAATAGACATTAAATATCAAATATTGAAGTTTATTATGTAATTTTGTGGTTTGTAAAAAAGAAGAGAAGTTATAATGGCAAGATTAAGCGTCAACATCAACAAGATCGCGACCATCAGAAATGCAAGAGGTGGCAATATGCCCAATGTAGCCAAGGCTGCAACAGATTGCGAAAGATTCGGAGCAGAAGGCATCACCGTTCATCCAAGACCGGATGAAAGGCACATCAGATATTCAGATGTAAGGGAGATCAAACCCCTGATAACCACCGAGTTCAACATCGAAGGAAATCCCATCCCATCATTCATTGACCTGGTGATGGAGAACAAGCCGCACCAGGTGACACTGGTACCTGACGCAGAGAATGCGATAACCTCAAATGCAGGCTGGGATACAGTCAGCAACCGAAGTTTCCTCACCGAAGTCTGCTCTGAATTCAGAAAGAATGGCATCAGGACATCCATCTTCGTGGGAGCTGACCCGGCAATGGTAGAAGGCGCAGCTTTATGCGGATGCGACAGAGTGGAACTTTTCACCGAACCATATGCAGAGATGTTCCCGAAGGACAGAGATGCTGCCGTAAGGCCTTTCATCGAGGCTGCCGAAGCTGCGAGAAGATGCGGGCTGGGACTCAACGCAGGCCATGACCTGAACCTCGACAACCTCGAATTCTTCATCAGAAGCATACCTTGGACAGATGAGGTTTCAATCGGCCACGCAATAGTCTGTGACGCGCTTTACATGGGTCTTGAACAAACAATAAAGGCATATCTCTCAAAAGTTAAGATTTTTTGATTACCTTTGCATGTTTTACCACCCGTCATTGACGGCAATGAAGAATAACAAACAACAAAAATCACATCAATAAAATGAAAAACACATCACTTATCCTCAGCGTCATCTCACTTGTCGCTGTTGTAGCATTCGGTATCCTTACCCTCACTAAGGACGGAAAGAAGGCAGAGCCTGCAGTTGCTGGAGAGAACACAGAGGCAACAGCCCAGAAGGGTGACATCGTTTATGTTGACCTCGACAGAATCCTCATGGAGTACGACATGGCAAACGATCTCAGATCAGTAGTTGAGACCAAGGTTCAGAATATCCAGGCTGAGGTAAACAGAAGAGGCCAGAAGCTTGAGAAGGAAGTTGCAGCATATCAGGAGAAGATCCAGAAGGGTCTCATGACACGCTCGGTTGCGGAGGCTCAGGGTCAGAAGCTCCAGCAGCAGGAGATTGACTTCAACAACTATGCAGCTCAGAAGCAGCAGGAGATCAATGAGGAGCAGGTAGTGATGATGAATCAGCTTGGTGACGCTATCCAGACTTTCATCAACAACTACAATGAGGAGAAGCAGTATGCAATGATCCTCACAAACTCAGGCGGAGCACCTGTGATCACAGCTGATGCAAACCTTGACATCACTGACGCTGTTCTTGCAGGACTCAACGAAGAGTACATCAAGACTAAGAACCAGAAAAGCGAGTAATAATTGAAAATAGCAATACTGTCCTGTTTCTACCCCTATCGAGGAGGAATCTCTCAGTTTAACGCATGCCTTTATGGTGAACTGAGCCAAACACATGTTGTCAGAGCGTTCAACTTCAAGAGACAATATCCAGAATTCCTCTTCCCGGGAAAGACACAATTAGTGACAGCTGACGATGAGGCCGTACCGGTGGAGAGCACATCTCTGCTGGATACGGCCAATCCTTTTACATACCACAGCACATATAGGGAGATCCGCAAATGGAATCCTGATGTGCTCATTGTCAGATACTGGATGTCGTATTTTGCTCCTTCATTGGGCTATATCACCCGAAAGATGAAGAAGCATTGCAAGGTCATATCGATACTTGACAATGTGATTCCACATGAACCTCATTTCTTCGACACTCCACTGACCAGATATTTCCTTAAGGGCAGTACAGGCTCCGTGACTCTCTGCGAAGCGGTTTCGAAAGATCTGCTGAAGATAAGTCCGGATGCAAGATATGCCGTGATCCAGCATCCTCTGTACTCTCATTTCGGAGAGAAGAAGGAAAGGGCCGAAGTGGAAAAGAAGCTTGGACTCGCTCCGGGCAAGAAGAATATACTTTTCTTCGGACTTATCCGTACATACAAGGGTCTGGACATACTTCTGGAAGCTTTCGGAATGCTTCCTGAGGACTACCAGCTCATAATAGCGGGCGAGCCATACGGCTCATTCGACAAATATCAGGAAATCATTGACAGGATTCCTGGAAAAGACCGTATATCCATGAACCTCAAGTACATAAAGGACTCGGAGGTTACGGATTACTTCTCAGCCGCAGATGTTGCGGTTCTTCCTTACAGAAGCGCCACACAAAGCGGCATCAGCTCAGTCTCCTATCATTTTGAGGTACCGATGATCGTAACTGATACAGGGGGCCTGAAGGAGACAATCGGCGACAGAGGCACGGGACTTGTGGCCTCTGAATGTACACCTGAAGCCATCAGGGATGAGATTGTGAAATATTTCAGCGACCCGTCCATAGGCATGGGATGCGTAGAATGCATCCGTCAGGAAAAGGAAAGACTATCTTGGAAGACATTCGCCCTCAAGCTCACAGAGTTCATCGGGCAATTATAATATGAACAGTCTATGAAAAGTAGAGTTTTAAGATTTCTCGGCAGACTCATGCTTGCCGCGACATTGGCATCTATGGCACCTGCAGCATATGCTCAGGAATATGACAACACACCGGTAACCATATCAAGCGAGAAGGTGAAGGTGGATGGCAAGGTGTGCTACTCGCACATCGTGCTTGAAAGACAGACATTGTTCTCGATCAGCAAGGCATATAATGTAAGCCTCGAGGACATCTACAAATACAACCCGAGCGTAAAGGAAAACGGATTGAAGAAGAATTCGATCCTGATAATCCCATGCGAGGACCTCGCCACTGAAGAGCCTGAGAAGAAGACTGAGGTAAAGGAAGAGGCTCAGCAGGTGGAAAGAATCCATGTCGTGAAGTGGTTCGAGGATCTTGACGTGATAGCAGAAAAGTACGGAGTCAGCGTCGAGGCGATAATGAAGGCTAACGGACTGACCGGAAGAAAGCTTGCAAGGAGACAGAAGCTCGTCATCCCTTCCGCTGATTTTGTACCGGAAGAAACTCAGGAACAGGTTGAAGAAACGGGAAGCGAGACTGAGGCCGAGGAGACCGCAGAAGAGGCAGACAGCCTTGACTTCAACTGGCTCTTCCCTGACAGAAAGGTATCGGTATCGCTTCTGCTTCCGCTTAAGGCAACAGGAACATCCAGCAGCCAGAACAACATGGATTTCTACAGCGGAGTCCTTCTGGCGGTAAATGATCTTGCCGAGACAGGCGTAAAGACAGATCTCAATGTATATGATACAGGAGACGGCAACATTCCGGCAAGCAAGGAAGATATCGAATCAAGTGACATCGTGATCGGACCGGTTTCATCCGGTGATATCAGAAGGGTACTCGAACTGGCCCCAGATGCTCCTGCCATCATCTCGCCGCTGGACCCAAGAGCTGAAACTCTTATAGCTGCCAACGAGAATCTCATCCAGGCACCTGTACCGCATAAGCTTCAGTATGAAGACCTTGCGTCATGGATCAAGGAGGATAGAAGGCCTGCAGACAAGGTAATCGTAATCACCGAAAAGGGAGCACGTCAGTCAGAGGCAGTAAGCATGATGACCGCCGCGATAGACTCAACAGGCATGACTTTCAGTCCGTTCTCATACAGCATTCTTGAAGGTAGAAACGTTACTGACCCTATTTCCAGACTCATGACGGAGACAGGCACAAACAGAGTCCTGATCGCATCGGAAAGCGAAGCCTTCGTAAACGACGTTGTCAGAAACCTCAACCTTCTCATCCATAGGAAATATGACATCGTGCTCTACGCGCCATCGAAGATCAGAAGCTTCGAGACAATCGAGGTCGAGAACTTCCACAACACCAAGATGCATGTCAGCCTCGGATACTATATCGACTATTCGGACAAGAAGGTAATGGACTTCATCATGAAGTACCGCGCTCTTTTCAATGCTGAGCCTACACAGTTCGCATTCCAGGGATACGACATAGCCAGCTACTTCATCAGCCAGTGCTCAAGACAGGGCGGAAAATGGATGAAAAAGATTGATGAAAATGAAATGTCGATGCTGCAGAGTACATTCAAGTGCAGCAAGACTGAGGATGGCGGATATATAAACTCCGGAGTAAGAAGAATAGTTTACGGTGACGGTTGGTCAGTAAGCAAAGTAAGATAACTGAATGTCTACTGAAGAAGTGCTTTTGCATTCGCAACTGCCGCTTCAGTCATGACAGTTCCGCTAAGCATGCGGGCAACTTCAAGGACTCTCTGCTCGTCAGAGAGTCTTTTTATTGTAGATACTGCTGTAGATGTCTCCGGATCGATCTCCTTTGAGACGAGATAATGTGCATTTCCTTTGGCCGCCACCTGCGGAAGATGAGTGATGGCGAACACCTGCATGAACGAGCCCATCTCACAGATCATCGAGCCCATTCTATCGGCAACGCTTCCCGACACACCGGTATCGATCTCATCGAATATCATTGTCGGCATGTTGGTATAACGTGCCATCATGGCCTTGAGAGCCAGCATGATACGGGACATCTCACCGCCAGATGCACACTTGGCCACATCGACTGCATTGCGTCCTGTAGATGAGAATCGGAATATCACGGCATCCCTTCCTGTCGCTGACAATGTATTCTCATTGATTTCTACCTCGAACACAGCATATGGAAGTTCAAGTCCTCGTATAGAGTCCTGGATCGCAGAGGCAAAATCTCCTGCCGCACTGAGACGTGCATTATGAAGACGTGAAGCGACAGCGCCCAGAGCAGCTTCGGTCTTTGAGAGCTCAGCAGCCAGCTCCGCCCTCTTTTCCTCAAGCTGAGTCGAATCGAAAAGGGCTTCTGAAAGGCTCTCGCGCAAGGCAATGAGCTCTGCTTCCTCACGGCATGAGTGCTTCTGCATCAGGCCGTAGATAAGTGACATACGGTTCTCAACCTCCTCCAGACGGGACTCGGACAGATCAGTACGGGAATTCATGTCAGACACCTCTGAAAGTATGTCATCCAGCTCCCTGCGGCATGAATCCACCCTTTCCGAAAGTTCGGATGCTGCAGGCAGATATCTTCCGATTTTAGATAGGATCTTGTCGGCCTCCTTCAAGGCTGCATCGAGAGAAAGACTTTCTCCGGCCGACGATGCAGATGTGAACAGTTCCTCGACCGTAGAGAGACCTGTCTTGATCTCCTCGGCATTGGCAAGCTGCTTCTGCTCCTCTTCCAGCTCCGCCAGCTCGCCTTCTCTGAGCGAGGCGGCCTCCAGCTGTCTGAACTGAGCTTCATTATAATCCCTCTCTCCGGCAAGACGCGCAATACGCTCATCCAGCCTTGCTATCTCAAGCCTCTGCGCTCCCGTTTCACGCCATAAGACGGCGCATTCTTCGCGCAGCTCCATATTGCCCGCATAATGGTCAAGGATGGAGAGCTGGAAAGCCTTGTCAGAAAGAAGCAGGGTCTGATGCTGTGAATGGATGTCAATCAGACGGGTGGAGATTTCCTGAAGCACTGTTACAGGAACCGGGCAATCGTTTACAAAAGCCCTTGAACGTCCGGAACGGTTGACTACCCTTCTTACGATCAGATGTCCATCCTCCCACTCCGCTTCATTCTCATCAAGGACAGCCTTGAGAGTCATGTCCGATGTTTCGAATTCTGCTTCAACGACGCAGTTGTCTGCGCCCTCAGACACCATAGATGCCTCAGCCTTGGCTCCCATGACAAGGGACAAGGCACCGAGCAGGATGGACTTTCCGGCTCCGGTCTGGCCCGTAATAATGATCAGACCCTCCGGAAAATCAATTTCCAGAGAGTCTATCAATACGTAATTCCTAACCTGAAGCCTGGTCAGCATAGACTACTCCTCGTCCTGCTTTGCCATTCTGTAAGACACTTCGCCTTCCTGGAACTCCTCGATAGCAACGAGGCTTGGCTTAGGCTGTCTCTCATAATATTTTGAGATCTCGATCTGCTCGCGGTTCTCGAATACCTCCTCCATTGTATCGCGGTCGTTCTTGAAGTCCTCCAGCTTTCTTGTGAGTTCCTTCTTCTCAGCAATAGCGATCTGGTTAGCTCTCTTCGAGAGGATTACCACTGACTCATAAATGTTTCCGGTAGGAGCAGCGAGGTCGCTGAGGTCTCTTGTAAGAGTGTTTGTAGGTGTTTTCTTGTTAGCCATCTTAATATTGTTTTTCATAAACCGGGGCATCAGAATGAAGTCCCTCCATTTAATTATACCCCTGGTTTCGACTAGGGTTTCAATTTTTTTTCGCGTTTTTTCTTTCTTCTTTCTGAGCTTTCCTTCTTTCCTTGGCAAAATCCTTCTCTGTCATGTCCTCAAGATCGACAACCACATCCTTTCCAAGAGCCTTCTGAGCCTTGCGGTATGCATTGTCAAGCTCCCTACGGTAATGTGAAAGAGGAATCTCACCGATGAAGTTAAGGTAGTCATCCACAAATGTAAGGTATCTTTCCTTCTGCTTTGTCTTGACACTGTTCTGAGCATAATTGAATGATGACATCGCTATATAATAAAGGATATCCTCTCTATAGATGTTCTCAGCATCATCCTTAAGCACATTCCTGAACGCGACTCTCGAAGCAAGATAGTCCTCCATCTTATAGTAGAGTCTTGCATTTTCATATGCCTTCCTGTCCAGACGGTCATTGAGCTCCTGAAGCATGTCCTGGCAGGTCTGCAGATGCGGTGTGCGAGGATACTCGATGATGTACTCCGAAATATCAGTTATCGCCTTGTAGGTAGGCGCCTGATCAAGTTCATATCTGAGTGTCGAACGGTACAGACAGTCCAGTCTGAGATAACGCGCCTCAGATGCAAACGGGCTCCTCGGATAACTCTCGAGGAAGTTTGTGAAATTGGTCTCTGCAGTATAATAATCTCTGAACTTATAATTGCTCAAGCCCCAATAGAACCTCACAGTATCATCACGCTCGGTACCGTTGGTCTGTACCGAGAGCGACTCAAACATTGATCCAGCCTTTGAGTATTTACCTTCATTATAATATTTAAAGGCAGCCTCGTACTTAGCATCAACATCATTGCTGGTCATAAGTATCTCATACTGAGTCTTGCATGAAGAAAGGGCGGCTATGGCAACAGCCACCATGATAAGGTTTTTCAACTTCATCTTAAAATTACATTAAAGCATTTTCAGGAACTTCTCTGCATCCAGCGCTGCACGGCATCCTGATGCGGCAGCTGTAATGGCCTGCCTGTAAAGCGGATCCTGCACATCACCTGCAGCGAAGACTCCCGGAACATTTGTCTTGGATGTCTTTCCATCGGTCACGATGTAGCCTTCCTTGTCCACCTCGATCCACTCTTTGAAGAGGTCCGAATTCGGATGATGTCCGATAGCAAGGAAAAAGCCGTCGATGGCTATATCAAAAACCTCGCCATCCTTGCGCACAAGCCTTGCACCTGTAACGCCGTATTCATCGCCGAGCACCTCCTGAGTGTTGCAGTTCCAGAGGATCTCGATGTTCTCTGTATTTCTTACGCGCTCCTGCATAGCCTCCGATGCTCTGAGCACATCCCTGCGGACGATCATATAGACCTTCTTGCAGAGTCCTGCGAGGTATGTTGCCTCTTCGCATGCAGTATCACCACCGCCGACTACAGCTACAGTCTTCTTTCTGTAGAAGAATCCGTCACATGTCGCACATGCCGAAACTCCAAGTCCTCTGTACTTGATTTCAGACGGAAGACCAAGATACTTTGCTGTTGCTCCGGTCGCAATGATAAGAGTCTCAGCCTCGATCTCCTTGTCGCCGTCAACAACGATCTTGAACGGTCTCTGCGAAAGATCTGCTGATGTTATCGCTCCATTGCGGACCTCGGCTCCAAGACGTACAGCCTGAGCCCTCATTGTGTCTACAAGCTGCTGTCCTGAGATACCGTTCTCGAATCCCGGATAGTTCTCTATATCTGTAGTTGTCGTAAGCTGTCCGCCAGGCTGGAGTCCTTCATAGACTACAGGTGCTATATCCGCTCTTGAAGCGTAAACGGCTGCTGTATAACCAGCAGGACCACCTCCGACGATAAGGCATTTGATTCTTTCCATAATTATTGAATATTATCTGATTGCAATCTGCAAATATAATGCTTTTTTCAGACTTTCATAAGGTATGGCTTTGCCTTTCTGTAAATCCAACCTAAAAGGCAGTCTGGCAAGAGCATACATATCGGCTTGAACACATGATTAAGGAAGCCTGGCATGACTCCGCGACGCCTTCTGAAAGTAGCTCTCAGCGCACGATCCACAGCCTTTTCTGCCGGAATCATCACTGCAAGGCCTCTTGCCAGTTTCCTGAGACCGGGCTTGAGAGGCACCAAAGGAGTGTCAACAGCTCCGAAATATGCATTTGTAACACTTACGCCTGTCTTCTGACACTCTATCCTGAGCTCTCGTGAATAGTCCTTTACAAACCTCTTCGTTGCCCCATATATTCCGATTCCGGGCCAGTTCATGCATTCCGCAAGTGAAGATATGTTGAGAATGTATCCGTTACCTCTTTCCTTCATGGCCGGGACATATTTGCGGCACAACATAAGAGGGGTATTCATATGTACCATCATTATGAGCTTCAGCATCCTCTCGCTCGTTTCTGCAATACCCTGGCAATACATCACACCCGCATTATTGATCAAGACTTCCACTTCGCATCCTGCCGCTTCCGTATGGGCATATATCCTGTCGGCTGCATCCGTCTGAGACAGATCCTGCACCACCTGCATCACCTTGAACCCATCACGCAAAGGCAAAGACACCGACATCTCGACCTCATGGCGCACAATCGACTCCGTCTCTTCCAATCCTTTACCATTGATATCTACCAAAACCAGATCATATCCCATCAAGGCCAGGCGCCTGGCATATTCCCGGCCCATACCGGAAGCTGCCCCGGTGATCAGGGCCCATGCCTTGTACTCTCTGAAAATCTTCTTCATATCGTGCATTTCCTATAAACGGGCGCAAAATTATCATTTTTATTGGAAACATCCCTTTGATCCGCGTTGTTTTTAATTATTCAATTTGGAATTCCTCAAATTTATTTGGGAAATTTGACTTAAATACATATCTTTGCCCTATATTGACATTTTATGAATACACACAAATGCCCTACTATCGAGGAGTTCAAGAACATCCTCAAGAAACATTCTCTCAAGGCTACGCCCCAAAGGCTTGCCGTGCATGAAGCGATGATTTCGCTCGGACACGCATGTGCAGACATGGTTACAGAGGCAATCAAGGAAAAAGGCTCAGCAAAGGTCACTCTTGCTTCCGTGTACAATATCCTGACTCACATGGCGATGCTGGGAGTATACAACTACAGACTCAGTGCCAACAACAAGATGTACTTCGACGTCAACACCTTCAAGCACATCCATTTCTACGACCAGGACAATCATGTCTTCAGAGATGTGATAGATGATGAACTGGTAGCTATGATCGAGTCACATCTCAATAAAAAAAGAATCAAAGGCTACAAAGTAGAAAGCATTGACATACAATTGGTTGGAAGACCGACAAAGAAGAAATACAGCGTCTGATCACGCTGTATTTCCTTTTTTTATGCATATCCGTGCAACGAAAACGATGCTTCCTGCATCATTTATGATGCTAAATCGAAAAACATGAATATCATAACCAGAACAATCATCGGCTGCACTGCAGCACTCATCGCCCTTGCAGCAGTGTCATGCTCCAAGGACACTACAATCCGATACAATAACGCTACCATGGGAAACATTGTTTCCGGCAGATTCGTAAGCGACCAGGGCAACACCTTCAATGTAGTTGAACAGAACTGCATAGGAAAGCTTGATACAATGAAGAGGGCATTCGTCATCTGCGACATCCTCAACGAGACAGAAGGTGCATCCAAGGAATATGACGTGAGACTCAGCTATGTCGCAAACGTACTCACCAAGGAGCCTGTCACATTATCTGAAAACACAGATGAAGAGAAGCTCGTAAACGACCCTATCATTCTCTCAGACCTTTGGATTTCAGGAGGATATGTCAATGCTGTCATCACTGTTCCGATCAAGAGAAACAGCGGAGTGAAGCATATGATCAACTTCATCCATGACGATGCGGCAAAGACAGACAGCACGTATACATTCAAGATCACGCACAACGCATACGGCGAAGTACTTAAGGAAAATCAGAATGACAATTTCGACATGGTGCTCGCAAACGCATACGTGAGTTTCCCGATGAATTCAGTCATAAAGGAGGACGAGACAAAGCTCGCGATCAAGTGGCAGGGTTACAAAATCGTCGACTCTGGCGTAGTTTCATCAAAATCCGAGGAGTACAAGATCGAGCGTACGTACAAGAAAAACACTTTCGAACAAGTTCCTGCAGAAAAGACCAGCGCAATGCTGTTCAGTGCGGAATAAATACAAGCTCATCAACACAAAAGGAGGCCGTCCATCTGGACGGCCTCCTTTTATTCCATTCATAGGATTATTCCTGGACAAATGCTATTATTTCACCCTTGGCTACCATATCACCCTGCTTTGCACATACAGCAACCACTCTTCCGCTTACTGCCGGAACGATCTCCTCGATGCCGTAATATGTCTGCACATAACCGAGAGGCTTTCCAGCTATAGCTTCTGTTCCTACAACCGGAGCGGCAGAAGCGTCGTCAACATCATACTGCCACAAAAGCTGGCCCTTGACCGGAACCTGTACAGGTACCGCCTTCGGATATTTCTCCGCAATCTTGTCCACATCATATTTAGGCATCTCAACTACCGGCCTTGTCACCACGATCGGAGCTCCTGCCTTTGCCTTGGCGGCCTCAAGGTCCTTGTTGAACCTTTCCTTGGCAACGCCACTCTTATAATCACGGTACTGACGCTCATGCATCGCAAGTTCGAAGAGTTCCTCATCATCCTGACCGCAGTCCCAGCCCTCATCCTTCATTATCTGACGGAACTTGTCAAGTTCATTCGGGAATGCATCCTGAGGGTTGCCTGTATAGAATTCGAGACCTTTTTCCTTTGCAAGGGCCACAATCTCCGGAGCAAGTTCTCCAGGAAGCTTACCCATCTTGCCGAGGATCATGTTCCATGTATCCTTGTCGATAGTAGTCCATCGAGGCTGTCCCTTAAGAAGGGCCATGAGGTTCATCAGAGCCGTGTTCTTGACATACTGGCTGAACGGAGTTACGAGAGGCGGATAACCCAGACGCGGCCACACATACTCGACCTCCTGGAACAGCATCACCATGAGCTGGTCAAGTGTAAGTTCCGCTTTACCCTGATTTCTCAATGAGGCATTTATCGCTCCATGGAATCCCTTGAGGTCGGCCATCATGGATCCCATCATTCCACCAGGAAGACCGCAGCCTACAAGAAGCGAGCTCATATGAGAGTTGTTAGGATCTATCCAATAACCAAGGAAGTCATCCATGAACTTCTGAGTCAGGGCACGTACTTCCATATACGCATTCATATTCAGGTCCTTGACCTGGAAGCCGTCAGCCTTGAGCATCTCGCGGATAGTAATGACATCCGGATGCACCTTTCCCCATGAAAGAGGCTCTACAGCAACATCAAGATAGTCAGCACCTGCACGGGCAACTTCAAGCATTGATGCAGGCGAGAATCCCGGACCGGAATGTCCGTGATACTGAACCTTGATATGAGGATATTTCTTCTTGATCTGGCTTGTCAGTTCCGCAAGGAATGTCGGACGTCCGATTCCGGCCATATCTTTAAGACAGATCTCATCGCAACCATACTCGACCACATGGTCGACAACTCCCATATAATATTCAACGGTATGTACAGGGGAATTGGTGATGGAAAGAGCCACCTGTGAAATCATTCCTCCCTTCTTGGCATACTCGACGCTGAGACGAAGGTTCCTATGATCATTCAATCCGCAGAACGATCGTGAAATGTCTGTACCCTGAGCTTTCTTCACCTTATACATAAGTTCGCGGACATCTGCAGGCACAGGATTCATTCTCAACGCGTTCAGTCCCCTTTCAAGCATGTGGGTCTGGATGCCGGCCTTATGGAAAGGAGCAGTCCATTCGCGTACCGCCTTGTTAGGGTTCTCTCCGAAAAGAAGATTTACCTGCTCAAATGCACCTCCATTTGTCTCGACTCGATCGAAACAGCCCATATCTATTATTGCCGGAGCGACCTCCTTCAACTGCGCGACAGTCGGAACATATTTTCCTGATGACTGCCACATATCCCTGTATACAAGGGAGAATTTAATTTCACGTCCCATATGGTTTTCATTTACGTTGCTTACAAATTTATGAAAAGTTTTACTTAATCTCCAATCTATACGACAGTTATGAGGTGGATTTTTTATGTATGTGGTAAAATTTATTAAATTAGGGATAAAAAACTATGCCCATATCGTTGCAAAATTGAAAATTATACCTATCTTTGCAGTCCTAATCCAACATGGTGCCCATAGTTCAGTTGGTTAGAGCGTCAGATTGTGGTTCTGAATGTCGTGGGTTCGAATCCCACTGGGCACCCAAAAGAGGAAGTCGAAAGGCTTCCTTTTTTTGTATCCGGTGGGATGAGAACCCACGGGTTCGTAATCGACGAAGTCGCCTGAGCGACAGCGAAGGAATCCCACTGGGCACCCAAAAGAGGAAGTCGAAAGGCTTCCTTTTTTTGTATCCGGTGGGATGAGAACCCACGGGTTCGTAATCGCAATTCCTTTTAAAAAAGTTCAATACTTTTCAGAAAAAGAAAAAGTTTCGGGGATTTCGTCACTATTTTTTTCTTGAGTCATGACCGGCAGGTAGATTTGCGGAAAAAAGTCATGAAGATAAAAGACCTTTGCATGGACGAGAGACCGAGGGAAAAGATGATGCAGAAAGGGGCAGAATCCCTCAGTAATGCCGAGCTGCTGGCGATACTGCTGCGGACCGGCACAGAAAAGATGAATGTAATCGATGTAGCCAGGGAACTGTTGAAGAGTGCCGGAGGCAAACTGAACGGGGTTGCGGACATGTCGCCGGAACGACTTTGCGAGATCGGCGGAATCGGACCGGGGAAAGCGGTGACACTGGCTGCAGCCTTCGAACTTGGAAGAAGAGCCGGCAGCGAGCCGATAGTCGAATCACGCACAGCGATATCCTCGCCGAAAACGGTGTTCAGAGCAATGCTGCCGATCATGCGCGGACTCGACCACGAGGAATGCTGGGTAATATACCTGAACAGAGCCAACTACATGATTTCGAGGGAGAAGGTAAGCAGCGGAGGCATAGACTCCACCACTCTTGACAGCAGAACAATAGCCAGAAAGGCCCTGGAGAAGAAAGCAAGCGGAATCATCCTCACGCACAACCATCCGTCAGGCAGCGCAATGCCAGGCACCGCAGACATCAATGCCACCAAGCAGCTGGAAATGACGCTGAAGACATGCGGTATCTCCTTGCTCGATCATGTAGTCATTGCCGAAGACAGCTATTATAGCTTTGCCGATGAAGAACTGGTCAGCTTCTGAAAATTTTGCTTTTTAGACAAATAAAGATAAATTTGTGAATCAGTACCAAAGCAACAGGATATGAAAGTCATCAACCTCGGCGAGAAGAACTCGCTTCTCAACAAATTTGTCGCACAGATGCGCGACAAGGGCATCCAGAAGGACAGCCAGCGTTTTCGCAGGAACCTTGAAAGACTCGGCGAGATCTTCGCTTATGAGATCAGCCAGCACCTGGAATACAGCAACAAGGAATATGTGACCCCTCTCGGCATAGCAAACATCCCGACGCCGGATGACAAGGTCGTAGTGGCAACAATCCTTCGCGCCGGACTTCCTCTGCACCAAGGCATCCTCAACTACTTTGATGATGCTCAGAATGCATTTGTAGCAGCATATAGAAAGTATGACAAGGGAGAGGACTTCCATATCAACATAGAGTATTGCAGCACGCCTGATCTTACAGGAAAGACTCTTATCCTCGCTGACACCATGCTTGCGACAGGAGCATCTCTCGAAATCGCCTACAAGCGTCTCTGCGAAGAGGGACAGCCTGCACACACTCATCTTGTATGTCCTATCTCAAGCGCATACGCTGTCGAATATCTGCAGAAACATCTCCCTGAAGAAGGACTGACCCTCTGGGTAGCAGCTATCGATGAGGAACTCACAAGCCATTCATACATAGTCCCAGGCCTTGGCGATGCCGGCGACCTTGCATACGGCGAAAAGAAATAGCGATGAAATACCGGTGTGACAAAAACTCTACATTTTATAGGACACCGGTAACAAAAGGATATTTCCTTACAGCAATTTATAAGGCGGTGCGACAAGAATTCAAGTTTTCTTGTCGCACCGCTATTTACCTTACTTTCATACATTTCGGATGTAAGATGTGGAGAAGAAAAGAAGCGAAAGACTGTGATTAAGATAAATGTTATGAAAAAGACTTACCATCTATGCCTATCCGCGGGCGAAGAGGTCATGTTCCGCGACCTCGAAGATTACAACAGAGGATTCAACTGCTTTGCCATTGCACTTTACAAGACCGGATCAACTGGACTGGTGGAATCTTTCATGGCGACACACTGCCACCTTATGGCTGAAACGGAAGACCCGGAGGGACTGATGTATAATATGAGAATGCCTTACTCCAAGTTATTCAACAACAAATATGGCAGGAAAGGCAGATTAGGAGAGAACCATCATTTCCAGATGGAAGTTGTAGGTTTCAACCATAAGCTTGCAGCTGCATGCTATACATTAAGAAACGCCGTCCATCATGGAGTCGCCCCTATACCGTATGCGTATCCCCATTCATCAGCAAATTCTATTTTCATGAGAGAAATGGGCAAGACGCCCAGCCATCAGCTTTTACCTCGCAAGTCATTTTACAGGTACATCGGTAAAAGAGCTGAATATCCTGACACATACAAGATGAATGAAAGCGGGCTGTTTATCAGGGAGAGTGTTTTGGACATACCCCAGGTAGAGAACATGTTCGGAACCCCTCGTGCATTTGATTACTTCATGGGAAGAAAGACCAGCGAAGAGTGGACTAAGGAGCAGTTGAAAGACAATAACGATCGGCCGCCTGTCACTTTGGAAGTAATCGAGCATGGCGTCAACCTCAATTATTCGGCACAGATGCTGTCATTCGAAAACGGGAAGGCTGACTATAGAAAGATGTCCGATATCGATTTGTGTCACATTATAGACCACGAGATTCTTCCCAAATTAGGAAAACAATCCGTATACCATCTGACAGTCAGCGAGAAACACCGGATCGCAGAAATGCTTTACAGACGTTTTCATTCAGGGGAGGCACAGATAAGACGTTGTCTTGCATTGCTGTTTTAGTACGGGACGGAAAGAGCCTTCACTTCGTTCAGGATGACACGGGGGCGACGTTCAGAAAGACAGTGGTGGAAGTTCTGGGACACAGGGGTGGAGATTCAGGACATTCACGATGACAGTGGCGGAAGTTCTGGGACACAGGGGTGAAGATTCAGGACATTCACGATGACAGTGGTGAAAGTTCCGAGACACAGGGGGTGAAGATTCAGGACATTCACGATGACAGAGTGGAAGTTCCGGGACACAGGGGTGGAGATTCAGGACATTCACGAGGATGGAGTGAAAGTTCCGGGAAGTCAGGAGTGAAGATTCAGGACATTCACGATGACAGTGGTGAAAGTTCCGAGACACAGGGGTGGAAGTTCTGGGAAGTCAGGAGCGATTGTCCGGAATATAGGGTGAAAATTCCGAAAGATAAAGCCGAACTATTCAAGTAGACAACTGAAGAGAGAGTGATTCGGCGTGACTAAAAACATGCAAATAATAAGGTGCGACAAGAATTCAAGTTTTCTTGTCGCACCGGTATCGAAAATAGACATTATTGCAAGAGATCATAAAGCGGTGCTACAGGAAATGGATTGAAAATGTAGCACCTCCACTCCAATGCTAAAGTTCCTTACGAAGTCGGGCTTTCGGGATGCCGAGCTGATCGCGATACTTCGCTATGGTTCGACGCGCAACCTTATATCCCTTCTCTGTCATCTTTTCCACAAGCTCATCGTCGGTAAAAGGTTTACGCTTGTTCTCATTATCGACGCAATCCTGAAGGGCTTTCTTGAGCTCTCTGGTCGAAACCTCTTCTCCATCCTGATTCTCCAGACCTTCAGAAAAGAAATATTTGAGAGAATAAATACCGAAGTGAGTCTCGATATATTTACTGTTCACCACTCGTGAAATAGTCGAGATGTCGAAGCCGGTCTTTTCAGCTATATCCTTGAGAACCATTGGTTTGAGATTGGTCTCATCGCCATCGATGAAATACTCTCGCTGATAATCCACGATTGCCTGCATTGTGCTTGACAATGTGTTGTGGCGCTGCTTTATGGCCTCTACGAACCACTTCGCAGAATCAAGCTTCTTCTTCACGAATGCCGCAGCCTCCTTCTTCTCCCTTTCCGACGAATTCGCGGCATCGATAAGGATGTCTGCATACTTTCTGTTGACCTTCAGCTCCGGAACAGAAAAACGCGGCATAGACAGTTTCAGTTCGCCATCGCAATATTCAAGAAGGAAGTCAGGAACGATCTGCTGAGCCTGATCCGTGTACGAATCATCTATCTGACCGCCAGGAGAAGGATTGAGTTTCAAGATCTTGGCCATAGCCGCCTTAAGCTCCTCCTCCGAGATATCCATACGGGTCATGATCTTCTGGAAATGCTTGTTGGTAAACTCATTGAAGTGATTCTTCAAGATCTTTACAGCATTTTCTACAGCAGGAGACTTCTTGCACAGCCTTATCTGAAGAAGAAGACATTCGCGCAGATCTCGCGCTCCGACTCCGGCAGGTTCAAATTCCTGAATCACCTTCAGCATCTCAAGCACCTCTTCCTCATCCGTCTCCACATTTGCCCTGAACGAAAGATCATCAACGACACTGTCGATGCTTCTTCTGAGATATCCGTCATCATCAAGACTTCCGATAAGGAAAGACGCAACGGCATACTGATGCTCCGTCAAGTTGCGATAGCCCAACTGCTCCTGAAGGCTCTGGGTAAAGCTCTCCTTTACAGAGAAAGTATTGTACTGAGGACGTTCATCCTTCGAATAATTGTCAGACCTGAGCCTATAGCTCGGTATGGCATCATCTTCCTTGTATTCAGACAAGGAAACCTCTCTTGGAGCCTCATCCTCATTATCGCTTGATGTATCCTCATCCAGAACAGGATTCTCCTCCAGTTCCTTACGGATCCTTTGTTCAAGCTCCTGAACAGGCAGCTCGATCAGCTTGATCGTCTGTATCTGCAGAGGAGAAAGCTTCTGAGTCTGCTTTAGTTCGAGTCCTTGCTTCAACATGACACTACTTTTTTACTAACTATTTCCTTTTTGGCCTCATGACCTTTATTGTATCCACGATAACGGCATTTCTCTTATCCACAACAGGATATTCTATATTTTCCTTTACCACAAAGGCACTTGGGAAAGCTCCCTTGATACGCTCGAGAAGAGCCATTGCCTCCGACTTTGTCCTGCAGTCGCCTACTGTCACCTTGAAATAAGGATTGGCATAGATACGGTATGCTTTCACTTCAGGATAAAGCTCATTGAATTTCTTGAGGGCAGCCTCTGATTCATTTCGTGATGTCTGCCTGTTGTCGAAGAATATTCTGACTCTGTAACCGGAAATCGTCCTTGACTTGTTAGATGCCACATGAGCCCTCATCGAACCTTCGACCTGACGGGACTGATGCACCTTCGCTCCATCGGGCAGCACAGTGAAGACATCCTTGCCGACAAGCGTCGAATCCACGGTCGCAACCGGTCTGTACACTACAGAATCCACGATTTCATACCCTTCGGCCACCGTTGCCTGCTGGGCGGAAGCCACTGAGGCACAAAGCATTGACAATAAGGAAATAAGAGTCAGCGATAAAATCTTGATGTTTTTCATTTCTTTACCAAATCCATTAGTTTCTTCACAGGAATATCCTCAAACTTGAGCGGCTTCGGAGCCTTTTTTCCGATCTTGACAACAGCCTGAAGATCGACAGTGCATTCTTCCAATGTCTTCTTGTCAAGCAGTTTTCCAAGATCAAGCAGACTCGCGCCATCTCCAAGGGTCATATCAGCAGTGATACTGTAAGTTTCGACACTTTTAGCATGCAGCACGAGAGGATCGACGGTCACATTACCAAGAACCTTGCCAGAATGCTCGAGAGTACCGACAATATCAGAAAGAGATATTTCCATGGCAGGATTGTCCAGCTCCAGGGAAGCCTTGAGCACCACCCCTTTGAAACCTCGCGGAGACACGCTTTCGACCTTGAAGCCATTCACCTCCATATCCTGGATCTTTCTGAGTCCGACACAGCCGGAAAGCGACATCATGCCCAACAACAGAAGGATAACATATCTTTTCAGCACGTTTATTTTCATATTCATCTGCTTTACATCAACGCAAAGGTAACTATATTCAGCGAAAAATCCTATCTTTGTATCCGACAGAAAAGATATAGAAAGATATGCGCAACATAAGACCGATCACAGACCCTTCGAAGCCGAAGGTATACATAGAGACCTATGGATGTCAGATGAATGTAAACGACAGCGAGGTCATTCTCTCTATCCTCCAGGATGCCGGATATGTGCTTACCGAAGACATTGAGGAAGCATCAGTAATCCTTGCGAACACATGCTCGATCCGCGACAATGCGGAGCAGAGGATATGGGGCAGGATCGACCAGTTCAAGCTTCAGAAGAGAAAGAGAGACGGAGTTGTCATCGGCATCGTCGGATGTATGGCGGAAAGGCTCAAGGACAAGCTGCTCGAAGCCGTAGACCTTGTGGCAGGACCGGACTCATACAGGACGCTTCCGGACCTTCTCAAGGCGATCGCCCCTGACAAGCCACAGATCAACGTACTCCTTTCGCACGAAGAGACCTATGCGGAGATCTCTCCGGTAAGACTTGACAGAAACGGAGTATCTGCATTCATCTCCATCATGCGCGGCTGCAACAATGTATGTTCATACTGCGTAGTTCCGTACACCCGAGGAGCGGAAAGAAGCCGCGACCCGTACACAATCGTACGCGAAGCACGCGAACTTCATGAAAACGGATACAAGGAGATCACACTCCTCGGACAGAATGTAGATTCATATTACTGGAAAGATCCGGAGAGGGCCGACAGGAATGTCAATTTCGCACAGCTTCTCGAAATGGTCGCAAAGATAAGCCCTGAGATGCGCGTGCGCTTCTCGACCTCGCATCCTAAGGACATCAGCGACGAGGTCATCTACACGATGGCCATGTACGAGAACATCTGCAAGCACATCCACCTTCCTGTGCAGTCGGGAAGCAGCATCATGCTTGAAAAGATGAGAAGGAAATACGACCGTGAGTGGTATCTGGAAAGAGTACGCAAGATCCGCAGCGTCATCCCTGACTGCGGAATCACGACAGATGTGATCGCCGGATTCTGCGGCGAGACAGAACAGGACCATCAGGACACCCTCACCCTTATGGAAGAGGTCGTTTTCGACTCGGCATTCATGTTTGCATATTCGGAGCGCCCGGGCACTCTCGCATCCCGCAAATACCCTGACGACATCCCATATGAGCTTAAGACACAGAGACTTAACGAAATCATTGCTCTTCAGGGAAAGATGAGCCTCAAGAGCAACGAGAAAGAGATCGGAAAGACCCTGAAGGTGCTCGTGGAAGGTCCTTCAAAGAAGAACCAGGAGGAGCTCTGCGGAAGAGCAAGCAGCAACAAGATGTGCGTCTTCCCGTCACGCGGAGAAAAGGCCGGAGACTACTGCATGGTAAAGGTGGTTTCGGTTACATCCGCCACCCTCATCTGCGAACGAATAGACTAATAACCACATAATTTATGGAGAAGTACATTCTCGCCCTTGACCAAGGCACAAGCAGTTCAAGGGCCATCGTCTTTGACGAGCACGGCCAGACAAAGGCCGTGTCACAGAAGGAATTCACACAGATTTTCCCGAAACCGGGCTGGGTGGAGCACAACCCGATGGAAATATGGTCTTCACAGGCATCAGTGATAGCCGAAGCCATTACATCCATTGACATCAACGGACTCAACATCGCAGCCATCGGCATCACCAACCAGCGCGAAACCACAATCGTTTGGGACGCTGAAACCGGTGAACCTGTATACAACGCCATCGTATGGCAGGACCGAAGGACTTCCGAATTCTGCGACGGACTCAAGAGAGACGGCCGCACTGACCTCATCAGAAGCAAGACCGGCCTCATCATTGATGCTTACTTCAGCGCCACCAAGATTCTTTGGATACTTGAAAACGTGCCCGGAGCACGCCAGAGGGCCGAAGAAGGAAAACTCCGTTTCGGTACCGTCGATACATGGCTCATATGGATGCTTACACGCGGAGAGGTGCATGTTACTGACGTCAGCAACGCATCCAGGACCATGCTCTTCAACATCCACAGCCTCGAATGGGACAAGGAACTTCTCCAGCTTTTCGGCATTCCAGAATCCATGATGCCTCAGGTGAAGTCTTCAAGCGAAGTATACGGATACACAAAGACTACCCTTTTCGCACACGAAGTCCCTATCGCCGGCATAGCAGGAGACCAGCAGGCCGCCCTCTTCGGACAGATGTGCACAGAGCCCGGCTCAGTAAAGAACACATACGGAACAGGATGTTTCATGCTCATGAACAGCGGTGAAAGACCTATCATGTCATCAAACAACCTTCTGACTACCATCGCATGGAAGATAGGTGACAAAGTAAACTACGCTCTTGAAGGCAGCATCTTCGTAGCAGGATCGGTAGTGCAGTGGCTTCGTGACGGTTTGGGAATAATCAAGTCATCGTCTGAAATAGAGGCACTTGCATGCAGCGTAGAGGATAACGGCGGAGTCTATTTCGTACCTGCTCTCACAGGACTGGGAGCCCCTCATTGGGACCAGTATGCGAAGGGATGCATCTACGGACTCAGCAGAGGAACCACAGCTGCGCATATCGCACGTGCAGCCCTTGAAGGCATAGCATTCCAGACAATGGACATCGTCAATGCGATGCAGAAGGACGCAGGAGTGACTCTCAAGGAGCTTAAGGTTGACGGCGGAGCTTCCCGCAACAACCTTCTCATGCAGTTCCAGGCAGACATCCTGGGAACATCAGTCATCAGACCGACGGTAACCGAGACCACAGCACTCGGAGCCGCTTATCTCGCAGGTCTCGCGGTCGGATATTGGGAAAGCATCGACCACATCAAGAGCCAGTGGGGAGTGGATACACAGTTCAATCCTATCGCATCTCCAGAAAAAGTCGAGGCGCTCAAGACCGGATGGGCAGATGCGATCAAACGTACGCTTTCCGGCAAATAGCATCCTTTTATAACTGTCATCCCCCTTTTTATAACTGTCATCCCCTTTTATAACTGTCATCCCGAGCTTGTCGAGGGATCTAAAACCAACTGAAAATGTTTGAAAAATACTTATTCGAGTTCATCGGCACAATGGTGCTGATACTTCTTGGAGGCGGAGTATGCGCCGCTACAAGTCTGGAAAAGAGCAAAGCTAAAGGAGCCGGCTGGGTAGTTGTGGCAATGGGATGGGGCTTCGCCGTAATGGTCGGAGTATTCATTTCCGGCTCTGTTTCAGGAGCTCACCTCAACCCTGCAGTCAGTCTCGGCTGTGCCATTGCCGGAACCATGTCATGGAGCGCTGTTCCGGGATATGTAATAGCTCAGATGCTCGGAGGTTTTGTCGGAGCAACCTTGGTCTGGATGTTCTACAAAGATCATTACGACGCTACGGAAGACCCTGATACAAAGCTCGGTACATTCTGCACAATGCCTGCGATTGAAGGCCACAAGATGCGTAATCTTTTCTGCGAGATTGTTGCCACATGGGTGCTTGTATTCGTGATCCTCGTGTTCGGAGTCGACGCAAATGTAGCGCATCTTGACCCTGACGGACAGCACCTCCACATCGGAATGGGAGAGCTCGGAGCCCTTCCTGTGACATTCCTCATCATGTCCATCGGTATGTCACTCGGTGGAGCTACAGGCTATGCCATCAACCCTGCACGCGACCTTGCGCCACGCCTTGCACACGCCATCCTTCCGATCAAGGGAAAGCGCGACAGCGGCTGGAGCTACAGCTGGATTCCTGTTGTCGGCCCTATCGCAGGTGCGGCACTCGCAGCATTGACATACATTCTTCTCTACTAAACAGATGAAGACATACAAAGACATCAGAAATGACATCGAGGCATATGTCTTCGATGTCATTGTTCCTTTATATAAAGGCTTTGACTCTGCACATCGGGAGGATCATGCCATGACTGTCATTTCGCAGGCCATGCACCTTCTTGACAAAATGCCGGAAGGCTTTGCAGAAGTCGACCGCGAGATCCTGTTTGTCGCAGCGGCATGCCATGACCTTGGCCTTGTTAACGGCAGGGAAAGACACCACCTCGACTCCGGAGAGATCATCCGCAGCAACGCAAAGCTGAAGGAATGGTTTTCAGAAGAGCAGATCGAAACGATAGCCCAGGCCGCCGAAGACCATCGCGCCTCAGGAAAATCCGCACCGAGAAGCATCTACGGCATGCTTGTGGCCGAGGCCGACAGGGTCATCGACGGAGAAACCATAATACGACGCACGATACAGTTCGGAATGAACAATTATCCTGAACTTGACAGGGATGGACATATCAGACGAGCTGTGGAACATCTTCGGGAGAAATATGGCCGTGGAGGATACCTCAAGCTATGGATACCGTGGAGCGACAATGCTGCAAGACTATCTGAACTTCAGGACATTATAGCAGATGCGGCAGCAGTATATACCGCCACCGCATCCGCATATGATTCTTTGAATTAAAGCAGTTCGAAAAGTTCTGCCGCAACCTTACGTGCCTGGATCGTATCGATCTGGGCACGATATTTTTCAGCCGCTTCCTTAAAGGATTTCATATTCTCCTCCTTAAGAGGTTCTGCAGGCGGAGAATCCATCTTCAAAGGATTGATCGGGCTGCCGTTCTTCCATACACGGAAGTCAAGATGCGGACCGGTAGAACGGCCGGTCGAACCCACATATCCTATGACTTCACCCTGGCGGACGCGCTGGCCAGCCTTGAGGCCCTTGGCATATCTGGAAAGATGGAGATAGGCTGTGGAATACACTGAGTTGTGCCTGATACGGACTGTATTTCCACCAGCGCCTTCGTACTTGACGCTTGTCACCACACCATCACCGATAGTCATTACCGGCGTTCCGGCCGGAGCTGCATAATCGACTCCGGTATGAGGCTGAACCTTTCTGGTAACCGGATGCTTGCGGGCATATGAAAATCCCGAACTCACACGGGAATATTGAAGAGGAGCCTTCAGGAATGCCTTCCTCATGCTCTCACCCTTATCATTCCACCACATGTTTCCGCCATCCTTCTGATCGTACATGATCATAGGAAGCTCAGTACCCTCATGCGAGAAAACTGCATAGCGGACCGTATCCACGGCCAGCACTTCCCCATCACACATCCTTTCATCGTAAAGCACTCTGAAACGGTCTCCTTTCTGAAGGCCGAAGAAGTCTATTGTCCATGCGTAAATATCTGACAGACTGATGATAAGAAGCGGAGAAACCCCAGCATCGCGCATGTCGTTCCAAAGGGAAGAATTGATGGTCACATCAGCATATCTGCGCTCTACCGTAACTGGCTTCGCATATACCCAAGCTTCATATGGAGGCTCGCAGGAAAACACTACGCTGCTTGCACGGTCCCTTTCGTAAACCAGGTATTTCAGGCGGTCTGCCTCATCGTAATATGCACGGTAGACATTACCGACTCTCAAGGTCTTCACATCAAAGACGGAGTCACAGGCCTGAGTGAGATTGTAAGCTTCCTGCTGGCTCATTCCCAAGCCTCCGAGCAGGTTCGAGAAGAACTGTCCTGACTTCACCTTTCCCTCTGATACACGTAGAGAATCCGGGCAGAAACCGAGAGGATGACCCTGCTCATCTTCGGCTGATTCCACAACAGCGAGATCGTCTTCCACCTGCTTCCCCTCGTTGCCGCACGAAACAGCCGAAAACGCAAAAACGGCCGCCAACGCAGCTGTAAGGCATATATTGATTTTCCTCATTATTCCATTGATTTTTTAGCAGTTGCAAAATTACAAAAATTGTGGATAATTTTGTGGAAAATTTTGGAAGAAAGTGTAAATAAGTGGAAAATTCTTCTTACTTTTGCAACCATTAACGCGTAACAGAATATGATCAAATTCATCGGCGAATACAATGCTAAGGTAGACGACAAGGGAAGGCTCATTTTCCCTGCCGCCTTCAAGGGCATCATGCCTGCCGATGGAGACATGAGATTCGTCATCAGAAAGGACACATTTTCGGATTGCCTGGAGATGTACACATTCGCAGAATGGGAGCGACAGTCGGAGCTCGTGAAGTCGAAACTCAACATCGCATTCAACGAAAAGCACGCGAAATTCTGGAGAGCGTACATGAACAACCGTGCGGTCGTGGAACCGGACGCAAAGCTCGGACGTATCTCCATCCCTAAAAGACTCTTGGAACTGATCGGCGTGACCAAGGAAGTCATCTTCTCTGGCAACGATTATAAGATTGAAATCTGGGCCAAAGAGAACTTTGAGTCCGGTATAATCTCAAGCGAAGAGTTCGTTTCCATCGCCAATATGCTTTCTGATCTTTAAGACAAGGAGGGCAAAACGATGTCAGAATACCACACTTCAGTATTGCTCGATGAAAGCGTTTCTGCTTTAATCAGCTCAACTTCAGGAATTTATGCAGATGCCACTTTTGGAGGTGGCGGACACACCAAAGAGATCCTCAGACGATTGGATCCCGACGGACGTGTCATTTCATTCGACCGCGACAGCGATGCCATTGCCAACAAGCCTGACGACGACAGGCTCACGCTCATAAGAAGCGACTTCAGATGGATCCACAACCATGTCATCCATCAGGGATATGCTGAAGGCATCGACGGAGTGCTTGCCGACCTCGGAGTTTCATCGCATCAGTTCGACACCGCGGAGAGAGGTTTTTCATTCAGATATGAAGCTCCTCTGGACATGAGGATGAACCAGGAGGCGGCTCTGAACGCAGCCGATATCGTGAACGGATACGAGCAGGCCGAGCTGGAGAAGATACTCAGACTCTACGGAGAAGTGGACAACAGCAGAAGGATAGCCCAGCTGATCTGCAAGGCAAGGGAGGCGGCGAGAATCGAGACGACCACCGACCTTGGAAAGGCGATAGAAAGCGCGCTGCCGAAATTTGCCGAACACAAGTTCCTCGCAAAGGTCTACCAGGCATTGAGGATCGAGGTGAACCAGGAAATGAAGTCGCTTGAGAAGTTCCTTAGCGGAGCGGCGAAATCACTGAAACCGGGCGGAAAGCTGGTAGTGATCACCTACCATTCTCTCGAAGACAGGATGGTAAAGAACTTCATCAAGGCAGGCAACATTGACGGAAAGGTTGAAAAGGATTTCTACGGCAATGCGACAGCACCTTTGAAAGCCGTCAACAGGAAGCCGATCCTGCCGCAGGAAAGCGAAATATCCGAAAACACAAGGGCGCGCAGCGCCAAGCTCAGAATAGCTGAAAAGATATAATGGAAGGCAGAAAAATCAATATGGCAAGCTCTGTCAAGAGCATAGTGAAGTCGATTATCAGCGGAGACATCCTTCTCCGTCTGAGAGTCGACAAACTCTTTCCATATATACTGTATGCATTCGCTCTCGGATGGATCAGCATCTTCCTCAGCTACAAGATGGAGCAGACGCTGACAGTCGTAGAAAAGAACAAGGCGGAACTTGAGACCCTCCGCATCTACCATGCACAGAAGACATGTGAATACGTGGGTCTTGACCGCATCAGCACAATAGAAGACATGCTCAGAAACGCAGGTTCTGAGGTAAAGGCGCCGGAAAAACCGGCAGATATCATTAAACGATAAGCGACATGGCAAACTCAACAAGAGAAGAAAGAGAAAGACGCAGGCCCAGCAACATGCTGATCCTGTTTCACGTCGTGTTCCTTATCGCCGCTCTGATGATCATCGGCAAGATCGCATACCTGCAGTTCATCTGGAAGCCTGATGCAAAATACGTCTCATACTTCCAGCCGAAAAGGGACAAGAACGAGATCGAGCCTCAGCGCGGATCCATCCTGGACCACAACGGCAAGCTCCTGGCCCTTTCGACTCCGATGTACAACGTATACATGGACTGCTACGTGCTGAAGGAGGAGTTCGAGACAATGAAGGACAGGGAGGAAGGAAAGAAGAAGGAGGATCAGTGGGTGGCTAAGGCTGAACAGCTCGCAAAGGAGCTCCCCCTCGTGCTGAAGGAAGAAGGAAAGAATGCAGCATACTACAGCGACCTCATCCTTACCGGAAGACGCAACAAGAAAAGATATGTGCCGATCGTCAAGGGCATCGACCACGGAATGCTGTTGGAGCTGAAGAAGCTCCCGCTCTTCAACGAAAGGTCATACAGAAGCGGTATGATCGTGGAAAAGGAAGACACAAGACAGTATCCTTATGACGGTCTTGCAAGAAGAGTCATCGGATATGTAAAGCATAACAGCGACACAACTTCGCGACATATCGGAATCGAGGGAAAGTATGATTATCATCTTCATGGCAAGAAAGGCCTCGAGTGGATGAAGATCACCGACGGAAAGGGCATGATCCAGGATATGGACAGCAGCGTAGTGGCAGTAGAAGACGGACTTGACATCAGGACCACCCTTGACATAGACATACAGGATCTGGCCGACAAGGCCCTGAGAAAGAACATGGCTGCAGAGGAGGATATCGTAGGCGGATGCGTAGTCGTGATGGATGTCGAGACAGGAGCTGTGAGAGCGATGGTCAACCTCCAGAAAGATAAGAAGGGAGAGTTCAGGGAGGTATTCAACATGGCGGCAGGAAGGCCTGCGGAGCCGGGATCGGTATTCAAGGCAGTTACGATGACCACCCTCCTGGAGGACGGAAAGATCGAGCTTGAGGACAGGATTCCGACCAACCACGGACGAATGAGCGACATGCCTAAGATCAACCAGGACGAATATATCACCAATTACGAGAAGAACAAGGGTCTGAGGGAGATTTCGGTCATTGACGGATTCAAGATTTCATCAAACTACGTGTTCAGAAGGCTGGTAAAGGACAATTACGAGAACGACCCGGAGGAGTTCATCAACAGACTGCACGAATACAACTTCGGAGAAGCATATGACTTCGACCTGAAGGAAGTCGGAAGCGCAAGCCCGAGGATTCCTGACCCGAAGAACGCAGGATGGACAATATATGACCTTGTGTCGGTGGCGATCGGCTACTCGGTAAGAGTGACTCCGCTTCAGGTAGCGACATTCTACAACGCCATCGCAAACAACGGCAAGATGATGAAGCCGTACGTTGTCAAGAGCATCGAGAAGAACGGAAGAGTGACGCAGGAATTCAAGCCGACCATCCTCAACGGTTCGATCTGCTCGAAGGCCACAGCGGATACGCTTACGAGGGCATTGACAATGGTCACACTGGAAGGTACTGCAAGCAGGCTCAAGAATGCGAAATGTACTGTTGCAGGAAAGACAGGAACATCCAGAATGCACCTTACAAATGAAGAGCGAGCAGGAAGCCGTGATCCGTATGCGGACATAAACGGAAGAAAGAAGCATCAGGCGACATTTGTCGGATTCTTCCCTGCTGACGAACCTAAATACACGGCGATTGTGGTCGTATATACAGGTCTTATGAGCAACAATGTCTACGGAGGTAAGATTCCGGCACTGACATTCAAGGAAATCGTAGACGGAATATGGGCATATGACACAGACTGGGGACGCGAGATCAAGACAAAGGGAAGCATCCCGCAGATGGCAGAGGCACATATCAGCACCGAAAGGATCGAAGATGCTCCTGTACCGGATCTGAAGGGACTCGGACTCAAGGATGCGATCTACGCAATAGAAAACAACGGCTACAGATGCAGCCACAGTGGAACAGGACACGTAGTCAGCCAGACACCTAAGGCCGGTTCCAAACTGAAGAAAGGAGAAAGAATAAGCATAACACTCAGATGATACTTGAAAAGGTCATAGCAAAAAGCGGCGTCATCGCCATCGAAGGAAATCCATCCGTAGAGATAGCTTCCATCTGCAACGATTCCAGAAAAGTTGCAGAGGGTTCGCTGTTTGTGGCGGTGAAGGGATTTGCCAGTGACGGTCATGCATACATCGCCACAGCCATAGGAAAAGGAGCTACTGCGATCGTATGTGAAGACATTGAGATGGCACGCAGTCAGGCAGCAGAGGCAGGACGCGCAGACATCACCCTCGTGCAGGTAGAGTCATCAAGATATGCCCTCGCCATCATTGCAGCCAATTTCTATGACAATCCGTCGGAAAAGCTTACCCTCGTGGGTATAACCGGAACAAACGGAAAGACCACTACAGTGACCCTCCTCCACAGGATGTTCACCAAGCTCGGATACAGCTGCGGACTTCTTTCGACCATCGCAAACTATGTCGGAGAAAAGGGCACGGAAGCGGTAAACACAACATCAGACCCGATCACGATCAACTCACTCCTGAGTGAAATGGTAGAGGCCGGATGCGGATACTGCTTCATGGAAGTCAGTTCGATCGGCGTCGAGCAGGAAAGAGTTGCCGGACTTAAATTCAAGGCTGGTATCTTCTCGAACCTGACACATGACCACCTTGACTACCATAAGACATTCGCCGAGTATCTCAGATGCAAGAAACTGTTCTTCGACACTCTTCCATCTGATGCTTACGCAATAACAAACATCGACGACCGCAACGGAATGGTCATGGTGCAGAACACAAAGGCTCAGGTCGTGACATACTCATGCCGCAAGATTGCGGACCACACATGCAGAATCGTAGAGCAGAGCTTTGAAGGCATGCTCCTGAGGATCAACAACATGGAAAGCTGGAGCTGCCTTATCGGAATGCACAATGCCTACAACCTGCTTGCGATATATACGACAGCCGTCGTGCTTGGAAGCGACCCACAGGAAGTGCTCGTGGCTCTGAGCAGCCTCAGACCGGCACCTGGAAGGCTCGAAAACATCAGAGGTCCTCGCGACATATCCGTCATAATCGACTACGCGCACACACCTGATGCCCTTGAGAATGTCCTCAAGACCCTCAGGGAGATCGCACCGGACAGAGAGCTCATCTGCCTTTTCGGATGCGGCGGAGACAGGGACAGGACCAAGCGTCCTGAAATGGCAGCGATAGCCCAGAAGCTTGCAGACAGGATAGTCGTGACATCCGACAACAGCCGCACGGAAAAGACATCCGACATCATGGCTGACATCAAGGCAGGAATGGACACAAGCGGAAGAGCACGTTCGCTCTTCATCGAGGACAGGGAAGAAGCCATAAGGACTGCCATAATGATAGCAAGCCAGGGAGCAACAATCCTCCTCGCAGGAAAGGGCCATGAGACATACCAGATCATCGGCACAGAAAAGAGACACTTTGATGAAAAGGAAATAGTTAACGGAATTTTTGAAACAATAGGATAATGATTTACCATCTCGTAGAATACTTGAAGGATCTCGGAATAGATCTGCCTGGACAGGGCCTCTTCGGCTATCTGTCCTTCAGAGCGATAGCAGCCTTCACAACAGCCCTTCTCATATCAATCTTTGCAGGCAAGGACATCATCCGCTGGATCCAGAAGAAACAGATCGGAGAAGAGATCCGCGACCTCGGCCTCGAAGGACAGATGCAGAAGAAAGGCACTCCTACCATGGGTGGCATCATCATCTTCCTCTCGATCATCATCCCCGTGCTGCTTTTCAGCGACCTTACAAACATCTATAATATCCTCTTGATTATCAGTACCGTATGGTTCTTCATCATCGGATTTGCAGATGACTACATCAAGGTTTTCAAGAAGAACAAGGAAGGAATGAGCGAGAAGGCGAAGCTCGCGGCTCAGGGTTTACTCGGACTGTCGATCGGACTTGCAGTATGTTTCAACGGCGACATCGTCGTAAGAGAGAAAGTCATGGTTGAAGAGGAAATCGTAAACGAGGTATCTGCCGACAGCACAGGCATAGCCGAGACACCGGCGACTACCGTCACCATAGAAAAGCACGACGTGATCAAGAGTACCAAGACCACAATCCCGTTCATCAAGAGCCACGAATTCGATTACAAATGGCTTTCCCCATTCAAGGGCACATTCGGATGGTACTGCAAATGGGCGATATATGTACTTATGATCGTCCTCGTCATAACCGCATGCTCGAACGGAGTGAACCTTACCGACGGAATGGACGGCCTTGCGACAGGTACATCGGCGATAGTGGGAGTCGTACTGGGAATCTTCGCATGGCTTTCAGGAAACATAGTAAACGCAGAATACCTGAACATAATGTACATACCAGACAGTGGAGAGATCGCCGTATTCATGTCGGCGTTCACCGGAGCCCTCATCGGATTCCTCTGGTACAACTCATTCCCTGCACAGGTCTTCATGGGCGACACAGGAAGCCTTATGCTCGGAGGTATCATCGGAGTATGCGCAGTCCTCATCAGAAAGGAGCTCCTCCTCCCTATCCTGTGCGGAGTATTCTTCGTAGAGAGCCTTTCAGTACTCATGCAGAGATTCTACTTCAAGTATACGAAGAAGAAATATGGAGAAGGCCGAAGGATCTTCAGGATGGCTCCTCTCCACCACCACTATCAGAAGGAAGGAGTGCCGGCTATCATCCAGTGGCCTAAGAAAGCCCTTCCGGAAGCAAAGATCGTTACAAGGTTCTGGATCGTAGGAATGATCCTGGCCGTCATCACAATAGCACTTTTGAAGATTAGATAAAGATGTCCAGATTAGTAGTATTAGGCGGAGGCGAAAGCGGAGTGGGAACCGCAGTCCTCGCAAAAGTCAAAGGTTATGATGTATTCCTCTCTGATATGGGTAAGATATCGGAGGATTATATGGCCATGCTCGACAAATGGGAGATTCCATACGAGCAGGGAATGCACTCGGAGGGCCTTATCCTCAACGCTGACGAGGTTGTGAAGAGCCCTGGAATTCCACTTACCGCTCCTATGGTGAAGAAGATCATGGACGAGGGCATCAACATCATCTCTGAGATCGAATTCGCAGGACGTTATGACTCTGCGAAGAAGGTATGCATCACCGGAAGCAACGGCAAGACCACGACGACATCCCTGATTTACCACCTTCTCAAGGAGGCGGGACTGAACGTCGGACTCGGCGGCAACATCGGAAAGAGCTATGCATATCAGGTGGCTACAGAGCAGCATGACATCTATGTGCTCGAGCTCAGCAGCTTCCAGCTTGACAATGTATACGACTTCAAGGCTGACATCGCTATCATCACCAACATCACGCCGGACCACCTGGACAGGTACGACCACAAGATGGAGAATTACGTGAAGTCAAAGTTCCGTATCACCCGCAACATGTCAAGCGACGATTGCTTCATCTTCTGCTCTGACGACGAGATCACGATAAGACATCTGGACCAGATCGTGATGAAGGCTCAGAAGCTTCCTTTCACCCAGAAGGAAGAAGTGCAGCAGGGTGCTTTTGTAAAGGATGACAGAATGATCGTCCGCTACAAGGATGACGAATGTGACATGTATCTCCAGGAACTCGCCCTCGGAGGAAAGCACAATGTATACAATTCCATGGCCGCCGCCCTCGCTGCCAAGGCTATGGACATTGACAACGAAGCCATCCGCAGCGGACTCGCCACATTCCAGGCTGTCGAGCACAGACTTGAGAATGTCCTCAGCATCAAGGATGTACTCTACATAAATGACTCGAAGGCCACAAACGTGGATGCTGCATGGTACGCACTTGAATGCCAGACCAAGCCGGTCGTATGGATCGTCGGAGGTACAGACAAGGGCAACGACTACACAAGCCTGATTCCTCTTGCACAGGAAAAGGTAAAGGCGATGATCTGCATGGGACTTGACAACAAGAAATTCCATGAGTCATTCGAAGGAATAGTGCCGGAGATCCACGACGTAACATCCGCCAAGGATGCAGTCAAGCTCGCAAGCCAGCTTGCGGTATCGGGAGACGTTGTGCTCCTCTCGCCATGCTGCGCAAGCTTCGACCTTTTCAAGAATTACGAAGACAGAGGAAGACAGTTCAAAGAGGCCGTAAGAAGCCTGTAGAAATATGGAAAGCACCGTAAACACCAATCCAGAGGCTTCCAAGAGGGGTCTCTGGAAACTCATAGATAAGATGGAAGGAGACAAGGTTATATGGATAATCGTTCTCCTTCTTATGCTCATATCGGTACTCGCCATATTCTCGTCCACTCCTCTTCTTTCCGACGAAAGCAGAATCGAGATCATGAAGAAGCATGGCTTCATCGCTCTTCTCGGACTTGGAGTCATCATCGGCCTGTACAACATAAAGAAGATAGGTATCTTCCGTTTCTTCTCCCAGCTCGGATTCGGCGTTACATTCCTGCTGCTGCTGATACTTGACTGCCACATGCAGCTTGGATTCCTTAACGCTCAGCATATCAACGGAGCATGGCGAACCCTCAGTTTCCTGGGCTTCCAGATCCATGTCTTCGAGGTAGCGAAGGTCGCAATGGTAATGTATCTTGCATGGGCCCTGCATGCATTCAAGCAGGACAGGGACGCAATGGAGGCCGGCGTGGAAAGCCCTACATTCGGGCTGGCGAACTGGCTTTCGACGGCAAAGCATCTGGCATTCCTCAAAAAGCCATTCTGGAAAAGAGTGTTCTACATATATGGACCTGCTCTCCTTATCTGCGGAATGATCGCACCCGGAAGTAACTCCAGCGCAATCTTCATCGCAATGATCCTTATCGGAACGATGCTTATCGGAGGCGTGCCGTTCAAGGAGATATTCATGGCCGGAGCCGCACTCGTGATCATGGCCTTATGTCTCGCCGCGGCACATAAGGCAAGTGACGGAAAGTTCATGCCACGACTTGAGACGTTCTTCAACCGTATGGAAGCGGAATACGATACGGAAGCATTGGACAAGCTGAAACCGGGCAGCAAGGAGTTCTATAGGGCTCTCGACGGCATAAGACAGCCATATGGAGCCAAGCTAGCCATCCACGAAGGCGGCCTCGTAGGCAAAGGAAGTGGAAACAGTACGCAGAAATACTCTGTGACACATATATACTCCGACTACATGTTCAGCTTCCTCGTGGAAGAATACGGACTGTTCGGAGGAATACTGGTCATATTGCTTTACATAAGCCTCATTGCCCGAAGTTCCATGATCATAAGACTTTGCAGCAATGAATTCGCGAGGATAGCGGTCGGAGGACTTGCCTTCCTCATCACAGGCCAGGCATTCATGCACATGCTTGTAAATGTGGACATAATGCCGATGACCGGACAGACGCTGCCTCTTTTGAGCGACGGAGCCAGCGCATTCCTTGTTTCCTGCGTTGCTTTCGGAATCATATTGGCGATAAGCAGGATGGCCAAGAAGAAGACACAGTCGCTTGAAGAAACCATCGACCTGCAGCAGGATGACATCCAGGCAAGGCTCGAGGTTCTTGAACAGATTGACGACGCAAACCTATAGAATACCATGGAACAGTACAGAAAGATCAAGGCGATAATCAGCGGAGGCGGAACTGGAGGACATATATTCCCCGCCCTATCGATAGCCAACAAGCTTAAGGAACTCAACCCTGAGACAGAGATTTTGTTCGTCGGAGCGGACGGAAGAATGGAGATGGAAAGAGTGCCGGCAGCAGGTTACGAGATCATCGGACTGCCTGTGGCAGGTCTGCAGAGAAAGCTCACATTGTCAAATTTCGCTCTTCCGTTCAAGGTGATAAAGAGCGTGAACATGGCGAAGAAGGTGATCAGGAAGTTCAAGCCGGACATCGCCATCGGAGTTGGAGGATATGCAAGCGCTCCCCTTCTCTGGGCTGCGACAAGGCTGGGAATACCTACCCTTATCCAGGAGCAGAACGGATTTGCAGGACTGACGAACAAGATTCTGGGCAAGAAGGCCGACTGCATATGCGTCGCATACGAGGGAATGGAAAGATTCTTCCCAGCTGACAAGATAGTGCTGACCGGCAATCCTATCAGAAAGGAGATTGTACCGGCAACGGCAGAAATGAAGGAAGAGGCTTTCAAGTTCTACAACCTTGACCCTGCCAAGAAGCATCTTTTCATCGTAGGCGGAAGCCTCGGAAGCGGCACTCTGAACAACGCCATGAAGAAATGGATCACCGACGGATGCCCAGGCGGAGAGAACATGCAGATCATCTGGCAGTGCGGAAAGTTCTACAAGCCTTCTGTAGATGCCTTCATGAAGGAGGCCGAGGAAAAAGGACTTGGCGGAGAGACATTCAGGAACATAATGTACTCAGACTTCATCAAGAGGATGGATCTGGCATACGCAGCTGCGGACGTTGTGATCTCACGTTCGGGAGCAAGCTCGATCTCGGAGCTCTGCGCAGCGCATAAGGCCGCGATCTTCGTACCGTCGCCTAACGTTACCGAAGACCATCAGACTCACAACGCGATGGCTCTGGTAAACAAGGACGCGGGAATGATCGTAAAGGACTCAGAAGCCGTAGAAAAGCTTATGGAGACAGCATGCAGACTGATAGAAGATCCGGAGAAGATCGCTCTTATGGAAAAGAATGTAGCGGAACTGGCAAAACGCGATGCTGCAATGACCATAGCTGAACATATATACAAGACGATAAAGTAGGATGAAGAATATATATTTCATAGGAATCGGAGGTATCGGCATGAGCGCCATCGCACGATACTACAATTTCAAGGGACTGAAGGTGAGCGGATACGACAAGACGCCTTCAGAACTGACTCATGCCCTTGAGTCGGAGGGAATCGAGGTCCATTATGAGGACAACATCGACTTCATTCCGAAGGATGTGGAAGACACACTCGTTGTGTACACTCCTGCCATCCCCAAGGATATGGGGGAGCTTGTATATGTTCAGGAGCATGGATACAGAGTCATCAAGCGTTCACGCATGCTCGGTGAAATCGCAGAAGGACAGAGATGTCTGGCTGTGGCAGGCACACATGGAAAAACCACCACCAGCACACTCCTGGCCCATATTTTCCAGGATAGCGAAGAAGGATGTTCTGCCTTTCTCGGAGGTATTTCCAAGAACTATGACACCAACCTTCTCGTAAGTCGCAACGAAACCATCGTTGCCGAGGCGGACGAGTTCGACAGATCGTTCCTCCAGCTCTTCCCGGAGATTGCAGTGATAACATCAATGGATGCAGACCACCTTGACATCTACTCTGACATCAGGAACATGCATGAGGCCTTCAAGGCATTCGCTGCACAGGTAAGCGGCACCGTGATAACCAAACTCGGTCTCCCGATAAGCTCGGAGGACACAGATGCGAAGATCCTCAGATACTCATATGACGATCCGGCAGCCGACTTCTACGCAAGCGACATCAAGGTCGATGAATGCGGATATTTCACATTCAGCCTGCACTGGCCGGGAGGAATCATCGAAAACTGCAAAGTCGGAATCCCAGGATGGGTCAATGTGGAGAATGCGGTAGGAGCATCGGCAATTGCCCTTACATACGGCCTCGCACCTGAAAAGGTAAGGCATGCACTCGGAACATTCCAGGGTGTGAAGAGACGCTTCGACATCCATGTAAACACACCGAAATGTTCATACATAGACGATTACGCCCACCATCCGAAGGAAATATCGGCTGCCATCAGCTCTATGAGGGACATTTTCCAGGGAAGGAAGCTCACAGCGATTTTCCAGCCTCATCTCTACACAAGGACAAGAGACTTCGCTGACGAGTTCGCAGAAGCCCTGAGCAAGGTCGACAAGCTCATCCTGCTTGACATCTACCCTGCACGCGAAGAACCTATACCTGGAGTAACTTCGGAAATCATCTTCGATAAGGTTACGGCCCCTGAAAAGGTGATAATGGTTAAGGAAGAACTCATGGATTATCTGAAGGACGAGCAGGTAGATACGCTCATCACATTCGGAGCCGGCAACATTGACAGATTCATAGGCCCTATTACAGAAATGCTATGTCAAAGACTGTAAGACATATTATTAACGGAGTTTCAGCAGTCCTGCTTGCGGGATGCCTTATCGTGGCATACCTTAGCGGAGTGTCGTGCCGCGCGCCTTTGAAATGCACGGGGCTGAACGTCGTGATAGCGGACAGCAGCATTAACAGCTTCGTATCCGCGGCAGACGTGAAGAAGTATCTTGACAAGGAATACGGCGAATACATGGGCATGCCTCTGGACAGCATCGACCTGGCGAAAGTCGAGAAGATAATCGACGGACGAAGCGCTGTCAACAAGAGCCAGGCATACACGACCAGGGACGGAAAGCTGAACATTAAGGTAACACAGAGAACCCCTGTGGTCAGGTTCCAGAAAAGCGACGGCGGCTTCTATGCGGATGCAGAGGGATTCCTCTTCCCGCTGCAGAGCAGCTACGCTTCCAGAGTCCATATCATTGACGGTGACATTCCTCTGAAAGCGAACAGCGGATACAAGGGACAGCTCGAGAACGAAAAGGAAAGGGTATGGTTGGAAAAGGTGCTGGACCTTGTGAACTTCATGGATAAAAGCCGTACATGGAGGGACAAGATCGTCCAGATCACCGTATGTGACGGAGGAGAACTCATTCTGGTGCCGAGGGAAGGAAAGGAAAGGTTCCATTTCGGACAGCCGGACGACATACAGCAGAAATTCCGCAAGATGGAAATGTATTACACAGCCATCGTACCGGCGAAAGAAGAGAAGGAATACAGCATGGTCAGCCTCAAATATGACGGCCAGATCGTATGCAGATAAGGATTGAAACGAAAAACGACAACATATCATGGAAGAGAAAAACATAGTAGCGATTGACCTGGGCACGTCCAAGATAGCTCTCACCGTTGCGAGAGTGAACGGGGACGATGTGCAGATCATTTACTACAAAGAGATCCAGTCGGCGGGAATAAAGTACAGCAGCGTGTATAACATCATGCATGTCACCGACCCGCTTTCAAGGATAATCAAGGATGCTGAAGAGGCCCTTGACATAAAGATCACCCAGGCTGTGGTCGGAATGCCTAAGTTCCCTGTCCGTCAGGAAAGCAACAGCGGAGTGATCAAGGACAGAGGCGAGGACACGGACATCACCGCCGAGGATGTGAACGAGCTCAAGAGCTATGCTGAGGATTCATATCCGCTGGATGACCCTGCAAAAGAGGCCATCTACGGAGCTGTAGCCCAGTCTTTCTCAGACGGAGAGAATTTCCAGATCATCGAAAACGACATCATCGGAATGGCCAGCGACATCCTTGAGGGACATTTCAAGATATTCATCGGTAAGAAGAACGACCTCAACAAGATAGACAAGGTGATGAAGAAGACGGAAGTTTCCGCAGGAAGAAAATTCTTCACTGCCGAGACTACTGCCAAGGCTGTTCTCACCGATGCCGAGATGGAAAACGGAGTGGCCCTCATCGACTTCGGAGGCGGAAGCACATCCGTTACCATCTACCACGGAAACATCATGCGTCACTACGCATCGATTCCATTCGGAGGAAAGAACATCACCGACGACATCAAGACCGAATGCCAGATATCGGAGAGGCTTGCTGAAAACATCAAGCTCGCATTCGGTGCATGTATGCCGGAGAAGCTTCAGAGCCTCAGCGAAAAGGTCATCCACATCAAGAGCAACAGCAGCCAGCCGGACAAGCAGGTTACGGTAAAATACCTTTCGGAGATCATTACAGCCCGCATTGAGGAGATCATGATGGCTATCCTTTATGAAATCCAGGAAAGCGGATTTGCCGACATGCTCAGAAGCGGTATCGTGGTTACAGGTGGATGTGCACAGACCGCCAACCTCGGAAGCTTCATCTATGATCTTTCAGGCTATAGGGTGAGGACCGGATATCCGCAGGCGCGTTTCTCAGTCAGCGGATGTGACGGTATCCAGGACACATCGGCCGCGACATCTATCGGTCTTATCCTGGCAGCGAAGGAAGAACAGTGCATCGTGAACTGCACCGCTCCAGGTACAGACGGCAACACTTCATCCGTAGTCATTGAAACAGAAGATGTACAGCCGGAAGAAAACTTCTGGAATACGCCTGCCGTGGAAGTGACGGAAACAGTGACAGAGGATGAGGAAGCTGATGAGGAGCCGAAGAATGACGGAAAGCTTTTCGGCGATGAAGAGGTTGAGACCGTCATCCCTGAGAAGAAACCAAGAAAGAGCTTCATAAACATCTGGTGGTCAAAGGCAAAGAAAGTCACAGAAGAGGCAAAGGAAAGGACCAGCGAGCTGTTTGACAAGATAAGCGAGGAGGAAGTCTGACAACCGATAAGAAGATATAGCCATGACAGATATATTAGACACAAACGATATCGTGCCTACCGACTGGGTGCCTGAGAACTCCATAATCAAGGTCATCGGAGTCGGCGGAGGCGGCTGCAATGCAGTCAATTACATGTACCATCAGCACATCGAAGGCTGTACTTTCATCGTCTGCAACACCGACAAGCAGGTGCTCGAGCAGTGTGATGTACCTATAAAGATCCAGCTTGGAGAGGATGGACTCGGAGCGGGAACAAACCCTACGGAAGGCCGTAATGCAGCGCTCAATTCTCAGGACATAATTGAGGAAAAAGTGCTCAGCGGCAACACCGAGATGCTCTTCATTACAGCAGGAATGGGTGGTGGTACCGGAACCGGAGCTGCTCCTGTGATCGCATCAATGGCAAAGAAAAAAGGAATCCTTACGGTCGGAGTGGTGACCATTCCGTTCAAGAGCCAGGGTCCCGAGACCATGACAAAGGCCATCGATGGTATCAATGAGCTCGAGAAGAACGTAGACAGCCTCCTCATCATCAACAACGAGAAGCTTCTCGAGGTATACGGCGAGCTTCTGCTTCAGAAGATGTTCCCTAAGGCTGACGAAGTTCTTGCAACTGCGGTAAGAGGCATCACGGAGATCATCAAGAAGAGAGGTTACATGAACGTGGACTTCAAGGACGTGAGGACAATGATGAAGAACAGCGGATATGCCCTCATGGGATGCGGAAGCGGTACCGGTGAGAACAGGATCGAGAATGCGGTCAGAAATGCCCTCGAGTCCCCTCTTCTCAATGATTACGACCTCTCTACAGCGCAGAACTTCCTCATCAACATCACAGTTGGAAACAACGACCAGGGAATGACAGCGACTCAGTATTCGAAGGTGACCGAGATGATCAAGACATACACAGGAAAGGCCAACAACTTCAAGACCGGACTTGTATTTGACGATGATCCGAATTTCGGAGACAAGGTCAACATCACTGTGATCGTAACCGGCATCAACATGCCTATCCTCCAGCCTCAGGTCGACCTGGGAAACATGATCATCATCGACCACAGCTTTGTCTACAAGAAGAACGAAGGCAACTGCGAGGAAGGAATCGAACTGCCTGAGATCAGAAGCGAAAAGATCGGCTACAACAACAGCGCGATCAGGAAGAAGATCGTATTCGAAGAAGGCAGGAAGCCGGCTCTTCTGATCGGCGAGGGTGAGGACAAGAGCGAACTGGAAATGACACCAGCAATCAAGAGAATCGCCGGAAAAACAAAGGAATAGGAAATTTTTATTATTTTTGCGCCCGATTAAAATTTAACGATATGGAACGCAAGACAAGGGTAAGATTTGCCCCTTCTCCAACAGGCCCTCTCCATATGGGTGGTGTGAGGACCGCACTTTACAATTATCTCTTCGCCAAGCAGCGTGGAGGAGACTTCATCATAAGGATTGAAGACACTGACTCTCAGAGATTTGTCCCTGGAGCAGAGAAATATATCATCGAGGCACTGAACTGGTGCGGCATCATTCCTGACGAGGGAGTGGATGCAGCAGGAAACGTTGTGGAGACTGCTTCAGAGCGTCATCCTCACGCTCCATACAGACAGAGCCAGAGAAAGCCTATCTACCGTCAGTATGCAGAGCAGCTCGTTGAAGGCGGATATGCATACTACGCATTCGACACAGCTGAAGAGCTTGGCGCAAAGCGTGCCGAGATGGAGGCGAACGGTCAGACATTCATCTACAACCAGACAACACGTCTTGGTCTGAGCAACTCACTTTCAATGCCGGAGGCAGAGTGGAAAGAGCTTCTCGAGACACGTACCGACTGGACTATCCGCTTCAAGATGCCTGAGAACAGGATCGTGAAGATGGATGACCTCATCCGTGGCCATGTAGAAGTGAACACTGACACACTCGACGACAAGGTGCTCTGGAAGAGAGCTGACGAGCTTCCTACATACCACCTCGCAAACATCGTGGACGACCACCTCATGGAGATCACAGAGGTAATCCGCGGTGAGGAGTGGCTTCCTTCCCTTCCTCTCCATTACCTCCTTTACGAGGCATTCGGATGGACTGAGACACAGCCGCGCTTCGCTCACCTCTCGCTTCTCCTGAAGCCGGACGGAAAGGGTAAGCTCAGCAAGCGCGACGGAGACCGCCTCGGTTTCCCTGTATTCCCGCTCAAGTGGGTGAATGCAGAAGGCGAGGTTTCACGTGGATACCGTGAGGACGGATACTTCCCTGAGGCATTCGTGAACCTTCTCGCAATGCTCGGATGGAACCCAGGTAACGATCAGGAGATCTTCTCGCTTGAGGAGCTCGTTGCTGCGTTCTCTCTCGAAAGAGTCGTTAAGTCAGGAGCTCGCTTCAATGCTGACAAGGCTAAGTGGTACAACAAGGAATACCTCCGCACAAAGAACGCTGCAGAGCTTACCGACCTCTATATCCCTATGCTCGAGGAGAAGGGTCTGAAGATCGTGGACTGCCCGGCATGCGCGCTTACAGCAGGTTCGGAGATGACTCCTACCGGAGCTGACTTCGAGAACAAGATCTTCTCACGCCAGTACGTAGAGAGAATCGTAGCCCTGATCCAGGAGAGAGCCACTTTCGTAGCGGATTTCTGGGATATCGCTCCATACCTCTTCGTGGCTCCTGTGGAGTTCGTAGAGAAGGATGCGGCAAAGTTCTGGAAAGAGGAGAACTACACTCTTGCACTTCAGGTTGCAGACTTCATCCTCAACTTTGAGGGAGAGTTCACCAAGGAAGCGCTCGAGGGACCGCTTGAGGAGTACATCCGCGGAAACGAGTGGCCTATGGGTAAGGTAATGAACTGCCTCCGCCTTGCAATGGTCGGCGGTTCGAACGGTCTCGGCATCGCAGACATCGTGACCCTCATCGGCAAGAAGGAATTCTCAAAGAGAATCGAATACATCAAGAGCAAGCTTTGCTAAAAGCGTAGGGTGCAACACCCTGAGAATCAGCATATTAAACAGATATTGGTGGGTTATTTAGCCCACCAATATCTGTTTAATCCTCTATGATTCAATCATTTACATTTTACACCAAAATCCTTCTGACCGTATCTATAATGTTCATTGATGCTGTATCTGGCTCCATCGCTGAGGAGAGTGGCATATCCACAGGAGTAACAGGATGGATGGAAAGAAATACAGGGAGGCTATCCACCTGCGAACATCCGCACAAGGCTATGACAGGGATGTTTTGCACCGCAGCTCTTCTGGCCACAACATATGGAAGCTTTCCTGCAAGAGTCTGACTGTCGATACGTCCTTCACCGGTAATGACAAGGTCGGCGTCAGATATGATCCTGTCAAAGTCAACAGCATCAAGGATCATGTCCGCTCCCCTACGCATCTGAGCTTTCAGGAATGCCCTCAACGCTCCGCCAAGGCCTCCTGCCGCACCGGCTCCCGGCATTTCCGTCACATCAAAGCCAGTTGTCCGTAATATGATCCGGGCAAAATGCCTCATACCCTCGTCAAGTTCCTCCACCATTTCCGGAGTCGCTCCCTTCTGAGGTCCATATACATATGCTGCACCATCGGGGCCGCAGAACGGCGAATCCACATCGCACGCAACGATGAATTCTGCATCCTTCAAATATGGATGTACTTTGGAGAAATCGATAGAACCGATACGGCTCAGGACTCCTCCGCACGCCTTCAGAACATTTCCTTCAGCATCCATGAACCTATAACCCAATGCCTCCAGCATTCCTGTTCCGGCATCATTTGTGGCACTTCCTCCGATGCATACCATGATCCGTCTGCATCCCTTGTCGAGCGCATCGGCGATCAGTTGTCCGGTACCATATGAAGATGTCATCAAAGGATTCATTTCATCCGGATGAAGGAGCGTGAGACCGCTCGCCCTGGCCATTTCAATGACAGCAACCGACTCGTCTACAATGGCATATTCAGCCTCAACGGTCCTGCCTAGCGGATCCTGGACCACCGTCCGTATGATCCGGCCTCCCAATGTGGTCGCAAGAGCATCCATACTTCCCTCCCCACCGTCAGCAACAGCAAGCTTCACGACCTCGCAGTCGGGGATGAGAGCATGTATCCCTTTCTCGACAGCCTCGGCCACCTGCCATGAAGACAGACAGCCCTTGAATGAATCCGAAGCTACGACAACTTTATGCATGATAGACGACATTTCCCACAAATATAATTTTATTTTTGATGGCATAGAATTAAATTTGCAGGACAAAATACAAACTATCATGAAAATCGGAATCTGCAACGACCACGCAGGAGTGGAGTACAAGAACAAGCTGGTTGAATACCTTACCGGCAAAGGATATGAAATGGTTAACTTCGGTACAGACACAACCGACAGCATGGACTATCCTGATGTAGCACATCCTCTCGCAGAGGCTGTGGAAACAGGAAAGGTAGACCTCGGCATCGCATTCTGCGGTACAGGCAACGGTATCGGCATCACCCTCAACAAGCACCAGGGCATCCGCGCCGGCCTCTGCTGGACTCCTGAGATCGGAAAGCTCATCAAGCAGCACAACAATGCGAATGTACTTGTAATGCCTGCAAGATTCATCTCATATGAAACTGTTGTAGAGATTACAGACGCATGGCTCACTGAGGAGTTCGAGGGCGGACGTCACCAGACCCGCATCGACAAGATGACCTGCTGCTGCAAATAATCATTACAGATGGAAATAAGCGCAAAGATCCTTACTCCGGAAGACAACTTCATCTCAAGAAACATTGAAGACTATCCGGAGGGGATAATCATCCCCATAGACAAACCATACAGATGGACATCGGCGGACGTGATCAGAAAGGTCAAGTACGCCGCCATCCGTCATTTCGGCAAGAAGAACCTCAAGGTCGGCCATGCGGGCACATTGGACCCGCTTGCTACGGGAATCCTGCTCGTATGCATCGGAAAGGCCACAAAGCTTGCCGAGTGGCTTCAGTCACACCACAAGGAATATATAGCCGGAGTCACATTCGGAGCAACGACGCCTTCGTATGACCTTGAAAAGGAGATAGACAGATTCTTCCCACATGAGCAGATCACTGCAGAAGCTGTGACTGAAGCTCTTCCGTCCTTCATCGGCGAGCAGGATCAGGTAGCGCCTCTTTTCTCAGCCAAATCAGTTGATGGAGTACGCGCATACGAACTCGCACGCAAGCTTCATAAGGAGGGCAAGACCCTCGACGAAGCAGCTCAGGAACTCATCAGAACCGCAAGGATCAACATTACCGAGCTGGAGCTGCTGAAGTTCGAAGAAGCCTCCTCAGACATGGATGGTTTTGAAAACAACCCCTCCCACGCCATAGGCGCGGGCCCCACCCCCTGCGGCCAGGGGGGTAGCACGGTTTTCAAAACCACAATATCTGAGGAGGTGGCACCCGAAAAGCCTTCAGATGCGTCAAGCAGAATCAATGTGACTGACAACTCTGCCCTCGGGCTTCCTCGCGCCGAAATCCGCATGGCCTGCAGCAAGGGCACATATGTACGCGCATTCGCACGCGACCTCGGCGAAGCACTCGGCAGCGGAGCTCATCTTGACAGCCTCCAGCGCAGCCGCAGCGGACTCTTCCGCATAGAAAACGCTCTCAGCGTCGAGCAGACCATCAGTCTTTTGAAAACAGAAATCTAAGTGAGCGGCACAGGAACATATTCATACAGGAACATCTGGAAGGTGGCCTACCCTATCCTGATAAGCCTGGTGATGGAGCAGATGATCGGACTGACCGACACGGCCTTCCTCGGAAGAGTCGGTGAAATCGAACTCGGAGCATCGGCCATCGCCATCGTATACTATATGGTCCTGTTCATGATCGGCTTCGGATTCAGTATCGGCGCACAGATCATCATCGGCCGCCGAAACGGAGAAGGACGTTTCAAGGATACAGGAAAAGTATTCTGGAACGGTCTTTATTTCGTCCTCGGACTCTCCGGAGTCATCATACTCCTATCCGAACTCTTCACCCCATGGATGATGAAATTCATGGTATCTTCAACGGCAATCTATGACGCAGCTCTCAGCTATGTACGTTGGCGACTTCCTGGCATGGTGTTCGCCTTCTGCACAGCAATGTTCCGAGCATTCTACGTGGGAACGACGCAGACCAAAACACTGACACTCAACTCGATAGTCATGGTAGCGTCGAATGTGTTCTTCAACTGGATACTCATATTCGGCAAATTCGGAATACCTGCACTGGGCATTACAGGAGCGGCAATCGGATCAAGCCTCGCCGAGCTGGTTTCACTCATATTCTTCGTGATTTATACCCGCATAGGATGCGACCGAAAGAAATACGGCCTTGACAAGGCCGCACGCTTTGAAAAGGATGAACTGAAAGACATGATGCCTGTATGCACATGGACAATGATCCAGCATACGATATCAATTTCGACATGGCTCATCTTCTTCCTCTACATCGAACATCTTGGCGAAAGATCGCTTGCGATTTCCAATATCACAAGAAGCGTTTCCGGCTTGCTGTGGGTCGTGCTGCAGGCATTCTCATCGACATGCAGCACCCTTGTCAGCAACATAATCGGAGAAGGTCACCAAGACAAGGTTCAGTCTCTTATAAAGCGAATACTGAAACTTTCATACGGAATTGTCAGCGCAATGATAATTCTCTTCTGTCTCTTTCCGGAAGCCATTGTACGCATCTATACCGACATTCCAGACCTCATCAGCGCATCTGTTCCGGCCATGATCGTGATGTGCTCATCATATTTCCTCGCAGTCGGCGGACAGGTATTCTTCCTCGCCGTATCGGGCACGGGAAGCACCAAGACAGCCTTCAGACTCGAGCTGATCGCCCTGGCCGTCTACATGATCTACTGCACGGTAATCATAGGAATAATGAAGCTCGACGTTGCCATCTGCTGGACCGCCGAGCATGTCTATTCTGGTGTGCTTCTCATCTGCAGCTGGTGGTATATCCGCAGCGGCAGATGGAAGAACAGGAAGATTTAGAAGAATCAGATATAGATACCTATTCCGAAGGAAATATCATGATATGGTCTTCCCAAGGCGAAGCTATCAGTCAACGTACAATATCCGACTTCCAGAGTCATTGATGATAATCTGAACTGTATTTGAAATCCTGCTTCAAGGCCTTTTATCTTACCGGAAATTCCATAAAGATCATTCATAGAATTATAAGCATAAGTACCGATCTCACCATAACCGGCGGTTGCACTCACCCACATCCACTTAGCAAGTCTGAACATAGGCCCTGCCGAATATGAAAGGCGATAATTATTTCCTAAAACCTCCTCAAAAATCTTGGTATCCTTACCATCACCGACATCTATTCTGTCCATATCTGTCATAAGTCCGGCTCGGACGCCGAAATTATCAGTGAAACTGACTCCAACATCAAAACCCCAATCACCATAGATATTAGCCTTGGCCTGTCCGAAATAGCCAGATTGGGCATAAGCAATACTACAACTCAAGATAAAGACTGTTATCGAGAATAAAATTGCAATGAACTTCTTCATGGCTATAGACAATTATTATATAGATACATTACATCATTTCCATTCAATGCACAACCATAGAAACGGAAATTATCAAACTTGGCATTCAATGAAACCGGATAAGTCCCGTTCCTATCACCTCCAATATTTATCTTAGCTGAGACGCCTTCGTCCCACGATGCAGAAGCTGAATCTACCAGAGTTCCGTCTATGTACAATTTCTTGACGATTGCATAATAGCCCGCATCGGGATCCTGAGAGACAACGAGTGCTACATGATGCCACTCCGATGCCATTATGGATGTACAATCATAAATAAAAGATGCGGTAGAATCATAGTTATCGTAACATGTGTAGAAACGGAATTTCTGGTTATCGGTAATCAAAAGCCTTGGGTAATCACTCCTGACATAGTCGGAACTGATGGCTGAAAATGCCATACCAACACTGAAATCCTTAATCCAAAAAGACACAGAATACTCCTTCAAGCCATTTAAGAAGGCATATGGTATATTTACATACTGTCCTTTGATACCATTCAGTCTTATTGCTTTACCTCTACCGTCAGGAGTATCTTCTACATATGTGGGGTTTCCCACTGCCAAGCCATGATAGGCATTCTCACCCGCATCCTGCACAGAGTCCTCGAATGGATAATAAGCAATCAGATAATCCACTCGTTCAGGATCCTTGACAGCATTGTCCTTATCAATCGATGGCAGCGGAAGACATCCTGATAGAACAAGAAGAGCTGCAAAAGAAAAAAGATGTTTTTTCATAAGTCCTTACTTTTCGCTTTCGTAAATTTCCTTTACCTCACTATCATTCAAGGCTCTCTGGTAGAATCGGATATTGTCAATCTTCATGGTAATGCAATCACCATCGTACTTTCCGTCATTATTGCCGCCGATAAAGATCTTTGAAGCGTCATAACCATTGCCTCCACCGACATAACCTTCATTTGCATCGACTCTCACGCCATCAATATAAAGTGTTCTTACGCCATCTTTGACTGTAACAGCTACATGATGCCAATCCTGGCTTTGAATTGATGTATACTGATATACAAATGACGGTGTCGAATTGTAATTGTCATAACCGGTATAGAAACGGAATGTATCGTCAGTCGTCGCTATCAGACGCGGGAAATCACTTCGTACATAATCAGTCGTAATAGCAGAGAAAATCACTCCAATCGAAAAATCCTTAATCCAGAAAGATGCAGAGATTTTCTTCAGATTCTTGAAGACATTATATGGAATGGACATATATTGTCCTTTGACACCGTTCAGATGAAGAGCCTTTCCCTTGCCATTGGCTGTAACGTCTCCAAAGGAAGGATCGTTGATGAGTATACCATCCAACTCATTCTCAGTCGCATCAGACGCATCCTCATTGTCGAAAGTATAGTACGACATGAGTCCCTGAGGAACGACGATTTCTCCGGACTGAGGGTCATCTCCCGGACCAGGCTGCGAAGATGCCGAAGTAGTGAACTTTATGGCTGACTCGCTGTAAGATGTACCGTAAGTATTTACAGCATATGCTCTTACATAATATTCTGTGGCAGGAGTGAGGCCTGAAATCTTTGCAGAGAACGACTTCACATCAGATGCATCGCCAAGCTGGCTGCACTCATCGTTCACTGTCGGATACTGGTTGGTCGACGACCAGCAGAATCCATGCTGCGATACCTTCGAATCTCCGAGAGACCTGATCGTGCCGGACAAGACCGCTGAAGAAGAAGTGACGTCAGATGCGCCCTCCATAGTCACCACCGGAACTCCTGCTGCAGCAACGCTCATCCTTACAGGGATGATGGTTTCATTACCATCTACAGTAAGCACTATGTTTCCGTCATAATCAGCTGCTGAAAGACCGCTACGCGATACAAGAACCGTAACATAATCTGTCTTGGATACGGTTCCGGAGGTCTTGCTGAGAGAGATCCAGTTGTTGGATGCAGAAAGAGTATATGCGATGTTTCCGCCAGCACTGTTAGTGAGAGTCATCTGGATCTCGGTGGTCTTCGTACCGAAATCCAGCACCTCTGGCGCATAGGTCAAAGATGCCGAAGCAGGGACGAGCGTCACCTGAACCGGAGAAACCAGGCCCGGCTTCACGGTAACCTTATGCTTATAGGTATCGTATCCCGACTTTTCATATATCAGGGTATACTCTGCAACATCAAGATTGTCATACTGGAACGCTCCGTCCGCATTGGTCACCTGCGAGTATCCGAGCGGATTGATCGTAACCTTCACACCCGCAAGATATGCATCCGTCTTCGCATCCTGCACCGTTCCGCCGATGCTTCCGAAAGTGCTGACCACCGGTTCGGTACAAGCCGCCATCACAAAGAAGACGGCAATAAGATTCAATAGTTTTTTCATTGTTCAGATTAGAAATTATACTGAAGTGCAGATCCGGTAAACTTGATTTTCTTCGCACCCGGAGCCATTGCACCATCTATCAGATTCCACACATACAGAGCCGCCGTAGCTCCAAGACATACGTTCCTGGCAATACCCAGATTCTTCTGTCTGGCATCAAGCTGCCTGATCACATTTATATCATGAGTCTGGCCAAGCTGAGATATGTATGCCTGCCTTTGCGACTCAGAGAAAAGCGCTCCAAGACCTCCAACCACGCATCCGCCAAGGAAAAGACTTCCCTTCAAGGGATCTCCCTTATAAAACTGTCCACAGCCAGGTATGATTGAAAGCAGACATCCTGCAGCACCGTATCTGTCTGTGACATAACATTCTGCAAACTTTGCCTCCTTGCCCTTAGCCACCTGATACAAAACCCATCTGTCGACACCTTTCGAGAACTCATCGACTCTCATGCATTGGATCGAAACCGGCTTGCCTTCCGCTTCCGTCTCGATCGAACCGACCTGCTTCATCGTGCCCGAAGAACGACGCTCGCCGATTTCTCTCTCGCTGAGCTGAACGGTAGAAGCCGTTGTCGCCACCTTCCATTCGCTTGGAAGGTTCACCACCAGACGGCCCATTTCATCAGCATATGACGTCTGGCCATACCCGTTGAACGTCCTGACCGTCACAAACTGCGCGTCAGAAGAGACTCCAGAAGGGACCTGCCTGAGCCACTGCGGCTTAAGTTTATCCGACCTTCCCTGTGCGCCTGCAGCAAAAGCAGAGGCAGCTATAAGCAGCAACGCAAATATCGTCTTTCGCATGATATCCTAAAGATCGTAAGCATTCAACTTGCCTTCCTTATGCTCCTCGAAAGCGCCGCCCAACTGCTGCTGGAACTCAGGAGACTCCACTTCCATCTCCATCGCATCAAGAAGATCCTCAACCTCCTTCAGACCCTTGAGGTTCATCATGATGTCACGATGCGAGATCTCCACGGCCGCATAGCAGATCTGGATATTGCTCTTCTTATTCTTTTGATATCTTGAAGATGACATCACCCTGCTGTTTTCGATTATCATCTTCGCAGATGACTTGACACGCTGCTTTGCATCCGCAAGCATAGACCTTAAATCCTTACCGGCTCCGTTTCCGTTCTCAGAGGCCTCCTGCTGAGATTCAGCGCAACGCTCGAGCGTTCTAGAAATAAGGACAGCAGTCTGCTCAGCAAGGCTTGCACGGGCTTCCATAGCGGCGAAAGCTTCCAGATTCATCGTAGCAAAATCCTCATACTGTGCCCAAGCACGCATGCTGGTCCTACTCATGTCCTCAGCAATCTTCTGCTCCTCCGACTGCCATACCTTTTTAGGATTTCTGGCCTGTGCATCAACAGATGCAAACACACACAACAATGCAGCAGCTAATGCTACAACATAAAAACGCTTCATCTATATCAATATTTTAAAGTTAAAAACATCTTAAGATCATCATAGGTATATCTGATATCCCTGAATCTCTCATCACCGTATGAATACATCATAAGCATATAATCGCGCTTCATCAGTTCTCTTTCACCCTCACGATAAACCACCTGGGAAAGACGTTGCTTCACCATATGATCCGTAATGATCAGGTCGTCGACAAAACTTCTGAAATCGTCGGTAAGGCGGACATCCGCAGACTTGACAGGGTCGTGATACCATAATGTAAGTTTGTACGGATATTCATCCATGAACATTCCCCTTTCAAGCCTCACATTCTTTTCGCGAGCGCCATCCCTATATGTAATATAATGATAACCACCCGCTTGCGCACTTTTCACCATGGCTACAGTATTGGTCGCAAGGGTTGTATATATCTTTTTATAATCTGACTTATCATGGGCAAGTGCCACCTCCTGGACAGTTTTGGACAAAAGTATCACCTCTTCCGTCTCCACGTCGACCACCCTCATCACCTGAACATCATCGGTCCAATGAATCATCTCGCCAGAATCAAAGACATCACCTTTTTTCATCTTCTGCGAACCGATCATTATATCCGGAGTCGACAAAGAAACGATACGGTACTTCACCTGACCGTCGCCAAGCAGCAACAGCAGAAGAAAGGTTAGGTGTAATATTCTGGACATCATGATATTGGAGATTCAGTACAAATTTATATTAATTTCCTCTATTTATGATCAGCGAGATAGCAGAAAAGATGGTACCCGCAAAAATAATGTTGACATACACTCCTGATGTGAAATAGACACATATCATCAGAAGGATGAGAAGCGAATTATAAGTCAGCAGGGCTATTGCTATGCTTAGTCCGGCCCTCAACAATTCCATCGACAGCTTTTTGAAGCGTCCCTTGCCCTTCAATCCATTCCACGTACCCGCAAGATCCACACTCTGGGACAAGAAAGCTTCTATGGCTTTCAGCCATTTCAGGTCAGCGATCTTTAAGGCAAACACATGTCTGAACAGGAACATCGAATCGACCCAGAGCACCAGCAGGATGAGAGCATAGACCCAGAAAGGTATCACATGATCCCCGTTGACAAGCGCAAGATACGCGTTGTAAACCACCACCGGTCCCGGCTGATTGGCCGCAATTGTGGTATGCATGTCATTCTCGGTAAGATCACCTATCAGTATGACCTTGCCATCAAAGAACTTACCGCTTATATAGCCTTCCCGATACAGATCTACCACATCCGCTCCAAGATTCTCCATGGTAGAGGGATATCTCACTGAATTCGGTGCATCGGTTTCCTTTGCCTCACCGATATCATCATATATCGAATAGCGGAAATCCGGAATAAAGGAACGTACGCAAAGCTTTCCGTTTGAAGTATATCCCCACCATCTTTTCCTGATCTCTCCTCCGTCAAGTTCTTCCCACATCTTCAAAGCGAGATTCGGATTGCCCTCGGGAAAAATCAGATCGTACTTCATGAAAGGATCCCCCACCTTTCTCGCGGTATAGGACGATTCTGCTGTCTTGTCCCTGATCACTTCCGGCACTTTCGACAGATCGGCACAAGCCACAAATATATCCCTCATTGAAGCTATCGTAGAATACAGCTCTTCATCGTATCCTGTCTGGAAGCCTTCGAAGCTCACATCGCACAATATATACTCATACGCATCCCTTTCCTTCAGCATCTTCAGGAAATCAAGAAGCTTGGACCTGTCTGTTATAGGTGTAGTGCCACATATTATGCCTGTATCTCTCTTGGACACGCACGGAATGAGCACCTTGTCATATGCAACATTCACAGGCACTATTCCGGACGGATCAAAATCATGGTCCATGTTCAGATCCGCATGCTTGGCCAGCTTGGATATCCAGTTGTCACCATAGCCATAAGTATATGAACGGTTCCAATAGCTGTAGGCCCACACCAGCAGAATCAGAGACAAGGCTAATGACACCAAGCCAGCATACAGATAATTCTTATTCTTCATATCACAACTTAATAAGTACCGCGTCCTTGCCCTTGACATCCGGCATCACTGCTCCGACACCCGCACCGATGAAGGTAGGATCACATGAAACGTAAGTCTTTCCATCGGCCTGGAAGGCCGCTCCGGCAACAGCCGTGTTGAAGCGGACAGCACAAGAAAGATGGCCAGGCCAATACACCAAGGCCACTTCCAGTCCGAGAAGATCCTTTACCAGACGTGACAGGAGCATGGAACGATCCTCACAATCACTGAACTCATAGCCCCATATCTCGTCCGCATAGAAATAGCGTTCCTTTCCCCACACCACATCATCATATCCATACCTGAACGCAGTCTGGACAAAGTTCAGAAGGATATTTACCGCATCAACTTCCGACTTCCCCTCAATCGCACGCCTCAACACCGGGTACACAGAACTGCACACGCCCTCACTCATAGGCTGGACGGCATGATGATAGAATGAGGTCAGGACATCTCCTCCGCTGAAATACAAAGGATAGGATTCATAGTATGCCATACGGCTCTCATCCGGCATGACTGAAACCACGACTTCCGGATAACGGTCTGAAGCATAGGTTTTTGCGGCTGCATATTCCGGATAGAACTTTTCATCCGGATTCATCGCCATCCTCATCGGACGCTCACCGCTCAAGGAAAGGTTCACGAAATGGATGTCTTTTATCGAAGAATCCGCAAACAGATAATAATCGTGTCCATCGATATGATAAAGCGGATAGCCTATCACATCCATGTCAGTGGATAGCATCTTGTAGAGCATCCCGTCAGCAGACCTTGCCAGACACATCATGAATCCGAAGTCGTTCAGCACATATGCCTGAAAAAGCACCGCATCGGCCGATGAGGTACATATCACCTCGGACACGGCCTCCACAGTCCTGACAAAGCTCCAGTCGCCCATCTTCAATGCTTCTCTGATTTTCGCCAGATCGTGGAAAAGATTGTCGAAAGGAACATCGTACATCTGCTCCCAGACGGTCGAAATGTCTTTTTCCGAAGTACCATTCAAATGCGGCAGGGCCACCGCCGGAACTCTGAGCGACACCTCGTATCCGTTGCATGGAATCACGATGATGCGGTCATTAAGTCCATCCTTACCCTCTCGCACAATCTTCTCATCATCAGCAACTTCCACACGACCACCATCATTTTGGAGAACTGATGAATTCATCATGACCTGCCCTTCCACCTCATCTCTTGCCGGGTCATAGTCAGCCGGAGGAAGCGGTTTGTCCAGAGGATTCTGCACCGGAGCCTCTCCTTCCGCATGTCTCCATGGCTGCCCGATTACCTGATGATATCTCCTTTCCATCTGACTCCTGTATCCTTCCACACGACCCTTGACGCGTGCATTTATGGCAGATATCCTCTCCTGGACACTTCGTGTCTGAGCCGCCGACTCAGCGACCGACAGCAGACAGATAATGACAGAGATGATCAGTGACAGGAGATGTTTCATGACAAAAACAATTACTGATCAACAAAAATACATATTTCTGATTATATTTGTACACGATCAAGTCAACATCTCCATGAAAAAGCTATCCCTTATACTGATTCTCGTAATCGCTTCTCTTGCAGCACATGCACAAGCATATCAGAACAGCATCACCGCACGCGCAGAACAGCGCATGAGACAGATCAAGGACAGAGCCAAGGCAAAGCAGGCCAGGATATTGGCAGAATACGACGAATTCCGCCGCAAGGTCATGAAAGAATGGGGTGACAAGGAGATGGTGGAGAGTACCAGGAAGGAGTGGGTGGAGTATTCGGATGACCAGAGAAGGCGCAGCATCGTGGATTTTGAGAATGGAAAGGTCACTGTGGAGGTCATTGCGGATCCGGATGAAGATGAAGCTGACATCGATTCAAGCCTGGAAAAGGCAGTGGAGGACCTCCTTTCAAGCAAGGGAAAGACAATTGAATATGAATCGGAATACATTCCTCAGAAGGATGTGACCCAGACTCCGATCATGGACGAACAGATCGACATGGACAAATATGGGGCGAAGCCGGATGAAAAGGCTTCGAAGGAGGAGATCGCAGAACAGATCGTAAAGGAGGAAAAGAAGGAAAGAAGGGACGTCGACACAGACAATGGCAGGAAAACCATCGTTTCCATCCATCTGGACCTCGTGGAGGACCATATTCCGAAGCGTGCGGAAAGGTTCAAGGGCATGATCCGCAAGCATTCCGGCCGATTCAGCGTCAACGAACCTCTCATCTATGCATTGATCGAGCAGGAATCATATTTCAATCCTATGGCAAAATCTTCCGCCAATGCATACGGCCTGATGCAGATCGTACCTAAATCCGGAGGACGCGACGCGTATATGCATATATATAAAAAGGATGTGATCCCGACGCCGGAGTATCTCTACGATCCGGACAACAACATCGAACTCGGAGTCGGATATCTCCAGAAACAGATGACCGTATACTTCAAGGGAGTCAGCGACCCGGTCTGCCGCATGCTCTGCGCCATAGCGGCGTACAATACAGGCCAGGGAAACGTATACTATTCATTGACAGGAAAACGCGCCATGGACGGAGCGGTCAGAAAGATCAACACAATGAACTACGACCAGCTCTATGCATACCTCAAAGTCAATCTACCGCACGCAGAGACCAGGGACTACATCCAGAAAGTCACTTCAAGGATGCAGAAATACATAAAGCAGTAATCTAGACCAAACGATACTTCTTGATCTCTCTTGTGAGCACATAATCGACCGGATACTTCGCCTTTGAGAGGGCGATGCGACGGGCCAGTTCAAGAGCAAGCTGGTCGCCTTCATCCACAAATTTCAGAAGATTGTCCGTGCACACATGCTCGAGCAGAAGATGAAAGCCGTGGCCATGGTCATGATGGCGCAGATGGCAAAGTTCGTGGAGCAGGATATAGTCCTGAAGGACGCGCGGAAGACGGACGATATTGAGGTTCAGATTGATGTTTCCCTTGGATGAGCAGCTGCCCCAGTTGGTAGCGTTGTGCTTGATAGCCAATCTATTATAGAGAAAATCATAACGATTTGCGAGCATCAGCATGCGAGGAGGAAGCTCCTTCTTTGCCTGCTTGCGCAATGCCTCGATCTCCGCATCCGTAGGCACATGGACATCCTTGAATCTTTCCTTCTGCTTCGCCATGGTCTCGATGACCCAGTCACGGCGAGCCTGGAAAAACAGATGTGCAGCTGCATATGGAACGACATAGGGCACGGTCACGCTGACTCCCTTGACCGGATGCACCCTTATGCTCATACGGCTGCTGCGGACGCTCTTGCGGAACGTCACTTCCCCGATCTGCGGGTCAATGTATATCTTTTCTCCTTTTGTCATAAACTATCTTCCGAAACGATATCTCACCGAAAGGCACGGCAGGCCTCCGAATATGGCTCCTCCACCGTAGAAGCTTGCAGAGCCGTTCACAAAGGCCGCACCGACTGTCGGTCTGACGTCAAGCGATATCTGTAGAGGAAATTCAAACGAATATTCCAGTCCGGCCTGAGCTCCGAGCGCGAGATAGAATCCCACTCCCGCTCCTCCGATCTTGGCCGCAGGACCGGCATAGAATCCCCACTTGCCTCTTTTTGTCCATTCCGGCTGTGCAATCATGAAATTGTATGCTCCGGCAAGATTCACGAGATTGATGAGTTCGTAGCCGAAATCCACCTCAACGAAATCCTTCCCGATTCCATGCTCGTAGCTGAGCTGGCATTCGGTTCCGAGCCTCACGCCAAGGGCTCTGGGCTGCGCCGAAACAGCCAGAACAGAAAGAAAGAAAAGGGCGGATAATGCGATGGCTCTCATGACATGCTGTTTTGGATTCGGCAAAAATATAAAATGAAAGCATATGAAGAAAATCTTTTGACATTTTTTGCAGAACACGTTGTTTTCTTGGATTTTATACCTATCTTTGCGCCCGCTAAATCCCGCTGGTCGGGTACGGCAACAAAAATTCATTTATTAACCTCTAATTTTTTCAAAAGATGGCTGAATATTTGGCACCAGAGAAAAAACAGGAGCTTTTCG
>JAZRQM010000043.1:0-26000 GCA_045649795.1 Candidatus Cryptobacteroides sp. | reverse complement strand
TGCGTAACTACACATGGACCAGCCTCAATAACGGTGCATGGAATATTCTTTCCATCGGCACCGAAAACGGAAGTCATTCCGATTTTCTTTCCAATTAATCCAGGCATTGGTTTGTTTAATTAATTGATTATAAATACTTTACATCCCGCTACACATTTTTGCGGGCTGCAAATATACGAATAATATTTTCATTTTCAACATTTTACGCGAAAAAATTGTTGATAACTTTTTTTAACGGAAATATTACTATCTTTGCGCGGATATATATAAAGGTATATGATACTGGCTATTTTCGGCTTCCTTCAGGTGTCCTTTGCGGACATACTTGACATACTTCTCCTTGCCCTTCTGATCTACATCATATTCAGATGGATCAGAGGCACTTCGGCCATGAGCATCTTCGTGGCCATCATATCATTGTATGTCATCCGAGTCATCGTATCGGCATTCAACATGAGGCTGATGACCAACATCATGGAGACCGTCACTAACGTCGGACTCATCGCGTTCATCGTGATATTCCAGCCCGAGATCAGGAAATTCCTCATGAAGTTGGGCAGCAGATACATGAACAGCGCGCGAGGCCGGGCGATCCTGAACAAGCTTCGTGGAAAAGACCATAAAAGCACCAACATCAGCGGCAGCGAGGCAGTGAACGACCTTACCGAGGCCTGCAGGAGAATGTCTGAGGACAAGACCGGTGCCCTCATAGTGATAGCCCACAAAGCCAGCCTCGAAGAGATCGTCAGCACTGGCGACCGCATCGATGCAGCCATCCACCGCCGCCTCATAATGAACCTCTTCTTCAAGAACTCTCCTCTTCATGACGGAGCGCTCGTGATAGCAGGAGAACGCATAGTAGCGGCAAGATGCACCCTTCCCATCACGGAAAGGACCGACATCCCGGCGAACTACGGAATGAGGCACAAGGCAGCGATAGGCATCACCGAGGAAACTGATGCCGACGCAATCGTGGTGTCGGAAGAGACCGGTAACATATCCTTTGTCAAGGCAGGCACAGTAACGCCGATCAGAAACATCAACGAACTGAAACTTCTCCTCAACACATCGCTCGGAGAAGAATAAAAATGACAGAATTGGAAGACAAGAGAAGAACAATAGACACAAGGCTCGAGCAGAAGATAGGATTTGACCGCATAAGGCAGATCATATCTGACAGATGCTCCACATCATACGCCGCGGAAAGGACAGCGACTGAAACCTTTTCGACAAATCCATCACATATCAGAAGAAGACTTCTGCTGACAGACGAAATGCGCCTCATCATGATGTTCGAGGACGGCTTTCCGTCTGGCGGATTCATTGACTGCATCGACTTCCTCAAGCCGCTTGAGAGAAGTTCGGCAGCCATCGACCTTCTCTCATTGAGAAAGCTCAAGACCATGCTGGAGACCCTCAGGAAGGTGACTTCCTTCTTCGACGGCATCAAGGACGGCATCTATCCGAACCTGAAGAGAATGAGTTCGCACATCCTCAGCTTCCCTGAGGTGCAGCGCAGGATAGACCTCATCCTCGACCGTTACGGTGACGTCAAGGACACAGCTTCGGACGAGCTCTACAACATCCGCAAGAGTCTCCGTGAGAAGGAGGGAACCATCTCGCGCAGAATGAGCGCCATCCTCAAGAAGGCACAGGAAGAAGGCATCGTGGACGGTGACGCAGGCGTTTCGGTACGCGACGGCAAGATGCTCATCCCCGTAAGCGCGGCAAACAAGAAGAAGATTCCCGGATTCATCTACGACGAATCTGCGACCGGCAAGACAGCATTCATCGAACCGGCAGAGGTCGTGGAACTGGACAACCAGATAAAGGAACTTAAGTTCTCGGAGCAGAGAGAGATCGTACGCATACTCCTGGAATTCACGGAATTCCTCAGACCATACATTCCGGATCTGCTTGAGGCGGCACGCTACCTCGGCGAGATCGACTTCATAATGGCAAAGGCCCAGATAGCCCTCGACTTCATCGCAGGCATGCCGATCATCTCGGAAGACGGCCAGATGAACCTTCGAAAGGCAAGGCATCCTCTTCTGGAAAGGGCGCTGCGAAAGGAAAAGAAGGAGATAGTCCCTCTCACAGCGACGCTCACCCCGGAAAAGCACATCCTCCTCATCTCAGGACCTAATGCCGGAGGAAAATCAGTATGTCTGAAGACAGTCGGACTCCTGCAGTACATGTTCCAGTGGGGAATGCTCATCCCGACCTCAGAGACATCCGAAATGCTCGTCTTCGACAGGATCATGGTAGACATCGGAGACGACCAGTCGATCGACAACGACCTCAGTACATACAGCTCATTCCTCGGAAACATGAAGGAAATGCTCACAAAAGCTGACGGAAAGACCCTTGTGCTCATCGATGAGTTCGGTTCAGGTACAGAGCCTGCTGCCGGAGGTGCGATAGCCGAGGCCATCCTCAGCGAGCTTGACAAGAGAGGCACATATGGAGTCATCACCACCCATTATACAAACCTCAAGCTCTATGCTTCTGCCGACACAGGAGTAATGAACGGAGCGATGATGTTCGACGTGAAGAACATCGCCCCGCTCTTCAAGCTTGAAATGGGACTTCCCGGCAATTCATTCGCATTCGAGCTTGCACGCAAGATGGGACTTCCGGAAAACATCATCAAGGATGCGGAAGGACGTGCCGGAGAGGAGTTCGTGGGCATCGAGAGAAACCTTCGCAAGATCGCAAGAAACAGAAAGGCTCTTGACGAGAAGCTTGAGCGCATCAAGCATACGGACAAGACTCTTGAAAACATCACGGACAAGTACCAGAAGGAGCTTCAGCAGATCAAGCAGCTCAAGAAGGAAATCCTCGACCAGGCCAAGAAGGAGGCTGAGGAGATAATCAAGGGTGCTAACAAGCAGGTGGAAAACACCATCAAGACCATCAAGGAATCCCAGGCGGCAAAGGAAGAGACTCAGGAGGCCCGCAAAGGACTTCAGGACTTCATGTCCATCCTTGCGGCGAAGAAAGAACAGGAGCAGAGAGATAAGGACGACTACATCGAGCGCAAGATAAAGCAGATCGACGCCCGCAGGGAACGCCAGAAGCAGAGAAAAGCCAAGAAGGCAGACGACAAGGCCGCTCAGGAGCTGATGGAGCAGCAGGCAGAAAGAGAGAGGATCGAAGCATTCAGGTCAGCACCGCTCAAGGTAGGCGAAAAGGTGAGGGTGAAGGATAACGGAATGGTAGGTGAAGTCCAGAAGGTGTCGGCAAAGGCAGTAATGGTAGCCATCGGCAACATCAGCAGCAAGATGCCTCTTGACAAGGTGGAAAGAATCACATCAAACGAATTCAAGAGCGCTGTCAAGGAAACTTCCAGACCAGTATCGGCTGTCCGCTATGACTCTTCGATAAGCGAGAGAAAGCTCAACTTCAGCACCGAGATGGACGTTAGAGGCGAAAGACTTAACGACGCCGTCGAGAAGGTTACAAGATATGTGGATGATGCAGTAATGCTGGGCGTGCCGAGCGTCAGGATCATCCATGGAAAGGGAACGGGAGTGCTTCGCGACGAGCTTCAGAAACTGATCAGGACAATCCCGGGCGTTGCATCGGTACGTGACGAGCACATCCAGTTCGGAGGTACGGGAGTTACGATAGTTACATTTGAATAATAACCGAAAATGAGAAATAAGATATTTATTGTTGCACTGGTCGGAATCTGCGCCCTCATGCAGGGGTGCAGGAGTGCAGAGGAGAAGAAGGAGATGGGACCGGAAGAGGTGGCTGAGAGTTTCTGCAGGGCTGTTGCCGGAGGTGATTTCGGACAGGCATGGGCACTTTGCGACACAGTCGCGATGAAGAGCTATCTCGACGGACAGAAAGAGGCAAGGGCAATGCTTGAAAAGCAGGACAGCAGCGCATCAGGCATCGCATCGCAGATACTTTCGGAGATAGAGTTTGTCATTGACGACATCGTCAAGGAGGGTGAAGAAAGACACCTGTTCTGTTCGATCGGCTTCGATGGAAACAAAAAAGGAAAACTGATCATACTGAAGAAGGAGGAGGGAGAATGGAAGGTGAAGGAAACAGCAGACAGACCTTAGGCAAGAAAGGAGAGGACATCGCATGCAGGCTTCTGACAGACATGGGTCATGTGATCCTGGAAAGGAACTGGAGGAGCGGACATCTGGAGGTCGACATCATATCATTCGACCCTGATGGAATACATTTTGTGGAAGTCAAGACCCGCAGGCAGAGCATCCAGGCGCCTCCTCAGGAAAGCGTCGACAGAACCAAGCAGAGCCGCATAATAAAGGCAGCACACAGCTTCCTCAGAACAAGGAAAGGAATGCCGTATGGAAACCACGAATGCCATTTCGACATAATGGCAGTGACCTTCAAGGGTGACGAGTGGACCTATGAATGGTTTCCGCAGGCATATATACCTTTATATTTATAGAATAAAATAACACAAGATATGAACAATAATCATTGCTACTGCGTCATCCTGGCCGGAGGTCTCGGAACACGTTTCTGGCCTATCAGCAAGGCGGCCATGCCGAAGCAGTTTCTTGACGTAGCGGACACTGGGATGACCTTCATCCGTCAGACATTCGACAGATTCAAGAAGATAGTTCCTCAGGAAAACATACTGGTGGTGACAGGTGAAAGGTATCAGAACATCGTAAGGGAGCAGCTTCCTGAACTGGAAGACAGAAACCTTCTCCTTGAGCCATACAGCAGGAACACGGCCCCATGCCTCGCATACGCCACCTACACATTGCTCAAAAGAGATCCCGAAGCACTGGTAGTAGTGTCGCCTTCAGACCACATCATCACCAATGACGATGTCTTCGCACAGACCATAAACGAAGCCTTCAGGCATGTCGACGAAAAGGATGTGCTGATGACACTTGGAATCATACCTACAAGGCCGGATACCAACTATGGATATGTGCAGGCCTGCGGAGGAAGGGAGGCATACAAGAACAACGAGCCTCTCCAGATCAAGACCTTCACGGAAAAGCCTGACAGAGAGATGGCCCAGCTGTTCATCAGTACAGGCGAGTTCCTCTGGAACGCAGGAATCTTCCTCTGGAAAGCCCAGACCATCAGACAGGAAATGGAGAAGCACCTTCCCCAGGTGACAGGACTTTTCAATGGATGGGAATCAGCCTTAGGCACAAGGGTCGAGCGTGAATTCATCCAGAGGGCATATACCGGATGCACCAACATTTCCATCGGATATGGAGTGATGGAAAAGACCGACAGGGCATGGATCTATCCGGCGAAATTCGGATGGCAGGACATCGGAACATGGGAATCGCTCTACAACTATATCCCGAAGGACGCGGACGGAAACGCCATAAGCGCAGAAAAGACGCTCCTGGAAGGCACAAGGGACACGCTCGTCGTTTCCCCTGAAAAGAAAAAGCTCATCGCCATCAAGGGTCTCGAGGACTACATGGTCATAGATACCGACGACGTGCTGGTGATATGTCCGAAGGACGACAAGAAATTCAAAGACTTCATCTCAGGCATAGGAATGCCGGAATACGAAAAATACCGATAACAACCTTTATATGGAAAAAAGAATTCAAGCCGACATGGTATCGGCAATGAAAGCGAAGGAGACCGTGCGTCTCGCATCACTAAGAGCCATCAAGGCAGCAATCATGCTTGCAAAGACCGCAGAGGGAGCTACAGGAGAAGTGGACGATGCAGCTATCGTCAAGATCATCCAGAAGCTCGTCAAGCAGCGCAAGGAAAGCGCACAGCAGTACAATGATGCCGGACGTCCGGAACTTGCAGAAAACGAGCTTGCAGAGGCTGCGGCCATGGAAGTGTATCTTCCTAAGCAGCTTTCCGAGGCAGAGGTTGAAGACCAGCTCAAGACCATCATCGCTGAAGTAGGAGCCACAAAGCCACAGGATATGGGCAAGGTGATGGGTGTGGCTACAAAGAAGCTCGCAGGTCTGGCAGAGGGCAAGCTGATCTCGACTCTCGTGAAGAAGCTCCTCACATCATTCCTTCTCATATTCGCACTCACATCATGCGACATCCTCGACATCGACAAGGATGATCTCAAGGATATCCTCATTCCGGATGCGGCAAAGCCATCCAAGGAACTCACACTCGGCAATGCTGCCGATGAGGCATTCGCATCTCATGCGGTGAAGTATGTCATCGACGACGAGAATTCTCCATATGAGAGCGTCGAACTTTTCGGAGACGGCACATACATCATCGCAAAGCAGGGAGCTTCCGAGGGCATGACACGCGCAGAGGATGATTACATCATCATGGGCGGATATGTGATGGATGAGAATGGAAACTATTCTCTCGAGGACTTCGGTAGCCTCAAGGTCGAGGAGAACGAAGATAATTTCAACCTTACATTCGATAACACCTTCGGCAACCGCATCAGCACCGTATTCGCAGAAAAGAGCCCTGTCCTCACAGACGACGTGACAAAGGCTCTCTGCCGTACATGGGACATGGCCGGCATCGACCAGTGGATGTACCTCGGAGTGATGAAGCTCATCAACTTCTCATACATCGGAGGAGAAAACCCACGTTATGAAGGTCCTGGCATCGACCAGCTTGAGAAGGACGTGATCGACGAGGTCATCGCACAGACATGCTGCAAGATGGTGTTCAGCCCTTCAGGTACATATTGCTGTTTCTACAACAGCGGAGAGATGCTCTACAGCACATGGCAGTGGGCGAACAAGGAGCAGGGAACCCTCTTCTACGACTGGCAGAAAGGAGAGAATGAGGAAGGATATGTCACAGTACGCTTCTCAGGGGATACATGCAACATCTACGAGGACTACACCATCGACATAAGTGGTATTGTCAATGAGGAAGACCTCGAAGATGCCATGGATGAAGAAGAGTTCGTGGATATCGAGGAGATTCTCGGAAACACCAACCTCAAGCTCCGATATCTGATCGTCAACAAACTCAGCGCTGCGAAATAAGGATCTGACCGTCCTTTACATCTATAAGGATTACCGAGTCGCGACGGACGTGACCGTCAAGAATTGATTTTGCAAGAAGGTTGACAAGTTCCTTCTGCATGAGTCTCTTGACAGGACGTGCTCCGTATGCCGGCTCGTAACCTTTTGTACTCATGTAGTCTTCAAATTCCTGAGTAAACTCAATGGTCACGCCGTTTTCCGACAGTTTCGACTGAAGGTCACGGATCTGTATCCTGAGGATCTGGCGGATATCTGTCTGTGACAGAGGCTCGAACATGATGACCTCATCTATTCTGTTGAGGAATTCCGGACGGACCGTACGCTTGAGCACCTCCATCACCTCGTCCCTGCACTCAGCCAGCATCCTCGCTCTAAGCGACTCCTCTCTCTCCTTTTGGAGCGAGTCCTCTCTCTCCTCTTGGAGCGAGTCCTCTCCCCCTTTTTGGAGCGACTCCGTCGGCTGAGAGTCGCCTCTCGGATACAATCCGCTCCGCGGCTCAACGTTCGGCTCATTCTCAGCCGACGGAGTCGTTTCGGGAGGAAGATTCTCCATGAAAGTCTGGATGATGTCCGCTCCGACATTGGATGTCATGATGAGGATTGTGTTCTTGAAGTCTACCGTACGACCCTTGTTATCGGTCAGACGGCCGTCGTCAAGCACCTGAAGAAGCGTGTTGAACACGTCAGGATGAGCCTTTTCGATCTCATCAAGAAGCACCACCGAATAAGGCTTGCGACGCACGGCCTCAGTCAGCTGGCCGCCCTCGTCATAACCCACATAGCCCGGAGGCGCACCAACAAGACGGCTTACAGAATGACGCTCCTGATACTCGCTCATATCAATACGCGTCATCATGTTCTCATCGTTGAAAAGGAATTCGGCAAGGGCCTTTGCAAGCTCGGTCTTACCCACTCCTGTCGTTCCCATGAACAGGAATGAACCGATAGGTCTCCTTTCATTCTGAAGTCCCGCACGTGAACGGCGGACCGCGTCTGCAACCGCCTCAATGGCCATATTCTGTCCTACAACCCTTTTGTGAAGCTCTGCCTCCATACGAAGAAGCTTCTCCCTTTCGCTCTCGAGCATCCTGCGTACCGGTATGCCGGTCCATTTAGCCACGACCTCTGCAATATCCTCCGGAGTGACTGCTTCCGTGATGATTGGGTTCTTTATCGAAGCCTGGCGGGCGGTAAGCTCATCGATCTTCTTCTGCGCCTCGGCCATCTTGCCATAACGGATCTCCGCAACCTTTCCATAATCGCCGGCCCTTTCGGCATTATGAGCCTCGATCTTATAATCTTCCATCATCTGTCTCTGCCACTGAAGGTCTGAAAGGATGCCTTTTTCCTCGTCCCAGCGCCTGCGCAAATCGTCTCTCTCCGCATTCAAAGACTTGAGCTCTTCCTTGATCTTATCCATCTTGAGAGATACGCCTTCACGCTTGATGGCCTCGCGTTCGATCTCAAGCTGACGGATCCTGCTGTCAAGCTCCGCGATAGGCTCGGGCACGGAATTCATTTCCAGACGCAGCTTGGAAGCCGCCTCGTCAACGAGGTCGATAGCCTTATCGGGAAGGAAACGGCTTGTGATGTAACGATGCGACAGCTCCACAGCCGCAATAAGCGCATCATCCTCGATACGTACCTTATGGTGGTTTTCATAGCGTTCCTTGAGACCGCGCATGATGGAGATGGAAGCCGCAGGCGACGGCTCGTCTACCGTTACCATCTGGAAACGACGTTCCAGGGCCTTGTCCGTCTCGAAATACTTCTGATATTCGTCCAGTGTAGTCGAACCGATGGTCCTTAGTTCTCCTCGGGCAAGCGCCGGCTTGAGGATATTGGATGCATCCATGGCTCCGGATGTCCTTCCTGCACCTACCAATGTATGGATCTCATCGATGAAAAGGATTACCTCTCCCTCGCTGTCGACCACCTCCTTGACCACTCCCTTGAGTCTTTCCTCGAATTCTCCCTGGTACTTGGCTCCTGCAATGAGGGCTCCGAGATCAAGGGAATAAATCTTCCTGCTCTTGAGGTTCTCCGGCACGTCTCCGTCCACGATCTTCTGTGCGATGCCTTCCGAGATCGCCGTCTTTCCGACTCCCGGCTCGCCTACAAGAATAGGATTGTTCTTTGTCCTTCTGCTGAGGATCTGAAGGACTCTTCTTATCTCCTCGTCTCTGCCGATGACAGGATCGAGCTTTCCCTGTGCCGCTCTCTCATTGAGATTCACGGCAAACCTGCTGAGGTTTTCGAATCTGTTTTCCGCCATATTTCGTCCGTTTTAAATTTCATATGTATCCCGGAGACGGCAGAATGCACAATTAGCCGTCTATTCCGAAGAACAGACGGCTATAAGTCAAAATGTATTCCAATCGCCTTATTCTGACAAAATGTCAGTCGGCATGTGCTTTCAATTACTCAGCCTCTGCTGGGTTCTCAGCTGAAGGGATAGCTGCAGGGAACTCTGGTGCAGGTGCCTCAGTGTTGATCTTCTCAGTGTAATCAACATCACTTGCCTTGTTGCCAAGTGAGAATGTAGTCACGATTGATACAACGAAGATGAAAGTTACAAGACCCCAAGTGATCTTCTCGAGGATATCGGCTGTCTGACGTACGCCGAAAGTCTGGTTACCTGCTGCAAAGTTGCTTGCGAGTCCGCCACCCTTACCGTTCTGAAGAAGAACGATGAGTGTGATAAGCACACTGGCGATGAGCACAAGCACTGTCAATACTGTAAAAAGTGCGTTCATATCGTTAATACTGATTTAATTCGTCAATTTTTTGAATAAGGGCTGCAAAGTAAGCATTTTTTTCTGGATATGCCAAAATTAGTTTTGAATAAATGCTTTTTGCCTGCTCAGGATAGCCCTGCTCCAGATAAATTCTGGCCAATGTTTCTGTATAAAGGTCAAATTCAGCCTCCTGCGTCACGGCAGTGTCCCCTGAGGTCTTGCCCTGACGGGCCTTTGCCGCATAACGGGAAAATACGTTGTCATCCGACTTACGCACCTGCTCGTAATCCTCCTGAGTGAAATAGTCTCCGACTCCGGCATAGGACTTCCTCCTTTCGCTTCCTGCAGTCGAAGCCGGTGCTACCTCCTGCTCCGATATGTACGATTTCAGAAGACGCTCCACGTCCGTATCGGCCCAATCCTCCTTTCTTGCAGAACGCATCAGATCGGAAAGCTTTCCTCTGGCACCGATATACATGGCAGCATCGGCATACTGGGACTCCCCCCAACCGTCGCCACCCATACGGCTCATCCTCTCGCAAAGCTCCTTCCTGGCTCCTCCGAACCAAGGATAGAGATTGACGACACCCGCAAGCTCGTCCAACGTAAGTTTCTTTATATCAATGTAATTCATATCTTACCACTGAGCTACCGTAGCATTGAACATATCCTCGCAAAGCTGCTCCACAATGTCCTCGCAGAGAGCCGCCTCCACAGCGTCAAGCGACTGGGTCGCATCGAAATCCTGATATGCAGAGAAGGACTTGGACTCGAAACTCTCCTCCGGATGTTTGCGGTTGACGAAATCGATCTTCACATTTACTGTAAGACGGTTCTGAGCCGCCTGCTCGCTTGCCGTGATGGCGGTGGCCTTCACATCATATCCTGTCACGGCTCCAGCGATCTCAAGATCGCCGTCAATATCGACGAGCTCAAGCTTGGTGAGCTTTATGAACTTCTCCTGGAGAGCCTCTGTAAGCATATTGCTGAGAGAAGGGTTCATCTTAGGAGCCAGATATTCGAAATAATTGATTGTCACCGTCTTTACATCCGACTGGATCGATGTTCCTGTAAACGAGTATATACCGCATGACTGAAGAAGCGGCAACGCCATGATCAGCGCCGCAACAACACCCAGACCGGCCCATATTGTCCTTTTTGCTTTCATTACTTAATCTGTTTCAGTTTCCTGTACAATGTCCTTTCCGAAATGCCGAGCTCTGCAGCCGCAGCCTTTCTGTTGCCTCCATGCTTGCGAAGCACCTTCTCGATAAGGTCGAGACTGGCCGCCTTGATGGACATATCCTCTGCCTGCCCCTCATCAAAGTCCTGATCTTCAGGATCATCGGTATATCCATACATATCCTGGACCATCTCCTGAGCCACCGGCATCATCTGCTGATCCGGAGCTGCGATGGCGGGAGCCTGCGACCTTGTCAGTCCGGCCTTCGCTACGACCTCCTTCAGATACTCCACATCCTGTTTCAGCTGGAATATGGACCTGATGATTGCCTCGCGCTCCGCCGCGCTCTCAGGAGTCTCCTGGTGGGACGGCGTGGCCGCTGGAAGAAGATTCGGTTCCTCACGCGGGATGTAGCGCGACAGCACATCCACATCGATGGTGCATTTGTCAGAACCCGGAGCCAGTCTTGAAGACTCAAGAGCCGAAATCGTCTCAGCCACATTCTTCAGCTGTCTGATGTTTCCCGGCCATCTGTATTTTCTGAGAAGGATCGACGCATCTTCTGTAAGCATCACCTTGCTGAATCCGTATTTTGCAGAAAAGTCCGAGGCGAACTTGCGGAAAAGCAGGTTTATGTCAGCCGGTCTCTCGCGGAGTGACGGCATCATTATGGTCACGGCATTGAGCCTGTAATACAGGTCTTCACGGAATTTACCCTTCGATACCGCATGGAGAAGATTCACATTGGTGGCGGCGATCACGCGCACATCCGTCTTGAGTACCTTTGACGAACCGACCCTGATGAATTCTCCCGACTGAAGCACTCTGAGGAGCTTTGCCTGGGACGCAAGCGGCAGCTCGCCGATCTCATCAAGGAACAGAGTACCTCCGTCGGCCTCCTCGAAATAGCCTCTTCGCATTTCGTTGGCACCTGTAAACGATCCTTTCTCATGACCGAAAAGCTCAGAATCTATCGTACCCTCCGGAATCGCACCGCAGTTGATCGCAAAGTACTTTCCCCTCTTGCGATGGCTGTTCTGATGGATGATCCTGGGTATGTTTTCCTTTCCGACACCGCTTTCTCCGGAAACGAGGACGGTGATGTCGGTAGGGGCCACAGCGACAGCGATCTCCAAAGCGCGGTTGAGCGCCGGATCGTTGCCGATAATGTCATATTTATTCTTTAAGCTCTGTAATTCCTGATTAGTCATAGCGGGACAAAGTTACGAAAAGACTAGAAATTATGTAAGCCCTGTCCCTAAAAATATAAAAATATGCTTATCTTTGCGAGGTTGTGCCATGAATTAAAAGTACATTGAAATACAAACCATTAATATAGATTCAAAAACATGAGAAAAGGATTTAAATTCATGCTTGCTGCCGTTCTCGGCATCGCCGCTGTATCATGCGGATCGCCAGAGAAGATGGCAGAAATGGCAGAGAACGTGATCGTGAAGTGCGAGCCGGCTGTTCTTGAAGTAAAAGGCGGCAACATTGACGCAACAGTTTCAGTTACTTATCCAGAGGATTATTTCCATCCAAAGGCTATTCTCGAGGTTACCCCAGTGATCGTATACGAAGGTGGTGAGCAGGCTATGGAGCCGTTCATGTTCCAGGGTGAGAAGGTAAAGGACAACTACGACGTTGTACCTTCTGACGGAACCACAATCACAAGAAATGTACATTTCACATATGTACCAGGTATGGAGAAGTGCTACCTTGAGCTCCGCGGTACTGCAAGCTACAAGGCAAAGTCTGCAGATCTTCCTTCAAAGAAGGTTGCTGACGGTGCAAACACTACATACATGCTCGTATGCCAGAAGGGTAAGGTAGATCTCAAGGCTGATGGATATCAGGAGGTAATCAAGCAGACTGCAGAGGGCCAGATCCTTTACAACATCAACAGCGCAGACGTAAGAAGCAACCAGCTCAGATCACAGTCTATCAAGGACTTCCAGGCTGCTCTCGACGAGATCAAGGCTAACGAGCGCAAGACCCTCACAGGTACTGACATCGTTGCTTATGCATCACCTGACGGAAAGGAGGCTGACAATGCAAAGCTTTCAAACAAGCGTTCGGCTTCTGCTGAGAAGGCTTTCAAGCAGGTTACAAAGAAGCATGAGGTAGCTGGCGACGTAAATGTAACAAGCGTAGCCGAGGACTGGGAAGGTTTCCAGGAGCTCGTTGCAGCTTCAGACCTCGCTGACAAGGACCTCATCATCCGCGTTCTCTCTATGTACAGCGACCCTGCAGTACGTGAGAAGGAGATCAAGAACATGTCTTCTGTATACTCATCACTTGCAAAGGACATCCTTCCAGAGCTCCGTCGCGCAAGATTCATCGCTAACGTTGAGTTCCAGAACTACAGCAACGAAGAGCTTCTCCAGCTTATCGAGGAGAACATCGACGTTCTCGACGAGACTGCACTCCTCCGCGCCGCTACCCTCGTAAAGGATAACGACCAGAAGATCGAGCTCTACAAGAAGGCTGCTGACAAGTTCAACAGCAACGCTGCACAGTACAACCTCGCTGTAACATACCTCAACATGAATGAGAACGGCAAGGCTAAGAGAGCTCTCGACAAGTGCGCTCAGGATGGCGACTGGAACAACGCAATGGGCGTTATCGCTCTCCGTGAGGGTGAGTACGCACAGGCTAACAGATACTTCGCTGCTGCCGGTACAGACGCTGCAAAGGAGAACATGGCTGTAATCGACATCCTCAACGGTGGTTACAAGGAAGCTGCTGCTAAGCTTGCAGGAAAGGACAGCTTCAACGCTGCTCTCGTAGCTCTCCTCAACGGCAATAACGCTCCTGCAGCATCATTCAAGGGTGAGTGCGCAAAGTCAGCTTATCTCCGTGCTGTTGCCGCTGCACGTCAGGGCAATGCAGCTGCTGTAGAGTCTAACCTTGCAGTTGCCAAGAAGAACGAGAAGCTCGCTGAAAGAGCTGCAAAGGACATCGAGTTCGCTCAGTACAGATAATATCATATCTGAATCCATAAGAAAACGGCAGTTGGAATTGCTCCAGCTGCCGTTTTTTGTATCCCCGATAGCTTCTAGTGTTCCTTGACTGCAATAAATATGGCACTCAAAGCACACACTAATTTCATAACATATTGGAAATGTATGATTTACAAAACATTACCGTTCCTTGACTGCAAAATTACTGACAGTCAAGGAACGGTCGTAAAAGAACAGACGTAAAGGAACGGTCGCGAAGGCGCGAAACACTAATTAATCTCCAGAGGAAGAATAGTGACGGGTGAAACGGCCCCGAAGGCTCCGAGACCACCGATGATGTTGGTGTATGGGTATATCGCAGACTGACCAAAGTAGGCAAGATTGCTCCATAAATAATTAAATTCGGCCTCCATGTTGCGCCAGCAGCCTTCAGACAACTTCAGAAGCTCCACATGATATGTATAATGGTTCTTATGATCGTCCTTGAAGTATGGAACAAAATAGTCTTTTGTGACGATCTGGCCGCTGAAGTCGTCGTCAGAGAAGTCCGCCATATCCCTTTGAATATAAAACTGAGAATAGAGGAAATAGCCGTTACTGCACCACATCCTCTACAAGATCGGTATCCTGCAGATAATGAAGCGCATACATACACAAAGGCCTGTAGTTGTACCTGAACAGGTCTTCTATGTCTGTCCGGCAGAGCGTATTCGGGGAGTATACTGCCATCCGGCTTATTTCTGAATGATGCTTTTTACAAGATTGAAGATCCTGAAGGCAGCCCAGACGATCAGCAGGATATAGCCGGCAAGAAGGATCTTTGCATTCTGTCCGTCAAGACCGGCACGTACATGGATCACCATGAAGACCACCAAAGACACCAGAATGATTGCCATGAAAGCGGCATAGAATATTTTCAAAGCTTTATTTCCCATAATGATTTGTTTCGTTCATTTTGTAAAGGTAAGAAATTTTGCTGTATTGCGTAACATTTTCTAATTTCGTGAATATCTAAAGGGAAAGTATGGACATGTATATAGACATCATCATTGCAGCGGCTGCAGCCGCACTCATCACAGCCATTGCCACATGGCTCATCGTCCGTGTACACTACCGCGGACGCATGAAGGCACTTCAGGAAGTTCACGAGAAACGTCTTGAAGACATGGAAAAGCTTTCGAAGCAGGCCCAGGAAAACTACGACAAGGCCCTTTCTCAGATGAGGGAGACGGTCGTTGCCAGCATGACGGCGGAGACCGAGAAGCTGCTCCGTAAAAGGGAGAAGGAGCTTGAGGATGAGAACCTGTCTTCGATGGACGGCATCCTGAAGCCTTTGAAAGAGAGCATTTCCGCAATGGAAAAGGCCATGAAGGAAAACGCGTCTTCCCATCTGGAGACCACAACCAAGCTCTCCGAGCAGCTTAAGAATGCCGTAAAGGAGATGCAGGAGAAGACCTCGGACGTAGGACGTAAGGCAGATACTCTTTCCGAAGCACTTACAGGCAAACCGAAGGTGCAGGGATGTTTCGGAGAGAACTTCCTTGAGGCGATACTTGCCGGAGAAGGTCTGGAGGAGGGAAAGCATTATTCAAGGGAGGCGGCAAATGAGGATCTGAGCCGTCCTGACTTTGTGTTCCATTTCAAGGAAGGCCTTGAACAGAAGGACCTTATCGTCGATTCGAAGGTATCGCTCACGGCTTTCGTGGACTATATGAATGCTGAGTCTGATGAAGAAAAGGCTGCCGCACTTGACAGGCACATCAGAAGCGTACGCAAGCATATCGACGAGCTCGCTCGCAAGGAATATGCAAAGAAGAATGCCCGTTCATTCGCCGATTATGTGCTTATGTTCATGCCGCGCGACATGGCCTTCAGAGTGGCCCTCGAGGCCGATCCTATGCTCTGGCAGGAGGCTTATAAGAAGGGCGTCCTCATCGCTACGGAGCAGACCATCATGCCTTTCCTGAAGATCATGCAGCTGACATGGAACAAGTTCCAGCATGACACCAACACCCAGAGGATCACGCAAGCGGCACAGAACATGATCGATCGCGTAGGATCATTCTACGATTCGTATGCCGAGCTGGGACGCAAGCTCAAGGCCGTCTTCGGAGAATACAACAAAGGCGTAGCAAAGCTTCAGGACAACGGCCAGAGCATCACCACATCCGCGCGCCAGGTCATAAGCCTCGGAGTCCGCCGCAGCAAAGGAAAGGAATTCATCATACCGGAGGAAACTTTGGAAATAAATGATTCTGAATAGATTAAGAAAATGGCAAAAAAGATTGAAAAGACAAACGCTGCCCGCCTGCTGGACAAGGCGGGGGTTTCATACAAGCTGATTCCTTACGAGTTTGACGAGAATGACCTGGCTGCACAGCACGTTGCTGACAGTCTGGGACAGGATATCGCCCGTGTGTTCAAGACCCTTGTCCTGCATGGAGACAGGACGGGGCATGTCGTATGTGTAGTGCCTGGCAATGCCGAGGTCGACCTCAAGGCTCTGGCCAAGGCATCAGGCAACAAGAAGGTCGAGATGATCCCTATGAAGGACCTGCTTTCCGTGACAGGCTACATCCGCGGAGGTTGCTCCCCTGTCGGCATGAAGAAGCGCTTCCCTACCTATTTCCATACTACCGCACTCGATTTCGAGACGATCTACGTCAGTGCAGGTGTCCGTGGCCTGCAGATCGAAATCGCCCCCGCCGACCTTATCGGCTTCGTAGGAGCCACAGTCGCTCCCGTCGCCACCGACCCCGAATGACATTTTTTTCAATATCCATGGTACATTTTCGGAAAAATTGCATCTATTATATGTAATCTTGCCGATATGAAACGAACTTATCTCCATTTTCTGTCCGCCACACTGCTCCTGCTCGTCCTTACGGGCGGGAAGATTTCCGCACAGCCAGAGTGGACAAAAGACCGCCTGGATATCAACGTGGCCATATCCGGAGCTCCTTTGTACGCTTTCAGCGACTATACCTATGGAGCGGAATATTTCTACAACGAAGTCGGATATCTGACCGATCTCTACACCGGAAACATAAAATCCAGGACATACGGATTCTACTCCGCCGACGCGGCATACCGCCTGGGAAAACGCTGGGCCGTGATGCTCAATGCGGGCTACAGCCGTCTGGATGCGGATTTCTTTGACCCCGCCACCAAGGAACATCTCAAAAGCGAGGCCGACAATTTCTTCTCGATCATGCCTGGCATACGCTTCTATTGGAAGGACACGCCGGGTTTCAAGTTCTACAGTTCCCTCTACATGGGCCTGATGCTCCACAACAGAAGTCTGGACTACTGGAAGGCATCCAACTATGACAAGGACCTTTTCGGATTTCAGGTGACATTCGCCGGATTCCAGTTTGGAAAAAGAAAGGTCTACGGGGTGACTGAACTCGGAGCAGGAGACCTTTCCATGGGCATTCCTTTAGGAATACGTCTTGGTGTCGGATATAGATTTTAAGCCATGAGAAAGTTGTTTACATACATAGCAATACTTGCTTTAACCTCTTGCACTATAATCAATTACGAGAGGGAGATGGGAACATTTGACGACTACATGAGAGGAGTCGTGCTGAAGTATGGATTCGGAACGGATGAGGCCCTGGGCGACATGCTTGAGGCAGATCACTGCCTTTTCGGAATGGGCGACGACTCTTACTATACGATGCTTGAGAACAATGTTTGGCTCATACCACGTATCGATACGGTCCGGACAGACGGACACTCGTTCTCCAGAGAAGGAGCAACATGGACCCTGTCGAAAAATGATTACACGAGCAGCAACAAGCTGACATATACATTCACACGCACGTCCACAGGCTGGGAAGGAAAGTTAAAGGAAACCCTTCATGGATACTGGAAAGATTACATCGAGAACTTCAGCTGCACGATTGAGATAAGGGTCGAGGAAAACAACGGAGACCACATATTCCATATCAGAGGCGAAAGGATCGAGGAGGAATACTCTTCGAGATTCAGTACAACCCCGGAAGGAATGTGCGGCAAAAGCGGCTGCTTCACAGTTGAAACGTTCATAAACGGAAAACCAGCCCACAGCGGAAGCATCACGTTCAAAGACGGAGAAAACTGGGAATACTGAAATCAATGAAATAAGCGGCGAGCCTTATCACAAGGCCCGCCGCTGGCGTAATGAATATAATGGGTCGCTTCCGCTAGAAGCCGATTACGACGAGCATCAGGTATGCCAATACGATACCTACTACTCCTACGATGACACCTACGGTTGCCATCTGCTTTGTATTGATGATTCCGGTAGAATGCGCGAGCGCGTTCGGCGGAGTTGAGATCGGAAGGATCATCGCAAGCGATGCGCACATTGCAACACCTACGATCAACGACTTGAGACCTCCGAGAGCGATGAATGACTCGCTTGCATTCGGATCGTCAAGAAGCGCCGTACCTACCACAGCAAGGATAGGAACGATGAGGTTCGCTGCGGCTGAGTTCGAGATGAAGTTCGAAAGGAGCCAGCAGATAAGACCACCAGCAATCATCACTACAAGGATATTCCATGATGCAAACGGCACCGCATTGATGAGGGCAGCCGCAAGACCTGTCTTGTTGAGGGCAGTTCCAAGAGCGAAACCACCGGCCACCATCCAGAGCACGCTCCAGTCGATCTCCTTGAGATCATCCTTGGAGAACACGCCTGTCGCTGTGAACACTGCGAACGGGATGAGGGCAACGATGTTTGCGCTCACCTTGAAGATGGCCTCACCCATCCAGAGGATGATGGTAAGGGCAAAGGTGATGGAAACTATGGTCTTATGAAGCTTAGGTGCATTGCTTGTGCCCTCGATCTTGAGTTCGATAGACTTTGTCTTGAACGGGAACATGAACATAAGGAGCACCCATGCAAGGAGAAGCATGATGACAACATAAGGGACCATACGGATCATCCAGTCGATGAATGTAACCTCGATACCTGCATTCTGAAGAGCTCCCAGAGCGATTGCGTTAGGAGGTGTTCCGATAGGTGTACCCATACCACCGAGATTAGCGGCGATCGGAATCGCGAGCGCAAGACCAACCTTGCCTTTCTCATCCTGAGGAAGAGTAGCAAGCACCGGAGCAAGGAATGTAAGCATCATTGCTGCCGTAGCAGTGTTACTCATGAACATCGAGAAGATACCGATGATGAAGAGGAATCCCAGAAGCACCATCTTCGGATTCTTTCCGAAAGGCTTGAGGAGAACCTTCGCGAGGGTCACGTCAAGGCCAACCTTGGAAGCAGCGATAGCAAGCACGAATCCACCGAGGAAGAGCATGATCACAGGGTCTGCGAAGGCCGCCATGATAGACTTGTAATCCACATATGTACCTGCACCATCATACATCATAAAGCCGAGGCCCTTATTTGAGATGGTGAGGAGCATGATGACCATAGAGATTACCGAAGTGGTCCATGTAGGGACTACCTCTACGATCCACATCAGAGCAGTGAACACGAAGATCGCGATGGTTCTCTGCATTACAGGAGTAAGGCCTTCGATGCCGAAGAATTCAGTCGGCACGGCCCATAAAAAGATAGTCAGCGCGAGGACGATGCCAAGCGCAATCTTATCTTTCATTGAAAGTTTTTTTGTACCCATGTTTTAAAAAGATTAATAAGGTTATGATTTTACGAAAGTCTTTTCAAGAGTCTGGGAGATGTTGATGATGAAGTCTCCCATCTTTTCAAACTCGCTGACAACATCCATATAGTAAACGCTTGTCTGATAGTTCTTTCTGCTACTCTCAATCTCTTCAATCTCAGAATCTCTGAGATAGTTCCTGAGGTTGTTGATACGGTCTTCCGCATTATAGGCATTTGATATTTCTGCCAACTGTCCCTTGTGAGCGGAATTGAGATTGGCTATCATTGCATCATAAGCATTCTCGACCGCAGCAGCCATGTCTTCAAGTTTCTTGACGGTATCCTGGTCAAAGGTCTTCTTATGGATGTTTCTTCTGGAGAGGATACGGCTGATGGACTCGCCCGAATCTCCGAGCGACTCAAGTTCTCCGATGATCTTGTACATGGACTTTATCCTCTTCGAGGTCTCCTCGCTGATGTCTCCGGCAGAAACAGCATTCAGGAATGAGGCGATTTCATACTCGATGCGGTCAGATATTTCTTCGTACTTTACGAGCTTGCCTCGAAGTTCCTCGAACCTGTCAGGATCATTTTCCTTGATCGCAGCCTTGATATAAGACAGACCGTTCTTTGAAATCTGGGCGAAGTGGATGATCTCGTCAAACGCCTGATCTGCAGCAAGTTCCGGTGTCGCAAGAGGGCCAGCAGATATATATTTGAGCCTGAAGGCCTCATTATCCTGATTCTTTGGAGTCTTGATGATCCATACCACAGCCTTTTCGATGAATTTAACGCACCACACAAGGATAAGGGTATTTATGGTATTGAAGAGGGTATGAAGCATTGAAAGGCCATACAATGCGGCTGTTGCGTCCGGCGTGTTCTGTCCGCTGACAGCAAAACCTTCGGCTGCAGGGTTCGGAAGGCCGAAAAGCGCCTCGATGATCTTTCCCACAAGGGCCAGGAACGGCTTGAAGAAGATCAACGCCCATATTACGCCGAATACATTGAATATCGTATGTGACATTGCTGCTCTCTTGGCCTGAGTGTTTCCTACAGCTGCTGCGATATTGGCAGTGATCGTCGTACCGATATTCTCACCAAGTACCATCGCGCAGGCCATATTGAACGGTATGAAGCCCATGCTGAGCATGATGAGGGTGATGGCCATCGTAGCGGATGAAGACTGAAGCACCAATGTCAGCACTGTACCGAAAGCAAGGAAAATCAGTACGGAACCGAAGCCGTGTCCAGCCCATGACCTGACGAATTCGAGCACCTGAGGAGTCTCATTAAGGTCCGGAACAGATTCCTTCATGAATGAAAGTCCGAGGAAGAGGAGGCAGAATCCCACGATGAGCTCTCCTATGTTCTGGCGTTGGTTCTTCTTGGAATTCGAGAATATGAAGCCAAGAAGCATGAGAGGAACCGCGAGGATCGAGATGTCGGCCTTGAATCCGAGCCAAGACACGAGCCATGCGGTCACAGTGGTACCGATATTGGCTCCCATTATGACTCCTATGGCCTGGGCAAGAGTCAGGAGTCCGGCATTCACGAAGCTTACCACCATCACGGTAGTGGCTGAAGATGACTGGATTACGGATGTAATTCCCAGTCCTGTCAATACTCCCTTGAAAGGGTTGGAGGTCATTGCAGAAAGCAGTCCGCGAAGTCTGTCACCGGCAGCTTTCTGAAGCCCCGAGCTCATCAGATTCATTCCGTAGAGGAACATACCCAATGCGCCCAGAAGCGTAAAGATCTGAAGTATTCCCATTGTTATGCTATTTGATTAGAAATAAGATACCATGTATAAGCTCCGAAACACAGGAAGAGGATTACTCCTTCCCATCTCTGGATCCTGCAGTCTTTGCCGAATGCATATAAAACGAGAACCGCTGCTATCATCACAAGATAGTCCACCAATGTAATGCCTGTCGAAGTCAGCGGGTTTACCTGCGAAGAAAGTCCGAGGATAAGGGCTATATTGAAGATGTTCGATCCGACGACGTTTCCAAGTGCCATGCTGGTATTCTTCTTAAGCGCCGCTGCAATGGATGCCGCAAGCTCTGGAAGCGATGTTCCGCAAGCGATCAATGTCAACGATATGAAGGCATCGTTCACTCCGAACGACTTCGCGATAACTACAGCATTGTCCACAAAGAGATCGCAACTATATATCAATACCGCAAGACCTGCCAAGACCTTGACTATCGCAAGCCAGACCGGACCAGTCTCCTCGACCTTGTCTTCCTCCTCGGCAGAAATTGCCGGCTTCATCTTCTTGTCCCTATAAAACGACAGCCACATGAAGAATGCAAAGCAGACCAGAAGGACAAGTCCGTCAATCCTTCCGATACACTGAGATGTGGAGGTAAAGAAATTCATGGACAGGAGCATCAGCAAGACTGATATTCCTAAACAGAAAGGTATTTCGAACTTAAGATTCTGACGGTCGAACGTAACCGGAAAGAACATTGCCGTGATTCCCAATATTCCGAATACATTGAAGATATTGGATCCCACCACATTTCCGATAGCCACATCGGCATTACCATTCAGGGCACCTATGAAACTGACGGTCAGCTCAGGAGTCGATGTTCCGACTCCTATTATAGCTGCACCGATCACAAAATCCGAAACCTTATATTTCCTGGCAATGGATACAGACCCGGCAACAAGAAAATCCGCACCGAAGACAATACCTGCCAGTGATACTATCAGGATTATGTATTCCATGACTATCTTATAAGGTTTTCAACTCTCGCAAGATCATATTCATAGATCTTTGAACATGGCTCATATTTGTATGGCACATATTCAAAAAGCTGCATGTATGCCTTTCCGGATGTCTTGCTGTAATATATATCCAGCTTAACGGCATTGCCTTTTTCAGCCTCGGAAAGGTCGATGGATTCCGGTCTGGATGCAAGAGCCGCCGAAATCGGGGCATTCATGGCCTGCTGAAAATAATGCTCCTTCTTCAGATAGCTTTTTCCTGTTTCCTCATCCTTATATCCTGTCTTAAGGACAAGGGCAAGGATGATTCCGGCGAAGATGAGGAAGAATCCTGTGATGTTAATAGCTGCACCTGTAGGAAGCGCGATAAGGATGCCACCGGCGATAATGAGTGATACACAAATAGTTATATCTTTTGCAGAGCGTACTCTGACGAATGTCTTTTCCATATTATTTTATCATTTAGTTGTACTTTTTAAGATCTATGCATAGCAGAAAGGGCGGCATCTTCCAGGATATGGAAAATGTCGCAACAGTAAAGATGTAACGTACTCTAAATGATGAGTCTTCCCAGATAGATCAGCTTATGAGCCGGCTCAATCAGCGAAGAATGGATTATTATGGATTTTGCTTGAATTACATATCTGAGTCCGGCATTGAACACCTTTCCGGACTTGGCGAACTCAGTATTGTTTCTGTGAACGCTGTTTGTTCTTCTGACAGAACTTTGCGCGCGCTGAGAATTTGCGAATGACGTCTGGCGTGGCAGACTGAAGGAATGATCGACAGGTGAAAAATCTGCATGAGACGAAGTTTCTGCAAGAAGCATATCAGCAACTTCTTCAGCCGTAACCGAAGGAATCTCCTTGTCAGCCGCTCCCCATAAAACGGCAGCAGCAAGGAAGAAAAGCAGATATTTCAACAGTTTTTTCATTTCTGACTGCAAATATATACAAATTCGGTGCAAATGCATCTATGAATGTCAGAATGTTATGCCTGCGCTGTATTCCAGACAGTATGAACGATCGAAATAATGTGCCCTCATTCCAAAGCCGACGAAGGCCTGACCTGTCTTGAATGAAGGAAGATGGTAACGCATTCCTATGCGCTGGAAACATTTGCTCATATCCTCCACAAGGCCTGTCTTCTTGAATGTATACATACCCAAGGCAAAATTGACCGAAAAGTTCGAATAATGCAGATTCTGGATGAGGTGAACCGATGTATGGAATGGCGAATACCCGTTCGGATCTTCTTCGCCTCTCATCAGCAGATCCATTTCCTTATATACATTGTCAGCATAGTTTCCTTCTATACCAATACCTGTCGAGAACATCCTGTGGTATCTCCATGAGGCCTCGACCCCGAGGATGGCCCTGAGACGGAATTTCACAGGATATGCATCCGCACCCTTGGCTATGAGCTCCCAATCACATCTGTGGCCTCCGAAGGCCGTATATACGTTCCACCTCAATCCTTTAGGGAAGGATGGCTTTTCGAGAGCGATCTTCTTGTCCGTCTCCTGAGGGGCCATGTAGTATTTGACCTTCGCTCCCGCCGCAAGCTGGTTGGTTCCCAGATTAGGGACCTGCGTCATGCCTGTGGAATGATGGACGAAATAGCCTGTCAAGGCCAATTCCCAATGGGGATGAACGCGGACAGCAGCCTCGACGCCGGCTGCGAGATCAGCCACGACCTTGGAGCCTATGAACTGGTTTACGACATTCCTACGAGGGTTGTATTTTTCTGTGGTATAGGACATTCCGAGCTCGAGGACAGGTCCTACAGATAAGATTCCTGCACGGAAAGCATCGAACTCTGCAGCGAGATAAAGGTTATAGAAGTCACCTATGCTCGTTCCCGGCTTCGTTCTCATGGCACCTACATTATCATATGAGAATCCGAGCGAGAGGCTTGGGTAATTATAGGCGTTCGACCACCAGCTGCTGTCTGAAGGATGTGTATCGAAGCCGACCTGCACGCCTGTCAGGATGGATCCTGAACTGTTCAGCATATCATCGTAGATGCCATGCCAGTCCAGCATATGCTGATACCGTGAGTGCACGGACACATTCATATGCTCCTTGTTGAATATGGTATTTCTTTTCTGAGAAAAAACAGGCATTGTCACCAGCAAGGCGACAAGCACGAGAAACAGTCTTTTCATCTGTAGGTTCAGGTCTTGGTTACGTCTATACAAATTTACTTTCTTTGCACGAATAAAGCAAACCGAACATGGATCATTTATGAAAAGTTTCCGGCAAGAGGTTTACAGGGGATTTCGTCGCTTTGCTCCGACATCCCTTGTCCCTGCCGGGAGGGCCCTTGCAAGCAGATAGGCGTAGGCTGCGCCTGTTTTTTATATAAACCAATACTACACTATAGAGCCAATCTCTCACCGGGATTTCGTCGCTTTGCTCCGACATCCCCAGCCGCCTGCGGCGGGCTTTGCAGAAAAGAAGAAAAAGCACCATCGAGTAAACTCGTGGTGCTTTTTCTTCTTTTCTGCGGTGAGAGCGGGATTCGAACAAAATCAAGCAATGATAAGCTACAATCCCTTAGCAATCACCATATAATGCTAGCATACGCTTTTTAAAACCTAAGTAATATAGTCGCATTCTCCAGCACAAATCTAACAGCTTTAAACGAATTAAGCAAATCATGAAACCTTATCCCAAGCATTTTGCATCCACCTTGAAAACAATGTATCAAAGTTAAATGCACCTTTCCAACCATCACTCTTAATTTTATTTACATAGAAATCTACGAACTTTTGAAGCTCTTTATGATTTACCCCCTCCTTAATAGATTCTTTACTCGCTCTATCTGTGATTGACTGGATTATTACCTTTCGACTATCGTCCACGAAAACCCTCTTGTCTTGAGGTGTAGTAATAATCGATTCAGGTTGTGATTGGGTTTGAACCTGAGTTGCTGATGTCGTTTGAACCTGACTCGGATTTTCTCTATCCCAACGGTAAACCTCTTTGTTAAACTTGTTTACAATCACCAAGTGTGTGATTTCCCTGTGCTCACTGTACAGAATCTCAGAGACTTTGTATCCAGAGTTTCCATAACCATCGTCAGGTACTGAAATGCGTGGAGCACTATACAACTCACATACGCCCCACCTAGACATTACACGCTTGTAAATGTCGCTAATCAGACCTTTCTCCGCTTCGATGTTGCTCTCAGAACCTGTATCTGATTTCCATACCCACATATTCCTGTCCTCGTCATAAATGCCAATCCTACCGATAGTCTGACCATTGACCCCATAGAACTCAGACTGCCAATTCATATTACCTATTGTCTCATTGAGCAGTGAAACCACTGCTCTAGAGTCAATATAAAGAAGCATATTCGCCTTTCCCTCTTTAACGTGCGATGGGCGAACCTCGATTTCATCTGCACGCAGGGTTCTAAATATAATATCTCTCATACTCAATTATTTAAGAAACTAAATGTTTATTTTTAGCGTTATTAACAATATGGAAGAACGTACCCAAAGAAACCTCGTTATCACCTGAATAGTGATTAATCACCTCGTCATACTGATTATCGCACTCGTACTTATCATACTTGTTTGACAGACAAGACAACTCGTGGAAGTACTTACGCCCCTTTTCACCAAGTGAACTTAGCGACATGGCAAGTTTAAACCATGTATCGTAATCGTCAGGAAGCGAAATGCTGTTATTTTTTAAGAACTCAATCTCGCCTTTCACCCTATCCTCGTCAGAATGTGTGCTTGACGAAACAAACTGATTGCTCTGCTTTCTATCAAGAGGTTGAGTAGTATCAACCTCT
>JAZRQM010000042.1:0-12430 GCA_045649795.1 Candidatus Cryptobacteroides sp. | reverse complement strand
CCCTAGCCGGGGGTGGCATGTCGCTTACATCAATGGTCACTGATTTTTATTATGTCAGATTCTCTGAGCAGATTACATTCTGCTTTGGGCTTCGGTGCCGGCGCCGGAGCCTTTGTATTTGTTGTTGGATGAGTTGAAGGTATAACGGAGAGTGACCAGATATGAGAGTAAGGAGTCTCTGAAACATACGTTTTAACCGGTGGATAATGTGTTGGTTCTGGCCACGAAGTACACATATCGTCAGAAACTTGTACTTCGTGGCAGCAGAAGGCGCATATCCGGCAGATTCGTGGCCACGAAGTACACATTGCAAGGTGTTTCATTGACTTCGTGGCAGAAATCTCATTGCGGAAACGAAAAGGGCAGAGTTACATCTGGATGACATCTTTCGGATCTTTCTCGTAGAGAGGAACCAGTTCTGATGTATAATTATATCGATAGACCACCAGAAACCCTAATCCCTGTTAACAAAATCTCCTCCCGGCTGAAAGCGTGGGAGGAGGCTGCGTAGAACTTCAGACTTATTTCTTCAGTACCGTGTAGCGGATCTGCATCCTGTTGAGCTCTTCGAGGAGCTGTGCGGTGACCGCAACGCGGAATTTTCTTGAAAGGAATTCGATATTCCATTTCTTTTCCGGATCATAGAGGAACATTGAGAGCGGCACGCTTCCTTTGTTCTTCTTTATCATCTTCACGAGGCCTTCGCGGAACTCAGGCGTCAGCATCGGAGTGGAAATGCTTATGGCAAAGCCCTTTACATATGAGTCTGTTACATTTCCAAGAAGCATTACCTTCTTTACCTTGAAAGCGTAAGGAGATGTCTTGCCCTGGGCCTTCTCCTCCGGTTTAAGGTAGTATTTCTCTTCGATCTCTCCCTCGATGAAGATGGCATTATGGAGCTGCATGTAGCTCATGAAATTCTCATGGTCCTTGCCGAAGAGGGCGAGTTCATAGCTTCCGCTGAAGTCCTCGATGACGGTCTTTGACCATGGACGTCCGGTCTTTGTGGTCATCTGCTGGGTCGAGACTATGAATCCGGCGATATTGGCCTTCTGCTTTGTCTTTCTGCTTTCGCAGTCGCTGACGAGGGCATCGAGCTCTCCGACCTGGCATGTGGTGAAGTTCTCCAGCTCGAATGCGTACTGGTCCAGAGGATGTGACGAAAGATACATGCCGACGAGCTCCTTCTCCATCTGAAGTCTTTCAAGGATGTCGTCTTCTCCTGTCATAGGTGGCATCTCCGGCCTCTCTGGCTTGAGCTCCTCGACTTCTCCGAAGAGGGACACGGCGCTTTCCATGCTGTCCTTCTTGTAGAGTTCTCCGTATCTGAGAAGTGTATCGAGGAATGTATCTCCGGTTTTGCCAGGGAGGGTGAACTGCTTGCGGCAGATACCGAAGCTGTCGAATGCTCCTGAGAAAAGAAGGGCCTCAAAAGCCTTTCTGTTGACCACTCCGGACATACGCTCCACAAAGTCGTAGATGTCCTCAAAAAGGCCGTTTTCTTCGCGTTCTGCGAGGATTGCTCGCACGATGTTGTCTCCGAATCCCTTGATTCCTCCAAGTCCGAAGCGGATCTCACCCTGCTTGTTCACGGTAAAGCGTGCGTCGGACTCATTGATGTCCGGATTGAGCACCTTGATTCCGTTCTTCTTGCAGTCATCCATGATCTTCTTGATCTCCTCCATGTTGGAGAGGTTCTTCGTCAGGTTGGCTGCCTGGAACTCAGCTGGGTAGTGGGCCTTGAGCCATCCTGTCTGGTAGCTCACCCACGCATAGCATGTAGCGTGCGACTTGTTGAAGGCATATGAGGCGAACTTTACCCAGTCCTTCCAGATCTTTTCAAGGGTATCCTGAGGGTGTCCGTTCTTGATACCTCCGTTTATGAACTTGTCTTTCAATGAGTTAAGAAGGTCGATGATCTTCTTTCCCATTGCCTTTCGCAGGGTGTCGGCCTCGCCTCGGGTGAAGTCTGCAAGCTTACGCGACAGAAGCATCACCTGCTCCTGGTATACTGTGATTCCGTATGTATCCTGAAGGATTTCCTCCATTGCCGGAAGGTCATATTCAATAGGCTTGCGGCCCTGCTTTCTTTCAACGAAATCAGGGATGTAGTCCATAGGGCCCGGACGGTAGAGGGCGTTCATGGCGATGAGGTCTTCGAATCGGGTAGGCTGGAGCTTTATGAGCCATTCCTTCATTCCCGGCGACTCAAACTGGAAGACGCTGGTGGTGTCTCCGCGGCTGTAGAGCTCGTATGTCTCCTTATCGTCGATAGGAATCTTCTCGATATCGAATTCGATTCCGAAGCGCTTCTTGATGTTCGCCTGGCACTCTTTGATGATGGACAGGGTCCTCAGGCCGAGGAAGTCCATCTTGAGCATTCCGACCTCTTCGATATAGTGGCCGTCATACTGTGATACCCATACTTCCTCTCCTGTAAGCTTATCGTTGGCCACGCAGATAGGGATGTACTCGGTGAGGTTGCTCCTTCCGATGATCATCGCGCAGGCATGGACACCGGTCTGACGGACGCATCCCTCCAGCTTTGCAGCATAGTTGAGTACGTCCTTGGTCTCTTCAGTACCGTTTGTAAGCTCTTCCTTCAGCTCCGGAATAAGCTTGTAGCAGTTCTTGAGCTTCGGTTTGTAGGATACCTCCTTCTTATATTTCTTGAACTTCTTCTTTACCTTTATCTTGCTTCCAGGATTTTCAGGATCATCTACCTCCACGTCCTTCTCGATCAGCTTCTGTCCCTCTTCCAGCGTATCTCCCTCGTTGAAAGGATCCTCTGCATCCTCCATCTGTACGATAGGCTTGTCCGGAATCATCTTGGTGAGCCTGTTCGAATCCTCGATGGTCATGCGGCTTACGCGCGCAACGTCCTTGATGGCCGATTTCGCGGCCATTGTACCGTATGTGATCACGTGAGAGATCTGCTCCTTGCCGTATTTTTCCTCGATGTACTGGAACACGCGATAGCGGCCGTCATCGTCAAAGTCGATGTCGACATCGGGCATGTTGATACGGTCAGGGTTGAGGAATCGCTCGAAGAGCAGGTCGTATTTGATAGGGTCTATGTTGGTGATCTTCAGACAGTAAGCTACTGCCGATCCTGCTGCGGAACCACGTCCCGGACCTACCGAGATGCCTTCTGATCGTGCAGCTGCGATGAAGTCCTGCACGATGAGGAAGTAGTCTGGGAATCCCATCTTGCAGATGGTCTTGAGCTCGAATTCGATACGCTCGGCCTGCTCGTCAGTGAGTGTGTCGCCATATCTCCAGTGAGCTCCCTTGTATGTAAGATGGCAGAGGTATGCGACAGAGTTGCAGAACTCCGTGCCTCGCTCGTTTCCGCTCTTGTCGCATCGGCCCTCGTCGATGATGCCCTTGTATTCTTCGAGATACTTGTCAATGTCCGCCATGAACTCTTCCGGAAGGTCGAATTTCGGAAGGATAGGGTCTTTGTCTACCTTATAAATCTCGATCTTTTCGGCTACCTCGAGGGTATTGCTGAGGGTCTCAGGATGCTTGTAGAACATGTCCAGCATCTCATCCTCGCTCTTGAGATACTCCTGCTGGGTGTATCTCATACGGTCCGGATCGTCCAGGTTGGCATTCGTGGTGAGGCAGATAAGCCTGTCGTGGGCCGGGCCGTCCTCCTTGCGTACGAAATGTACGTCATTGGTAGCCACGACCTTCGTGCCGGTCTTTTCCGCCAGCTGGAAGATACCCTCGTTCGCAACCATCTGATGTTCATACACCTCCTGCGACTGTCCCGGAATCTCGGTCTTGTGCTGCTGCACTTCGAGGTAGAAATCGTCCCCGAATACCTTCTTATGCCACATTATGGCCTCCTCGGCGCCCTTCATGTCTCCCGCTATGATCGCCCTTGGGATCTCTCCCGCGATACATGCAGAGCAGCATACAAGTCCTTCAGAGTGCTTTTCCACGATCTCGTGGCATACACGTGGCTTTTCATAGTATTTTCCCTCGATATGACCGGTCGAGACGATCTTCATGAGGTTCTTGTAGCCTGTGTAGTTCTTTGCCAGGAGGATGAGGTGGTAGTAGCCTCTGTGGTCCTTGTCCTTGAGCTTATGGTCGTAGTGCTTGGTCACATAGATCTCGCAGCCGATGATAGGCTTGACCTCCGGGAACTTCTTTGCCACCTTGAGGAATTCCTTGACACCATACATGTTTCCATGGTCTGTGATAGCCAGGGCAGGCATTTCGAGCTCTTTTGCGCGTGCAAAGAGGTCACTGATAGCCGACTGGCCGTCGAGGATGGAATATTGTGTATGGACGTGAAGATGGACGAAGGACATATCTGTAGTTTTTAAGGGGGACAAAGATACAAAAAATCGGGGTGACTTTTCAGCCACCCCGACAAGAATATTATGTAATATCAGATATTACTTGTTCTCCTTATTTGCCTTCTTCATTGTAACATCGTACATGATAGGTGTAGCGATGAAGATAGAAGCATATGTACCGATAACGATACCGAGGATAAGGGCTACTGCAAGACCTCTGATCACCTCACCACCGAAGATTGCAATCGCGAGCATTGTCACGAGAGTTGTGAGTGAAGTATTCATAGTACGTGAGAGAGTGCTGTTGAGGGCCTCGTTCACGTTCTGACGGAAGTCTGCCTTTGGATGAAGCTCCTTGTACTCACGGATACGGTCGAAGATAACCACTGTATCGTTGATAGCGTAACCGATGATAGTCAGGATCGCAGCGATGAATGTCTGGTCGATATCAAGGCTGAATGGAAGGATACCTGAGAAGAGTGAGAAGAAGCCGATCACGATGAGAGCTGTGTGTGCAAGACCTGTCACACCACCGAGACCCCATGTCCATCCGCTGAAACGTACAGCGATGTATGCGAAGATAACGATGAGGGCGAGGATCACAGCGATGAATGCATCTCTTGTGATATCGTTAGCGATAGTAGGACCTACCTTGTCAGAGCTGATGATACCGTTAGGGTTGTCGAGAGTTGAAGTGAACTCCTCGAATGTAAGATCGTCAGCGAAGAAGCCCTTGAGTGAGTTGTAGAGCTTGTTCTCTACCTCATTGTCAGCCTCTGTAGACTCGTTCTCAACGAGATACTGAGTAGTGATCTTCATCTGGCTCTCACCACCGAACTGCTTAACCTCTACAGCGCCGTCGAACTCAGCAAGAGCAGCTGCACGTACATCCTCTGCAGTCACTGGCTGGTCGAATCTTACAACGTAAGTACGTCCACCGGTGAAGTCAACACCGTATGTGAAGCCCTTTGTGAAGATTGAAACGAGTGAGATGAGGATAAGCGCACCAGAAACGATGTAAGCGATCTTCTTCTTGCCGATGAAGTCAACGTGAGTGTTCTGGAGGAAGTTTCTTGTAAGCTTGCTGTCGAAGCTGATGTTCTTGCCCTTCTCTACTCTGTCATCGAAGATGATTCTTGTGATGAAGATAGATGTGAGGACAGAAGTGATGATACCGATGATGAGGGTAGTAGCGAAGCCCTGTACAGGACCTGAACCGAATACGAAGAGTACGATACCTGTAAGGAGGGTAGTGATCTGACCGTCAACGATAGCTGAGTAAGCGTTTGAGTAACCGTCAGCTACAGCCTTGCTGAGACCCTTTCCTGCGCGAAGCTCTTCCTTGATACGCTCATAGATGATCACGTTAGCATCCACTGCCATACCGAGTGTCAATACGAGACCGGCGATACCAGGGAGTGTGAGGACTGCACCGAATGAAACGAGTGTACCGAAGAGGAGAACTACGTTGCAAAGGAGTGCGATGTCAGCTACGAGACCTGCTCCACGATAGAAGAAGAGCATGTAGAGGAGCACGAGGATGAAGGCGATCACGAATGAGATGAGACCTGCGTTGATAGACTCGGCACCGAGTGATGGTCCTACAACCTGCTCCTGGATGATAGTAGCCGGTGCAGGGAGCTTACCTGACTTGAGGACGTTAGCAAGGTCCTCAGCCTCCTCAAGTGTGAAGTCACCAGTGATCTGTGAGCTACCACCTGAAATCTCAGACTGTACGTTTGGATATGAATATACCATACCGTCGAGTACGATACCGATCTGACGGCCGATATTGTCCTTTGTAAGGCGTGCCCATACGTTTGCACCCTCAGCGTTCATTGTCATTGAAACCTCAGGAGAGCCGCCGTTGTTGCCGTACTGTACGCGTGCGTCAGTTACAGAACCACCGTCAAGTGGAGCCTTTCCGTCACGTGTAGGAGCCTTGATGGCAACGAGCTCGAAGATGTTCTCGTTAGGATCCATTGCAGAAGCCTTTACAGTCCACATTGGCTTGAACTCACGTGGGAAGAGCTGCTTAACCTGTGGCATTGCAAGATACTTGTTGATCTGCGCTGTGTCAGCATAGTGTGCATAACCGATGCAAGCGTGGCCTCTTGCTCCAGATGGCTGGAGAAGTGCGAAGAGAGGGTTCTGCTTGAGCATCTCTGCCTCGAGAGCTGCGTCATTCTCAGCCTGCTTGAGCTCCTCAGCGAGGATGTCGTCGCCAGCTGTCTCTTCTGCAGTCTCTGCTACAGTCTCCTCAGCAGCCTGAAGCTGAGCGAGGAATGCGTTAGCCTCTGCGAGGTAACCCTCGATCTCCTCATTTGTGTATGTTGGCCAGAACTCGAGTGATGCAGTTCCCTGGAGGAGCTTTCTTACACGCTCAGGCTCTTTTACGCCTGGGAGCTCCACGAGGATACGTCCGCTGTTTCCGAGCTTCTGGATGTTTGGCTGAGTAACGCCGAAACGGTCGATACGGTTTCTGAGGACGTTGAATGAGTTAGAGATTGCGCTCTCAGACTCAGATCTGATGACCTCGATAACCTCAGCATCTGTTGACTCAGGTCCGATCTGGTCTCTCATCTCGTATGTTCCGAAGATCTGTGCGAGAGGCATTCCGTTTGAAGTCTCCTTCCAAGCCTCAGCGAAGAGAGTGATGAAGTCGTTTCTTGAATCGATGCTGCGCTCCTTCGCAAGAGCAAGTGCATTTGTGAACTCAGGAGCTGTGCTTCCGCCAGCAAGAGCCTTCACGAGGTCCTCGAGCTGAACCTGAAGCATCACGTTCATACCGCCCTTGAGGTCGAGACCAAGGTTGATTGCCTTAGCCTGGATGTCCTTGAATGTGTATCCGAGGTAAATCTTCTCGGAAGAAATTGAATCGATGTACCTTCTGTTCTCGACCTTTCTGATAGAGTCAAGGTAGAAGGCCTTGTCTGCCTCGGCAACCTTGCCGAATGCAGCTGCGTTCATTGCAGCTTCTGCCTTAGCCTCAGCGTACTTCTCAGCCTTGTTCTCCTGACGGTTTGCCACGAGAGTGAATGAAAGCTGCCAAAGTGACGCAAGGAGAAGGAGAATCGCTACAAATTTGATAGCACCTTTACTTTGCATAATAATTTATTGTTTTAATGATATTTGTATGCATTATTTGAGGACAGCATGGAAGTTGCATTCCACACCATCCGCAAAATAGGGCACAAATTTACAATTTTTTTCTTATAAACGAAGATTCTGTAAATATTTCTTATTTTTGTAGGCTGAAAATGAGAGAAAATACACATATGCAGGGGGTGAAACATACCTTTTATATAATATTGGCGACTTTTCTTGCTTTTAGTCAAGGACTTTCCGCTCAAAACCGCCAGGTAGACAGCCTCGTCCGTCTTGGCGAGTCTCTGCATATGCAGTACAGGTTCGAAGATGCATGCGGTGCTTTCGAAGAGGCTGAATCTCTGCTTGCTGAGACCGATTCCATCCATGTCGAGGCCATAGCGGAAAAGATGCTTCTTTCCGAAAACGGTCTGAACATGGCGGATTTTGTGTATTCTCCAAGAGTCATTGACAGAAAGAAGCTTGCGACAGATGAATTCTTCCTGTATTATCCGCTTGAAGACAGGTCATGGAGAAAGACGCCGGATCAGCTCGACAGCAGTGCGGTTCACAGATTCTCAAAGGCATTGTATGCTCCGTCTGACTCGGATGTCATTTATTTTTCTGCAGAAGATGCGGCCGGCAGCAGGAATCTGTACATGACTGAGCGTATGGACACCGTATGGACATATCCGTCCATGCTTAACGAGTCGCTTACTTCTCTTTCCGATGAAATATACCCTGTGGTATCCCAGGACGGAAGGTCGCTTTACTTTTCTTCAGACGGACTTTACGGCGTCGGCGGCTATGATCTATATGTATCAAGATGGGACAGCGATCTTAATGACTGGGCCGAGCCTGTGAATATGGGATTCCCGTATTCTTCTCCATACAATGATTTTCTTTATGTCGCGGATCCGTCTGACGGATATGCATTCTTTGCGTCAGACAGGGAATGTCCGGCGGACAGCGTATGGCTTTATGTGCTTGAATTCGACAGCATGCCGGTAAGGCATTCGGTTGATGATCCGGCTGCCCTTCTTGAGCTTTCAAGACTTGTTCCGGAAAGTGAGGCGGTTGCGGATGCGCAGGTTGAAAAGGCTGATTCTCAGGAAGGTGCGGGTATGGATAAATACAAGCTGAAGATGGTCCAGGTGCGTCAGCTCAGGGATTCGGTGTCATTCTATTCTTCATCTCTTGACGAGGACAGGAATCTCTTCGCATTGAGCAACGACGATTTCGAGAGAGACAGACTTGCGGAGCTGATACGTAGCAGGGAAGCTCGTGTGCCTCAGCTTCAGGATTCGCTCAAGAGGGCTATCGCAGAGCTTCAGGAAATAGAGATGGAATTCCTTTTCAGCGGTGTTGTGGTTGATCCGGACAAGATCATGGAGGCTGCGGTCGATGATAGGGTGGATGCGGAGAGATATGATTTTGTGAAAAGGTCTTTCGGGGCTCCTCTTGCCCTTGATATCATGGAGCCTGAAAAGAAGTTCGACTATTCATTCATGATTCTTGACGAAGGACGTTTTGCCGAGGACAATACCATTCCGGGCGGCATCATCTATCAGATCCAGATATTCAGTTCGGGCGGAAAGGCGGATGTGAAGAGCCTCAAGGGACTCAGCCCTGTGTTTGAAACTCGCGGATCGAGCGGAAGATACAGCTATCGCGTCGGACTTTTCAGTTCATACAAGGATGTACTGTCAAAGCTTAATGCGGTCAAAGGCAGGGGATTCAGAAGTGCCTTCATCGTAGCATATGACAATGGAAAGGAGATTTCCGTTGCGACGGCAAGAAGCAGAGAGGCATCGAAGGGACATGTCGACATGATGTATGAGGTAAGGATAATACCGTCAGACGGAGTCCTTGAGAATTCGGTAACATCCGGTATACGCCAGCAGGCTGCAGGAAAGGACATTGCCCGAAGCGAGACTGAGGATGGTACAATCATATTCATGGTCGGTCCGTTTGCCGATAAGGCACAGGCGGATTCTCTCGTGGAATTCGTCAAGGCTATGGGAATTTCCGATGTTTCCAGCCATGCAGTTGGAAATGATTCTGCAAATAAGTAAATTTGTACTCATGGGATTCATAATTACTTTGATACTGGTCGGCCTTGTGCTGATCTTTGCTGAAATCCTGCTCGTTCCGGGAGTAGGTATTGCTGGTATCCTCGGACTTCTGGCCATGGGAGGATCATGTTTCTATGCCTTCATGGAGGTTGGCCAGACGACAGGAATCATCATCACCGTCATTAATGCGGTGCTTATAGTTGCCCTTACCGTGTGGGTGCTCAGAGCAAAGACATGGAAGAAGATGGCTCTGGAGACAAACATCGATTCAAAGGCTGTTTCATCTGAGGCTTCCGTGCTTGCTGTAGGAGATCATGGAAAGACTCTTTCAAGGCTGGCTCCGACCGGTTCTGCCCGCTTTGGAAACTATGTCATTGAAGTCAAAGCCTTGGAGGGAATGCTTGATTCGGAAGTTGAGGTCGAAGTCGTTCTGATAGAGGACGGCAAGATCTATGTCAAACCTGTATAATAAACTAATAATCATATTATTATGGACGCAATGATTTTTGTGTGGATCGCAGTCGCGATAGTCGGTCTTGTGATCTTCTTGTGGTTCTTCCCTGTTACTTTGTGGTTCCAGGCATTGATTTCCGGAGTTCATATCTCACTTATCCAGCTCGTGCTCATGCGTTGGAGAGGAGTTTCTCCGAACACGATAGTGATGGCGATGGTGACAGGAACGAAGGCGGGACTTACCTTGTATGCAAATGAACTTGAGGCTCATTATCTTGCAAAGGGAAATGTACCTAAGGTGGTGAATGCCCTGATTTCTGCGGACAAGGCCAACATCTCTCTCGATTTCAAGATGGCAGCGGCTATCGACCTTGCCGGCCGTGACGTGTTCGAGGCAGTGCAGATGTCGGTAAATCCTAAGGTCATCAATACTCCTCCGGTTACTGCTGTGGCAAAGGATGGTATCCAGCTCATCGCAAAGGCTCGTGTCACAGTACGTGCAAACATCAAGCAGCTCGTCGGAGGTGCCGGTGAGGAGACAGTCCTTGCACGAGTAGGTGAGGGTATCGTATCTTCAATCGGTTCCGCAGAAAGTCACAAGCTCGTTCTTGAGAATCCTGACAGCATTTCCAAGGTGGTGCTTCATAAGGGACTTGATGCAGGTACAGCATTCGAAATCCTTTCCATTGACATTGCTGACATTGATATCGGAAAGAACATCGGTGCCGTTCTCCAGATCGACCAGGCAGAGGCTGACAAGAACATCGCTCAGGCTCGCGCAGAGGAGCGTCGTGCAATGGCCGTGGCTCTCGAGCAGGAGATGAAGGCTAAGGCTCAGGAGGCCCGTGCCCGCGTGATTGAGGCGGAGGCAGAGGTTCCTCTCGCTATGGCAGAGGCATTCCGCAACGGCAATCTCGGCATCATGGATTATTATAAGATGAAGAACATCCAGGCCGATACAGAAATGCGTGAAAATATCGCCAAGCAGTAATGCAGTTAAACGGCCGGACTCTGGATCTGAAATGGTTCATGTGTCTTAATGCTTTGAAAATAAGATAGTTACATAAGTGAGGGTGGGTAGATTTTACCTACCCTCATTAATGTAATGCGTTGTTAGTTAGAGAGTTATCTTCCTGATTTAGTCTGTCTTTTCAAAGGCTGGATATGCAGAAACTTCCTGATTTGGGTATATGAGGCGGATGTATGTGTCTTTATATCCTGCATCATTGCCAATTTGTTCTCATTATCCATGGAAATGACTGAATGCATGTCCTTTATACCCTTCTTATATAGGAATGTGATAATGTCTCTATAGGGTTTGTCAGATCTGCAGTATTCGGTTTCGATAATCTCATACTCGCTTCCCGTGTTGGAGTTGATGGCGATAAGCATTTCTTCGTATGATCCGTAACAATCTGTTGTTCTTTTGATGTCGAAGGGAAAATATATGGAAATGATATGGTCCGCAAGCTTGTTTTTCTCCTCCGGCGTAAGGTCTTTCATCATTGTATTCAGGAGTGCATGGTTCAGGTATCTTTTACGCCTGAAAGCCTCTTCAGCAAGATCCATCGACCTTCTTAATTTGCTCGAACAATAAGCTTTCCTGACAGACGGAAGTTTTCCATAATGCGCCAGAAAGTTCCATTTGTATTGCTCGGCCTTGCTGCAAAGATGTTTTTCTACAGGATTATTGAACAGATATGCTATGGCAGACCGTATCCGTTTCATCTCCAGTTTCATAGCGCTGCCATATGGTGACTCGAACAATGGACCTTGCCTTCCGGTGCAGGCATTGAACTCGCGCGCATAAAGGCTTGTACATGAATTTATGAATCTGCTCATCATGGACAGACAGTCGGCGGATACGAGCATATGGACATGGTCAATCATAAGGCACATGCAGAGAATACATATTCCCACTCGTCTGGCCTGAATCGAGACTATAGTGTAAAATACGAGGAAGTCCTCCGTCGTGTAGAAAAGGTTGAATCCGGAAATTGTCCTTTGATAAACATGCATGATTCCGTCCGCACTAAATATTCTTCTTTTCATATTCATATGGATTTGGTTTCCGGCAAATCTATCGGACGATCTGCAATCGGTCTTTCAAAAAAAAGAAAAATGTGACGAGACATGTGTTTTTAGGGACGAAAACCTGTCGGTTCGGCGTAACTGTATAACTAATGAGCCAATGGATAGGGTACAAAAGAATGTCTTTTGTTTATTTAACAATAAAAGTTGTTGAGATGAATGAGATTTAAGTAGTTGAATATTAGAGGTTTGTCTAATTTAGGGTAGGAGAAATTTACCCACCTTAAATAGTGTAATATGTTGAATGTCAGCGTGTTGGGTTTTGACGCTTTGTCCCGTCCTGAAAAAAGTTTACCAAAAAACGGTAACTTTTATGCAACCTAAAGTCTATCGAGCGATGCAGCGAGCTCAAGGAAAAATGCTGCGTGAGTACTTCTCGGGAATGCCTGTCGAAAATCTCAGCAGGAGGTA
>JAZRQM010000041.1:0-50337 GCA_045649795.1 Candidatus Cryptobacteroides sp. | reverse complement strand
TCTGATTAACAGTCAGATGCTCTAACCAACTGAGCTATTCGGGAATGTATTTTAAAAGTTGCTCCCGAACTTGGACTTGAACCAAGGACCCTCTGATTAACAGTCAGATGCTCTAACCAACTGAGCTATTCGGGAATATTTGCACTCTCAAACGCCATTCCTAACGTTTGGGACGGCAAATGTACGAACATTTTTTTAACTGCCAAAATATTTCGCAATTATTTTTGATTTTTTTGTACCTTTGTGTGGTTTAAGTCAAAACACCTTGCATTATGGATATCGATCTCTTATCAAAAATAGTCAAGGAACTCATTCTTGACAATGACAGAGTAGTGCTGCCCGGTCTTGGTTCATTCGTAGCCGAGGTCGTTCCTTCGACATTTTCGGATAAGGGTTATACCATCAATCCTCCGTACCGAAGACTTTTCTTCAGGTCAAAGCCTGACGAAGGTGACGAACTGGCTGCATTCTATGCCTCGACCAATAATGTCGACAAGGCGGTTGCGGAAAGGATCATCAAGGATTTTGTGGCTGAACTTAAGCCGGTGCTCCATACAAAGAAGACCGTCGTTTTCCCGGGACTTGGCCGTCTTAGGGCGACAAAGGAAAATGCTGTATTCTTTGTCGCAAATGAAGATCTCGACATTTATCCTGCAGGTTTCGGTCTTGAACCAATATCCTTGAAGACCCATCAAGAGACCCGCGAGGAGGTAAGCGCTGCTGTAGTCGGTCTGAAATCTCTTCTCGAAGAGCCGGTACCTGAACCATCTCCGGTACCTGAACCCGCTCCCGTACCAGTTCCGGAACCGGAGCCGGTACCTCAGCCAGAGCCCGTCGTTGAGCTGAAACCGGAACCCGTTGTTGAACCTGAACCGGAACCAGCTCCGGAACCCGAGATTGTGCCTCAGTCAGAGCCAATCGTGGAGTCTCAGCCTGAGCCTGTGCACGTGCAGGAAACTCCGGCAGCATCTGAGCCTATCACAGCGAAGAAGACTTCCGGCAGAAGAACTGCCATTATTGCATTGTGCTCGATTGCCGCTTTGTTCGTACTCTTCCTTATAGCACTCGCCATTGTCGGCAGAGTATGCCCTGAATGGATTGACGGCTATCTCTATACGGAAGAAGAATTAAGGATCCTAAACTATGTCATAAAATGATAAAGTACGCTGAAAAACATACAATCCCATGTTATGATACAGACGCTTCATGGCGTCTCAAGCCTACATCATTCATGAATATGGCTCAGGAGGCTGCGGGCCGTCATGCCGTCTACCTTGGTTTCGGCTATGATGACCTGATCAAGACAAATACGGCCTGGATTCTTTCCAGAGTCCATGTCGAGTTTGTGGATACGCCGAAATGGAGGGATGAGATTACCCTAAATACATGGCATAAGGGACTCAATCGATTGTTTTTCCTCAGGGATTTCCTTATTACGGACAGCGAGGGAAGAGAAAGAGTAAAGGCTACGACTTCGTGGCTTGTCCTCAACCTCGAGACCCGCAGGCTCGTACGTGATCCGAACCTGATGGAGGAAGGTACAGTATGTACGGAAAATGTCATCGAGACTCCAGCGGACAAGGTCCAGATGCCAAAGGATGTTGAGGCTGAACTCGTCAGGACACATCTTGTATCTTATTCAGACATAGATACTAACGGCCATACAAACAATGCCATGTACATGCAGTGGTCAATGAATGCCGTAGGCTATGACATCACATCCAGCAGACCTGTGAAGGAGTTCACCATCAACTTCAACCATGAGACAAAGGCTGGCGATCATGTCGAGATCTACAGAGCTTTCGTAGAGAAGGAAGACGGTCTGCATGTATTCGTTGAAGGAAAGGTGGAAGGCACGTCGTCTTATTGTGTTGAAATCGTATTCTGATATAATGATAGAGCTGATATATCCATATGAAATAGCTCCGGTGGTACCGGCTCCGACTGCGGGTTCAAAGGCCGTAAAGGCCTATGGACACGAGTGGTTCCCTGTGGTAGTGCCAAGCGGAATGGTCGTCGGAAGGTCGACCCGCGAATATTGCCATAGTGGCGCTAAGCCTCTCCATCCGGTGATCCATATCCATATAATCGACCGTTATTCCCGTGTATATCTGCAGAAACGTTCGATGCTCAAGGATATACAGCCAGGTAAATGGGATACTGCCGTCGGTGGACATGTGTCTTATGGTGAGTCACTTATGGAAGCGGTATATCGTGAAGCTTCCGAAGAGCTCGGCCTTACTGAGTTCAATCCGATCTACCTTGAATCATATGAATTCGAATCCTCTATAGAAAAGGAAATGGTCAATGTCTTTGCCGTAGTAGGCACATATGACCTGCGTCCCGACCTGGACGAGGTGGATGAAGGCAGGTGGTGGGAAATCGCCGAAATAGATGCGAATATCGGCAAGGGTATCTTTACCCCGAATTTCGAGAGCGAATTCCAGATGATACGCAAATCCCTGCTTGCTCTTCTTTAGTAAATTGATTACATTTGTCTTTGATATACTAAAGCAGATGTAATCATGTCAAGTATCGAATGTTTTGTGCCGTCAATGTCCGCAGAGGATATGTCTGTGACGGTTGAGTCTTTCAGCAGAAGCGACGCTTTTACCGGGGTTACAATCCTTACCGGAGTTTCGTTGAGGTCGACAGAGACGCTCAGAAGCATAGCTGAAGCTGTTTCCGAGAAATACATGCTCATATATACCAAGGACATGCCCCTCGAGATGGGTATGTTCGCCCTGGACCGTATTCTCAATGTTGCTGAGGATACCGGTGCGGATATGTTGTATGCCGATCATTATCAGATGGTTGAGGGCGGCCAGAGAAAGAAGCATCCTCTGATTGCATGCCAGAAAGGTGCGCTGAGAGATGATTTTGACTTTGGAAGCGTGCTTGTTTTCAGAAGCAGTTCCTTCAAGAGGGCTGTCCGTGCGATGGAGACCGATTATGAATTCGGCGCTCTCTACGATCTGAGACTCAGGATGAAGAACATCGTACATGTCAATGAATATCTCTATACCGAGATCGAGACAGACAACAGAAAGTCTGGTGAAAAGCAGTTCGATTACGTCGATCCTAAGAACAGGACTGTACAGATAGAGATGGAAAAGGTCTGCACGGCGCATCTCAAGCGCATCGGCGCATGGCTTGAACCGAAATTCAAGGATCCGGACATCAGTGAATTTGCCGGAAATACCTTTGAGAATACCGCTACTGTTGTTATTCCGGTCTTCAATAGGGTAAGGACGATAAAGGATGCTGTAGAGAGTGCTCTGAGCCAGAAATGTGACTTCCCGTATAATGTGATCGTTGTGGACAATCATTCGACAGACGGAACGACGGAGCTTCTCGATGAGATCGCTGCCGCTGACAGCCGTCTTGTGCATGTGATTCCTGCAAAATACGACCTTGGCATCGGAGGATGCTGGAACCTTGCAGTCCATCATGAACTTTGCGGAGAATATGCCGTACAGCTTGACAGCGACGACGTATACAGCGGTCCGGATACCCTGCAGAAGATCGTGGATGCCTTCCGCGAGCAGAAATGCGCCATGGTGGTAGGAACATATCAGATGACGGATTTCAATATGAATCCTATACCTCCAGGAGTGATTGACCATCGCGAATGGACCGAAGATAACGGGCGCAACAATGCATTGAGAATCAATGGACTAGGAGCTCCGAGGGCTTTCTGGACACCACTTCTCAGGACCATCAACCTTCCGAATACGAGCTACGGAGAGGATTATGCCCTCGGTCTGAGGATAAGCCGCGAATATCGTATCGGACGCATCTATGACGTGCTTTACTGCTGTCGCAGATGGGAAGGAAACTCGGATGCTGCCCTTGATATCGAGCGGGTCAATGCAAACAATCTTTACAAAGACCGCATCAGAACATGGGAGCTTGAAGCCAGGTTAAGGATGAACAAGCGATGAAGAACAGCGAGATCATACATAAATTCGTGGGAGACCAGCTTTCATGCTGGCCTCTTGCTTGTGAAAACTTCCGTGCACTGAAGAATGTCCTTACAAGGGAGTTGGAGGTAGGCGGGCTCAAGGTGACGCTTCAGCACAATCCGGCAAGGATGATTTCTTCTGCCGCAAAATTGAGCAAGGCCGACATCGCCAAGAGGAAATGTTTTCTCTGTCGTGACAATCGCCCTGAAGAGCAGATAATGCTGAAGTTCGAGGGAAGGAAGGGCAAGAAGTATCATGTGCTCCTCAATCCATATCCTATCTTTCCGGACCATCTTGTGATCGCTGAGGCGAGACATACCGACCAGACCATCTGGAACAGGTATGTGGATATGCTTGATCTTGCAAGGAAATACACGGATTTCACATTTTTCTACAATGGCCCTAAGAGCGGTGCATCAGCCCCTGATCACCATCATTTCCAGGCAGCTCCGAAGGATCTGATGCCTCTGGAAAGGGATGCAGGGAACTCTCGTGTATTCCTGATGTCGCAGCAGGATGCGCATCTGTATCATTATCAGAAATTTACGACCGGCGTCTTTATCCTGGAGGCAGAGACAGCGAAGTCGGCCGCAAAGCTGTTCTACCGACTCTTGGACTGTGTCGAGATACCTGAAGGAGAGAACGAGCCGATGTTCAACCTCTTCACCTCATATCAGAACGGCATCTTCCGTTCGATAATCGTCTTCCGCAGCCGCCATCGCTCTCACCATTACTTCAGCGACGGCCCCGACCATCTTACAATGAGTCCCGGCTGTGCCGATATGGGAGGAATGTTCATTGTTCCTGTTCCGGAAGAATATGAAAAGCTGACTCCGGAGCTTCTTTCAGAAATGGTGGCGGAAGTTTCCTTGAGCAAGGAGGAGGAGGCAGCCATCCTGAATCGTCTCACCCGTACCCAGCCAGCAGTGCAGGTCGGCATAATGTCCGGCAAGGAGATAGAATTCGAGATACTTTCCGACGGAACAGGCCCGAGAAAGGCTGTGCTTCGCGAGGGTAAGATCGAGTATGACGGAGCCTTGTATGACGAATTGTATTTTGATGCAAGGACTGCGTCTACAATGTTTGCGGAGCCTTCCTTCGTGCTTCATGGCGTTACTATAGGAGTGAATTTCCATTGGGAACGCAAGGAAGATCAGAAGTTCGCAGGCGCATTGAAGATAATCGTGGATAAGGATAAGCTGACAGCAGTGAATGTTGTCGGTGTGGAAGACTATCTTCTGAGTGTGATATCCTCTGAGATGAGTGCCAGTGCTTCAGAGGAGTTCCTTAAGGCCCATGCTGTGATATCACGTTCATGGCTGATGGCGCAGATAGCCTCGGCCAGAGGCAGGCATGCTGTGGAAGTGCCGGCAGAAGTGACGGACCTTCCTTCCCTTATGCTCAATCTTGACTCAAGGTTCCATGGAGCCACATCGGAAACATGTGCGAGCGAAGCCGTTGAATATGTGAAGTGGTATGACCATGATGATCACAAGCTCTTCGATGTATGTGCGGATGACCATTGCCAGAGATACCAGGGCTTGACAAGGGCTACCGGAAAAACCGTACGCAGGGTGATTGACCGTACATGGGGCCAGGTGCTGATGCATGATGGGAAACTTTGCGATGCCCGCTTCTCGAAATGCTGCGGAGGCCGCATGGAGAGTTTCTCCACATGCTGGGAAGACAAGGACTATGCGTACCTGAAGCCGCTTCCGGATACTCCGGGCAACGAAGAAGGCCTTCCATGTTTCTGCGATACCCAGGATAAGGAGATTCTCTCTCAGGTGCTGAACAATTACGATCAGGAGACGGTGGATTTCTATCGCTGGACGGTGGAGTACGGAAGAGATGAACTGGCTGACCTTATAGAAAGACGTAGCGGACATAAATTAGGTGAAATAATCTCGCTCGAACCTATCGAAAGGGGAGAGTCCGGAAGAATATATAAACTTAGGATAACAGGCAGCGAGAAAACCTTGACGGTGGGTAAGGAGTTGGAAATAAGGAGGATACTCTCTGAAAGCCATCTTAAAAGTTCAGCCTTTGATGTGGAAATGACCCCGGAAAAGGTTATCCTTCATGGATCTGGATGGGGACATGGAGTAGGTCTGTGCCAGATCGGTGCTGCCGTCATGGCGTCAAAAGGATATGATTACCGTCAGATCCTCGAGCATTATTATCCTGAAACAACATTAGATAACTGTAATGAAGAATAAAGGTCCATGGTGGTGGATACCGACGCTTTATTTTGCTGAGGGTATCCCGTATTTCATAGTGAACAATATATCCGTGATCATGTTCAACAATATGGGCATGTCCAAGGGAGATATGGCGATGTATACAAGCCTTCTGTATCTACCATGGGTTATAAAGCCCCTCTGGAGCCCATTCGTTGACATCATAAAGACCAAGAGGTGGTGGATAATGGCCATGCAGATAATAATGTCGGTGGCATTTGCCGTTGTGGCATTCAGCCTTCCGCATCCTTCGGCTGAGACGATTGCTGCCGGAGGAACGTCGGTGTCGCTTTTCACCCTTACACTTGTCATGTTCTGGATTACGGCCTTTGCATCGGCGACCCACGATATCGCGGCCGATGGATTCTACATGCTTGCGCTCCCGCCAAAGGACCAGTCTCTGTTCGTCGGTATCCGCAGCACCTTCTACCGTCTGTCGTCGATATTCGGCCAGGGAGTCCTTGTCGTTATTGCAGGACTTCTTGAGAAGAACCTTGGCGACGTTCCGAAAGCATGGGCTGTGACCTTGCTTGTATGTGCTGTAATGTTCTCATTGATAACTATTTGGCATACGTTCTTCCTCCCAAGGCCACAGGCTGACAGCACCCGTTCTGGCGGAAATGATGCGAAGGAGATAATGAAGGAATTCGCCCGCACTTTTGTGACATTCTTCCAGAAGAAGCATGTATGGCTTGCCCTTGCCTTCATGCTCCTTTACCGCCTTCCGGAGGCATTCCTGGTAAAGATGATGAATCCGTTCCTCCTCGACCCTGTCGCAAAGGGAGGCTTGGGTCTTTCTACGGAAACCGTCGGAGTCGTATATGGAACAGTCGGTGTCGCCGCCCTTACCGTAGGAGGTATCCTAGGAGGTATCGCTGCATCAAGATGGGGGCTCAAGAAGTCACTCTGGCCTATGGCTCTGGCGCTGACGCTTCCTTGCCTTTCGTTCGTGTTCCTTGCAGCATTCCAGCCTCAGAACCTGCTTCTCATCAGCTCGTGCGTGGCTCTTGACCAGTTCGGCTATGGATTCGGATTTACAGCATATATGCTTTATCTGATCTACTACTCGGATGGTGAGTTCAAGACAGCGCATTATTCGCTCTGCACAGCCTTCATGGCCATGAGCATGATGCTTCCTGGAATGGTGGCAGGATATGTGCAGGAAAGCATTGGCTATACCAGCTTCTTCATCTTTGTCATGGCATGCTGTCTGGTCACCGTTGCTGTGACAGCCATGCTTAAGGTGGACCCTGAATATGGAAAGAAATAAATTGAAGTTTATGAGAAAATATATGTTTATGGCTGCTTTTGCGGCACTTTTGGGGTTGTCTTCATGCGGTCAGGAGCCTGAACCGCCGTCAGAAGGCTCGCGTACAGGCTTCGCGCTGTCTTTCTTCAAGGCAGTGAATTCGTCATCCGATCCTAAGGATAATATTGTAGCTTCGCCATACAGTGCCGGAGTTGCACTTTCGATGCTTATGGAAGGTGCTGACGGGCAGACAAAGACCGAATTCGATAATGCTTTGAATGGCTGCCTCTTCTCACCAGAGCCTCTTGGAAGCTCGGATAGCGTTACTGTGAAGTCGGCCAATTCAATATGGATTTCAGACAATTTCAGCGTAAGGAACCGCTTTGTGGCACATATGGAGAAGGACTTTGACGTTGAGGTGCAGGTCTTGAATTTCGCTGATCCAGGCGCTCTGCAGATAATGAACAGCTGGTGCTCGGAAAATACCGACGGAAAGATTGCAAAGATAAAGGACTCATTGTCTCCGAATAACGTGATGATACTTGCCAATGCCCTTTATTTCAAGGCTCCATGGGAGAATCCTTTCGATGCCAGAGCAACCCAGGATGATATCTTCCATGGCAGGGACGGCGACAGCGAGGTCAGGATGATGTACAGGAAAGGAGCATATGAATACATGGAGTATATGGGCTGCCAGCTCATAAAGCTTCCATATCAGGGCGAACGATATGCAATGTATGTGGTCCTTCCACCTGCCGGCATGGATCCGGACTCGGTAATGCCATATATCGGAGAGTCCATCTATAACATGGCGATTGGCATGCTCAAGACAGAGCAGGTGCGTTTCAGCATGCCGAAGGTCTGTCTCGAGACATCGATGAACCTGAACAAGACACTTGAGAGAATGGGTGTGCGTACCGCCTTTACGCCCGCTGCTGATTTCAGCCCTATATCCATATCTGGCCCTCTTGTTCTTGACGAGGTGGCGCAGAAATGCTATATCGACATTACCGAAAGCGGTACAGAAGCTGCTGCGGTTACAACTGCAGCCATCAGCCTCACCTCTCTCCGTCCTCAGGAAAATGTAAAGACCATGAAGGTAGACCGCCCTTATATCTTCTTCATTGCTGACTCGCAGGATGGTGATATCCTCTTTGCCGGAAAGATTGTAAATCTCTAAACCCTTGTCTATGAAAAGATTATTCTCAATATTCCTAACCTGTTTCATCGCGGTTTCCGCCTTTGCTTCCGAGCCTGCTGTCAAGACCGGAATCGAGGTCCTGAGAGACCGAGGATTCAGAGGACTGGTCGGCAAGAGAGTCGGCCTTGTCACCAACCCAAGCGGCGTGGACCATCTGCTGAATTCTACTGTAGACATCCTGTATAATGCCCCGGGAGTGGAACTTGTTGCGCTTTATGGACCGGAACATGGAGTCCGCGGTGACATATACGCAGGTGATCATGTGAAGGATACCAAGGATACCGCAACAGGTCTTCCGGTATATTCGATTTACGGTGCTACACGCAAGCCTACAAAGGAAATGCTGCAGGGCATCGACATCATGGTATACGATATCCAGGACGTAGGTGTGCGTTCATATACCTTCATCAGTTCTCTCGGACTGGTTATGGAAGCATGTGGCGAACTTGGCATAGAGGTGATGGTGCTTGATCGTCCTAATCCTCTGGGAGGCAATAAGATAGAAGGCTGCTATGTCGAGCCTGGCTTCTATTCGTTTGTAAGTCAGTACAGGATACCGTATATCTATGGAATGACTGTCGGCGAACTTGCCGTGATGATTAACGAAGAAAACATGAACAGGGGACAGAATGGAAAGCAGGAGCCTGCGTATTGCAAGCTTACTGTTGTTCCGATGGAAGGCTGGACCCGTGATATGCTTTATGAAGATACGGGCCTTCCATGGGTGCTTCCATCGCCGAACATTCCATACAAGGATACACCGATGTATTACGCCGCTGCCGGAATCTGCGGAGAACTTTATGGATTCATGAACATAGGTATAGGATATACCCTTCCTTTCCAGGTGTTCGGTGCTACATGGCTTGACCCGGACAAACTCAAGGCAAGACTCGAGTCATATAGCCTTCCTGGCATTTCTTTCAGGACAATCTGGTTCAAACCGTCTTCCGGAAGCCAGAAAGGACAGCTTGTCAAAGGACTGCAATATTTCTTCACAGACTATGAAAAAGCCCGTGTTACGGAGACGCAATTCTATGTGATGCAGGCAGTTGCAGAGCTTTACCCGGACAAGAAAGCATTCGAGATCATAAGTGGTTACGGACTCTTCGACAAAGTTTGTGGCACGGATTATGTTAGAACAGAATTCAAGAAGCGGTACAATGTTGCCGATATCAAAGAATATTGGCAGAAAGATGAGGAAGATTTCCGCACATTATCGCAAAGGTACCATATCTATTAACTTAAAACTGCACGATTATGAGAACAATCAGAACAACATTTGCCGCGATGATAGCAGCTTTGTCATTGCTGGCATTCGAGTCTGATGCGGATGCACAGGCGCGTAGAGAGTCAAGAAGCGCGAGCGTTACTAAAACCAATCCGTCAACTTCTAAGTCGTCAGCTACAGTCAGCCGCAGTGCAACTCAGGTAAACCGCAATTCATCACAGGTAAACCGTAGTTCATCTCAGGTAAATAAAAATGCGACTCAGAACAGAGCATCTTCTGCTACCCGTCAGACTGCAAAGCCATCGACTGCGGCGAAGCAGCCTGCAGCAGCAAAGCCTTCAGCTTCGACAAGGCCAGCAGGTACAGTGAGCCGCCCTACTTCAGGTGCGACTGATGACCGCAAGCCAAGCACAACAGTAGCTAGGCCAGCAACCAGACCAGCTGCAAAGCCAGCAACCAAGCCAGCAGCAAAGCCTTCGGATAACGGCGGTTTCAAGTCGGAGAATCGCGACAAGCCTGTAAGCGTTACCCGCCCAGGCAATCGCCCTGCAGGCAATGCCAAGCCAGCTGATCGTCCAGCGGTAAGACCTGATGCAGGACCTACCAAGAAGCCAGCTGACCGCAAGCCATCAAAGCCTGTTCAGATCAGACCTGATCACAAGCCTGATGTACACAGAGTTCACCCAAGAGACCGAGATTATGTGGTATATAACGCTCCTTCTTTCTTCTGGTCAAAGCACAACCACTGCTACGGACACAGAGTAAGAGTGCTTCCTGCACACGTTAGAAGACATGTTTTCTTTGGAATCACTTACTACTGTTACAATGACATATGGTATCGTCCATACGGTGGATATTATGTAGTCTGCAGACCTCCAAGAGGAACAGTCCTTGCCGCAAACCTTATCGCGGACATGGCCTGGACAGCTGTAAAGCTCTCATACTACAACACAGTGGCGAATACATACAAGACCATAAATGAGAACAATGAGTACATTGCTCAGCAGAATGCGATAATCGCTCAGAACAACGCGACCATAGCTGCTCAGAATCAGACAATCGCAATGAACCAGCAGCTCGCCTCACAGGCATATACCCTTGCAAATGAGCTTGGTCTCGTACAGAGCTACGCAGCCGCAGACGGTAATTACTACTACCAGGACGGCGTATTCTACACAATGGATTCAGACGGAGAGTATGAGGTCATCCTTCCTCCAGCAGGTGCATTGGTAGAGACTCTCCCAGAGGACTACGACATGGTTACTCTCAATGGAGACGAGTATTATCAGGTAGATGAGACTGTCTACAAGGTTACCATCAATGAAGGAAAGCCATACTTCGAGGTTCTTGGACAGCTCTATAGCTAAAACGTTAAATTATCAAAGCAAGCGCCGGACGAAAAAGATCGTCCGGCGCTTTTTGTATTTATATGATTCTGATGTTAAAGTCCGAATGACTTGTAGTGAGGACCGAAACGTTCGAATGCCGCACGGTCGAGCTCTTCACGGTGATCAGGATGAGCGATGCTTATGAGAAGCTTTGCGCGCTCCTGCATTGATTTTCCGTAGAGATCTACAGCTCCGTATTCAGTGACTACATAATGTACATGAGGTCTTGTAGTAACGACTCCGCCGCCTTCGATGATCACCGGTGCGATCTTGCTGCCGCCCTTGTTTGTGCATGACGGCATTGCGATGATGGCCTTGCCCTGAGGTGCAAGAGACGCTCCGTAGATGAAGTCAACCTGGCCGCCTACTCCCGAGTGGAAACGTGTTCCGATAGAGTCTGCGCATACCTGGCCGGTAAGGTCTACCTGAACGGCAGAGTTGATGGCTGTCATCTTCGGGTTCTTTGCAATCACATATGGATCGTTGGTGTATCCTACGTCCATCATGGCTACCATCGGGTTGTCGTCGATGAAGTCATATACCTTCTGCGATCCCATGAGGAATGTCGATACGAGCTTGCCTTTGTCTGTCACCTTGTTCGATCCGTTGATGATGCCCTTTTCGACAAGCTCAAGAACGCCGTCGGCGAACATTTCAGTGTGGACTCCGAGGTTCTTATGGCCTCCGAGCTGTGCCAGGACTGCATTCGGAATGGCTCCGATGCCCATCTGGAGACATGCTCCGTCTTCAATAAGCTCGGCACAATGCTTTCCGATAGCGATTTCGACGTCGTTAGGATCGCTGAAATGTGCAGGCTCAAGCGGCTCGTTTCCTTCCACGAATATGTCGATCATGTCCATCGGAATCATGGCGTCGCCCCATGCGCGTGGCACGTTAGGATTGACAACGGCGATGACGGTCTTGGCGCATTCGATAGCGGCAAGTGTTGCATCTACAGAGGTGCCGAGCGATACATAACCATGCTTGTCAGGAGGACATACCTGGATCATCGCGACATCGCATCTGAGTGCTCCGCAGCGGTAAAGCTTCTGTGTCTCGCTGAGGAATACAGGGATATAGTCCGAGTATCCGGCCTGGACACTCTTGCGTACGTTGCCTCCTACGAAGAAAGCCTGATGGAAGAAGATGCCGCTGAACTTCGGATCGGTATATGGAGCCGGTCCTTCCGTATGGAGATGGTGGATGCGTACATCCTGAAGTTCTCCTGCCTCACCTCTTCTGCAGAGGGCTTCGATAAGGATACGTGGAGCGCTGGCAACGCTGCTGAGGTGGATATGATCGCCTGATTTTACGACCTTTACGGCTTCATCTGCCGATACGAATGTGAAGTCTTTACGCATAATTATGTGATTATCTTGTCAAAGATAGTTATTTTTTGCAGAATTGCTACCTTTGCATGTAAACATGAACAATATGCATACAAGAGAAGAAAAGCTTCAGGCATTCGGAAGAATTCTGGATGTGCTGGATGAATTGAGAGAGAAATGCCCGTGGGATAGGAAGCAGACAAATGAGTCGTTGCGTCCTCAGACCCTTGAAGAGGTGTATGAACTGAGCGATGCCATCCTCAAGGGAGAGGAGCATGAACTTTCAAAGGAGCTCGGCGATGTTCTTCTGCATGTGATATTCTATGCAAAGATAGGGGAGGAGAAGCAGCATTTCGATATAGTGGATGTTATCAATTTCTTATGTGACAAGCTTATATATCGTCATCCTCATGTATTCTCATCGGCAGAGGTCGGTAGCGCGGAGGATGTGATCAAACAGTGGGAGATGCTCAAGACAACGGAGAAGGACGGCAATAAGCGTGTTCTTTCCGGTGTTCCTGACGGTCTGCCACCTCTTTTGAAGGCTTACCGCATGCAGGATAAGGCTCGCGGAGTCGGCTTTGACTGGGAGAAGAAGGAAGATGTCTGGGAGAAGGTGAAGGAGGAGCTCGGAGAGTATCAGGCAGAGCTTGATGCCATGGCGGCTGCTCAGAATGATGAGGAGAAGGCTGCGGCCTATGATCGCGCGGAGGATGAACTTGGTGATTTTCTTTTTGCAACTGTCAATGCAGCAAGGCTTTACGGACTTAATCCGGATACCGCTCTTGAGCGTACCTGCGCTAAGTTCAGAAGACGTTTTACATATCTTGAAGAACAGACAATCCGTAAGGGCCGCAATCTCAAGGATATGACTCTTGCTGAAATGGATGCTATCTGGGACGAAGGTAAGAGTAAAGGACTTTAGTCTGTCATCCTGAACGAAGTGAAGGATCTCTAAACAGAAATTGAATGGAAAATTGGCAGGAAAGAACGGGAATGCTTGTGGGGGAGGAAATGTTGGAGCATTTCCGAAATTCCACTGTGGCGGTCATCGGTGTCGGCGGCGTAGGTGGCTATGCTGCAGAGATGATAGTCCGTGCAGGTATAGGACATCTCATCATCCTTGACAGCGACGATGTGTCCGTAACGAATAAGAACAGGCAGCTTCTTGCCCTGGATTCTACGGTAGGAAAACCTAAGTGCGATGTGCTTGCCCAGCGTCTGATGGATATAAATCCCCAGCTTGACCTTGTCATCATCAAGGAATATCTCGAGGCGGAGAAAGCCGGTGATGTGCTCGGAGAGTATAAGATCGATTTTCTGGTTGATGCCATAGATACTCTTTCTCCTAAGCTCCATCTTATCAAATATTGCATGGACAACGGTATCCCTCTTGTGTCTTCAATGGGAGCAGGAGCGAAGTTCGATGCTACCAAGGTGCGCATTGCAGATGTGTCTAAATCCTTTAATTGCCCGCTTGCATACATTGTGCGTAAACGCTTGAGATACATGGGTATAAAGAAAGGGTTCAAGGTCGTGTTTTCGGAGGAGCTTCCTGATAAGGATTCAATTGTTCCATGCGAGGACCGCAACAAGAAATCCCAGGTGGGAACGATATCATATATACCTGCTGTCTTCGGCTGCGTATGCGCTCAGGCTGCAGTGCAGCATCTGATGTCTGCATATTCCGCAAAAGAGGACGTTGAGGCAGGAGCTGATGTCGGATAATCCAATGTTTTTGCTATCTTTGCAGGTTGTTGTGCCTTCGGGCCTAAATGATTGCAGATGACTCGGTATGCCATAAGGGAAGTTCTGACAAAAAAGGACCTGAGGAAGTTCATCAGGTTCCCGTTTGAGCTTTACAAGGGCTGTGATCAATATGTTCCTCCATTGATCAAGGGACAGGAGCACGAGCTGATGCATGCGGCATCTCTGAAGTATTGCACGAGGAAGATGTGGCTTGCGGAGGATGAGAATGGCAAGGTTGTGGGCAGGATATGTGCGATGATCAATCCGAGGTACAACGAAAAATATGGAACGAAGCGTATCCGTTTCGGCTGGTTCGACCTGATAAATGACATCGAAGTTGCCAGGATCTTGTTTGAGGCGGCGGAGTCATGGGCGAAGGAGAATGGCATGGAAGAGATTCATGGACCATTGTATTATAATACATTAGGCCGTCAGGGAATGCTTGTGGAAGGCTTTGACAAGTTGGCACCGTTTACATGTCTTTACAATTATCCATATTATGTGGATATAATGCAGGAGCTTGGATTCCGTAAGGAATGTGACTGGCTGCAGTACAGGATGCCGGCGGATCAGGGCGTGGATGAGAAGATGGAGGCGATTGCGGAGAGGATGATGGGACGTTATAAGGTCCGCAAGGCTGATTTTGACAAGCTTAAGAAGGATCCGGAGAACATCAGGAAATTCTTCAAGGCATATAATGAGAGCTTCGATGGTATAGTGTATAACTTCGTGCCTTTTACTGAGGAGGAGATTGCGGAGGAAGTGAAGCAGATTATGGGTCAGCTTAACAGCAGGCTATGCTGCGTGCTGATGGACGAGGAAGATGAGGTCGCAGCTTTCGGAATATCTACAGCATGTGTCTCAAGGGCCATGCAGAAGGCAAAAGGAAGGCTTTTCCCGTTCGGATGGTATCATGTGCTGAGGGCTCTGAATGATTTCGAGCATGTGGACCTGATGATACAGGGTGCAGCGCCGAAATGGCAGAACACAGGCATATCGGCGGTGTTCCATGGCATGATGGCAAAGCAATATAAGGATTGCGGAGCAAAGTGGGCTTTGGCCAATCCGCAGATAGAGACAAATACGGCGGTGAACGTGTGGGCACGCTATGAGCACGAGCTATGGATGCGTCGCCGCTGCTGGATAAAGAGCATCCGCTGATTGTCATCCCGAGCTTGTCGAGGGATCTTAAATGAAAGATAAATATATTATATATGGCAGATAATTCATTATTGGAGAAGGTGTTGGGCCTTCAGGAGAAGTATGAGGCACTCCAGAATCAGCTTTCTGATCCTGAGGTGATTTCGGATATGAAGAGATTCGTCCAGCTCAACAAGGAGTACAAGGAGCTTACTCCTATCATCGAGGCAGGAAACGAGTTCAAGAGAATTCTTGAGAATTATGAGATGGCTAAGGATATCCTTGCTACCGAGAAGGACGAAGACCTCCGCGAGATGGCCAAGGAGGAGATTGCGGAGATCGAGCCTACTCTTCCGGAGTGGGAGGAGAAGATCAAGCTGCTCCTCATCCCTGCAGACCCTCAGGACAGCAAGAACGCTATTCTTGAGATCCGTGGTGGTTCAGGTGGAGACGAGGCTGCAATCTTTGCCGGTGATCTCTTCCGTATGTATTCTAAGTTCATCGAGACACGTGGCTGGAGAATGGAGATCACAAGCCAGGCGGAAGGCGCAGCAGGTGGCTTCAAGGAAATCGTCTGCAAGGTTTCAGGCGATGGCGTATATGGCGTGTTGAAGTATGAGTCAGGCGTACACCGTGTCCAGCGTGTCCCTCAGACAGAGACTCAGGGCCGTGTGCATACATCCGCTGCTTCAGTTGCAGTGCTTCCTGAGGCTGACGAGTTTGATATCGAACTGAATATGAACGATATCCGTAAGGATACATTCTGTTCATCTGGTCCTGGCGGACAGTCGGTGAACACTACTTATTCAGCTATCCGACTCACCCACATCCCTTCTGGCCTCGTGGTTCAGTGTCAGGATGAGAAGTCTCAGCTCAAGAACTTTGACAAGGCTCTCGCAGAGCTCCGTACCCGTCTTTATAACCTTGAGTATGAGAAGTATCTCGCAGAGATTTCTGCAAAGAGAAAGACAATGGTTGCCGGTGGTGACCGTTCGGCAAAGATCCGTACATACAACTACCCTCAGTCACGCGTGACCGACCATCGTATCAACTATACGATGTATAACCTTCCGGTCTTCATGGACGGAGCGATCCAGGATGTGATCGACCAGCTCCAGATTGCTGAGAACGCTGAGCGTCTCAAGGCTGCTGAGTAATGAAAAAGATAAAGAATCCTTATCTGGGCCTTCAGGATCAGGGTTATCATTGCTTTGCCTGCTGCCCGGACAATCCGGCAGGACTCAAGATGGAGTTCTACGAAGATGGTGATGACCTTGTATGCATCTGGAATGCGCGAGATGATTATCAGGGATGGCTTAAGACGCTTCACGGAGGAATTCAGGCTACGCTGATGGATGAACTCGGCGGATGGATCGTCAACAGAAAGCTCCAGACAGCCGGTATGACGACAAATCTTACGATGAAATATCGTAATCCTGTTCCGACAGGACCGGATGTTACGATTGAGATCCGTGGCCGCATCAAGGAGATGAAACGAAATTTCGCATTCATTGAGGCGGAACTAAGCCATGACGGCAAGGTCTGCTCTTCATGCGAAATGACATACTACTGCTTCACTAAAGAAAAAGCGGAAAGTGATTTCTACTTTACCGGATGTGAACTTGAGGAATAAGAAAACCGGCCTCCAGAGTCTTCTGGGGGCCGGTTCTGCTTTATTCATCTATAGGATCGAGGAGAGGCTGTACTTCGGTGAAGTAGCTCAGCACTGTATCGGTGTATGTCTTTGTCACCGGGAGAGGCGGAATCGCCTCATTCTCCAGATCCAGCACATATCCCTCGCTTTCCTTGCGGAGGGTCGCGACCTTATGGATGTTCACGATGTACTTTCGGTTACATCTCACCAGACCGCTTCCTTTGAATCCCTCTTCGACAGTCTTCAGACGGCAACGAAGCATGTATTGTTTCAGTTCGCCCTTGCTGTCAGTGTACCATACCTTTATATAGTTGTCATCAGATTCGATATAATAAAGATTGTCCGGATTCAATGATAGCTTGAGCGCACCGCTGTTGTCGAAAAGCGTTATCTTCTGCATAGGCGCTTCCGGCTTTACAGGCTCGTCAGTCACGACATTCTCATAATTCATCAGGCGGATGGTATTGTTCTTGTCAATGATGGCGAAGTACATTCCGGAGATCAGATACGGTATTCCAAGTGATATGGTTCCATAGAGTAGAGCACGTCCGAAAACATCCATGTGGGTCTCGTTGTGTTCCAGAGGCATGCCCATTGTCATTGCTGTATATAATCCGCAGATGATGATGATCTCTATCGCGCACCATAGAATATAAGAGATATAGTTCAGCTGCAAGACTTTCTTGCTTCTGTACATCAGCATTCGGCTTATGACCAGAAACAGTATCGATATTGCTACGAAGGCTACGGTGTATGCGAACATTGTTGAATCTCCCAGTCTGAACCATGCTGTTTCGGAAAACGGAATGTATATGTTCAGGAAGACCACGGCGAACAGAACCGAAAAGGTTACAGCGCCGATAAGTTGGTATTTCCCAAGAAGATATCCGGGAATTTTATCATAAAGATGCATGTTTTTCAGGTTTTAGTCAGGACAAATGTAGAAAATTTTGCCCCAAATACCAAAAACTCGCCACGTTTGACGGGTCGGTATTGCAGCCCGCCAACGAAAATCTCGCTTTACCACATTGATTTTTCATTATCACTTAACCCCTGTAGTTTTGCATCCGACGAATGAATCCTCACCCATCAGGCGGGGACTGAAACCTAAATGAAATGAAGATTGCAGGAACGGGAAGCGCGCTTCCTAAAAAGATTGTGACGAACGACATGCTGTCGGAATTCCTTGATACCAGCGATGAGTGGATCAGAGCGAGGACAGGAGTGGTCAGCCGTCATGTCATCTCGGATGAAAGGCTTGAAGACCTTGCCATCGAGGCGGCTAAGAAAGCTTTGGAGAATGCCTCTATGGATGCATCCGAGCTTGACTTTATCATTTGCTCTAACGTGGTCAACGAATATGTGACCCCTCAGTTGAGCTGTATCATCCAAGGCGGAATCGGAGCCTCATGTCCATGTATCGATATCAATTGTGCATGTGCCGGATTCATCTATGCCGTTGAGATTGCGGAATCCTTCTATAAGGCGGGAAAGGTCAGGAATGTCCTTGTCGTGAGTGCGGAGGAACCTACCAGGATGACGGACTGGAGTGACAGGCGTACATGCGTTCTCTTCGGAGATGGCGCCGGAGCTGCAGTGCTGACTCCGGGAGACAATATCAAGAGCGTAAAGCTATCGGCGGCAAGCGCCACCGACAAGCTGTGGCAGTACAGACTTCTTCATCCGACCCCTTATATTACAAAGGAAGAGGTGGATATGCCCCTTCAGATGAAAGGCCAGGAGGTGTTCAAGTTTGCGGTAAAAGCTGCGGGAAAGGATATCTCCAGAGCATTGAAAGAACTGCAGGTCAAGGCAGATGATGTGGATTTCTATCTCCTTCATCAGGCGAACATCCGTATCATACATGCGATCCGTGATTATCTTGAACAGCCTCAGGAAAAATTTCCGGTCAATATTGAAGACCATGGAAATTCATCAAGCTCATGTTGCCCGATTCTTCTTGACGAATGTAACAGGAAGGGACTGTTTAAAAGCGGAGATTTGATTGCCATGAGTGCTTTCGGAGCCGGATTTGTATCAGGTGCCATGCTGTTTGAATGGTAAAATGACTATATTTGTAGATTGCATAAAGAATAGGATTATGATCAAAAGCAGAATTTGTGAGATGCTGGGTATCACTTATCCGGTGTTTCAGGGTGGTATGGCTTGGGTTGCAGATGCATCTCTTGCAGCCGCTGTATCAAATGCTGGCGGTCTTGGACTGATCTCATCGATCAATGCTGGTACCGAGGCCGTACGAAATGAAATCAGAAAGTGCAAGGAATTGACTGATAAGCCTTTCGGTGTTAATATCATGCTTCAGGCTCCTAATGCAGGTGAAATTGCACAAATGGTTGTTGAGGAAGGCGTAAAGATTCTTACTACAGGCGCTGGTTCACCGGCCCAGTATATGCCAATGTGGAAGGAGGCCGGTATAAAGGTAATACCCGTGGTTGCTTCTGTTGCTCTTGCGTTGAAGATGCAGCAGGCAGGTGCAGATGCCGTAGTGGCGGAAGGTGCCGAATCCGGTGGACATGTCGGTGAACTGCATACTATGCCTCTTGTACCTCAAGTTGTCGATGCTGTCGACATTCCGGTTGTTGCTGCCGGAGGCATATGCGACGGACGTGGAGCTGCGGCTGCATTCATGCTGGGAGCCGATGCAATTCAGGTCGGTACGCGTTTCCTTTCTGCGGAGGAATGTAATGTACATGCCGATTACAAGGAAAAGATACTCAAGGCAACAGACATTTCTACTATAGTGACAGGTAAATCTTTAGGACATCCTGTACGTTCCCTCAAGACTCCATTCTCAAAGACTTTTGCTCGTATGGAGTCTGATCCATCTGTAAATCAGGACGATATACTTGCATTCGGAAGCGGCGCGCTCAGAAAGGCCGTCCAGGAAGGCGACAGAAACGGAAGCTATATGGCAGGCGAGTGCGCAGGAATGGTCAAGAAGATAGAGCCGGCGAAGGATATCGTCGAAGACCTGATCCTTGGAGCTGAGAAAGTTATTGCAGAGACAGCTGCAAGATTTAGAAACTAAACCGAAAACCAGATATGAACAGAAGAGTTGTAGTGACAGGTACAGGTGTGATTACCCCTGTCGGAAATGACGTTCAGACATATTGGAAGAATCTTCTTGATGCCGTTTGCGGTATAGATGTAATCACCTCCATACCTACGGATGATCTTCCAGTCAAGATTGCAGGTGAGGTCAAGGACTTCAATCCGGCTGATTATGAAATAGAGGCTCCTTTTGCGAGGAAGCAGGATAAGTTTACCGTTTATGCTGTGGCAGCTGCCTGGCAGGCGGTAAAGGAGTCCGGTATCAGTTCAGCAGAAGGGGGAAACATTGATCCGTTCCGTTTCGGAGTGTATGTAGGCTCCGGTATCGGAGGATTTTCTACGCAGATGCGTGAAACGGAGAAAATACTCAATGAGGGAGCAAAATGGGTTTCCCCGCTGTTCATCCCAACAATGATATCGAATATAGCTGCCGGTAATATTGCCATAAGGAACAATGCCTGTGGCCCATGTCTTCCGGTAGTCACTGCATGTGCGACATCGACTCATGCGATAGGCGAGGCTTTCCGTGCAATCAAGCATGGATATGCAGATGCGATAATTGCAGGAGGAACGGAAGCTGCGATAATTCCGTTGGCGATAGCGGGCTTTGCCAATGCAAAGGCACTTTCAAAAGCCGAAGATCCTCAGTACGCATCATTGCCTTTCAACAAGAACCGAGGAGGTTTTGTCATGGCTGAAGGTGCTGCAATGCTCGTCCTCGAGGAATATGAGCATGCTGTGGCCCGTGGTGCGGAGATAATTGCAGAGGTCTGCGGATATGGAAATACATGCGATGCCCACCATGTGACTGCTCCACGTCCTGATGGCGTGACACAGTCCGCTGCAATCAGACAGGCTCTCGACGAAGCCGGATATACATCGGATGATCTCCTTTACATCAACGCCCATGGTACCGGTACGGCTTTGAATGATGTGTGCGAGACGCAGGCGTTCAAGCTTGCTCTCGGAGAGGATGCTTATAAGGCACATATCAGTTCTACAAAGGGATCGACAGGACATATGCTTGGTGCTGCAGGAGCGGTAGAGGCGGTTGCTTCAGTACTTGCTCTCAAGAACGGAATCGTACCTCCTACAGCCCATCTGGATGAGATAGAGCCAGAGTGTGACCTTAATTACACTCCGAATACCCCTGTTGAGGCTCCACTGACAATCGCGATCTCTGACTCGCTTGGATTTGGAGGACATAACGGTTGCGTAGCCTTCAGGAAATATAACGGATAATTATTTTAAAGACCTGAACCAATGACAAGAGAAGAACTTAAGGAGTATCTTCCCCATAGGGAACCGATGCTTCTGATAGATGAGATAAACATAGACGAAGAAGGGGTATGTCATGCATCATACCGCATCAGAGATGACGAGTTTTTCTGTCAGGGCCATTTCCCGGGAAATCCGATTGTTCCCGGAGTGATTCAGTGCGAGATTATGGCTCAGAGCTGTGCCTTGTTGGTCATGGAAGATCTCAAAGGCAGGACTACTCTTTATACAGGCATCGACAACGTCCGTTTCAAGCATGTTGTCAAGCCGGGAGATCTTTGCGAGATCACTGCAAGACTCAAGAGCAAGAGAGGCCCTATGGTGTTCTGTGAGGCAACTCTGACAGTGGATGGCGCAGTTTGTTGCAAGGGAGATCTTTCCTTTGCATTAGTATAGAAAAATCGGCCGGGATATCCCGGCCGATTTTCTTATTTGCGATTCTTTCTGGATTTTCTGGCTGTTTTTACGGTCTGTACCGTAAGCTCGTCCACCATCGATCTTTTGGCTGCCATGAAGTCAAGGAAGGCCGCAGCAAGAGGGAAGAGAGCGGTGATCGAGAATGTCATTACATTTCGGTTGATGAAGAAATCGATTGCAAGCCATATCTGGAATCCGATTGCGAGCAGGCCGGCAATCACGCTTACTCTGGCCTGAAGGAAGAATGCCTTGAAGCTGGCTGTAGCCGCAATATGCGATGTTATGAGCATGATGAGCAAGGTCAGATATGATAGTTTTTCACTGTATCTGATGGTTACTTCCGAGCCGTCAGGACCTATTATGGTCGCGAAGGTGCAGAAGAACATAGAAAATATAAGTGCGGTCGCAATGCCGAGGTATAGGGTTTGGATTCTTTGCCACATAGTCTGTATGTTTTTTATAGACGGATGGCAAAAGTAGGAAATTTCATAGGAAAAAACTATATTTGGAAAACTTTATGGTAATAGTTTAATAGTGAGAATATGAGAATAGCGGAATCAGAACTTATAATCAACGGTGACGGATCGGTGTTTCATCTTCACCTTCGTCCTGAAGAGCTTGCTGACAATGTGATCCTTGTCGGTGATCCAGGCAGAGTGGACATGATTGCAGAATATTTTGAAGAGAAGGAGTTCAGACATGCTTCGCGCGAATTCGTCTCTGTGACAGGAAAATATAAGGGAGTCAGGATGACGGCCCTTTCTACCGGTATCGGAACAGACAATATCGATATCGTGATGAATGAACTTGATGCTCTGGCAAACATAGACTTCGAAACCAGGGAAGTAAAGCCGGAACATCGTTGCCTCAATGTGATCCGTATAGGTACATCAGGAGCCATACAGCCGGAGATTCCGCTCGGATCTTTTGTGTTTTCGCATGTTTCCGTGGGATGTGACGGCCTCATGAACTGGTACGCAGACCGTGATGAGATCGCCATGCTCGACATCGAGGAAGCCTTCAAGGCACATACAGGTTGGAATAAGCACCTGCCTGATCCATATTTCGTGAGGGCAGGAGAAAAGATGTCGGAGCTTTTCCGCGACTGCACGGTTCCGGGCATGACTATCGCTGCATCGGGCTTCTACGGTCCTCAGGGACGTGTCCTTCGCATGCCTCTCGCCATGCCGGATATGCTTGATACCTTCGAGAGTTTCCGCTTCGGCGACCTGAAGGTGACCAATTTCGAGATGGAAGGTTCGGCAATTGCCGGTATCGCCGCCCATCTTGGCCATAACGCAGGAACAGTCTGCTGCATCATCGCGCACAGACATCATAAGGCGTCTAACCCGGACTACAAGCCGCAGGTCAGAAAACTCGTCGAGCTGGTGCTTGACAAGCTGGCAGAATAAAAAAGAAATCCAGGATCAATTCCTGGATTTCTTTTTAGTTACCGTAAAGTTCCTTTCTTGACTGAGGACCTGCCCCTTTGTATACGTTAGGGTCGTCAATCCATGCTTCCACGATGCGCATCTTCTTCTGCATTACATTGATTTTGAGGAACTTGTCCTGGAGATCAAAGGTTGTGTACATAGATCCTGCGATTTCGTGACCATATCCCATGAAGTGATACATATTGTAGTTCAGACCGAACTTCTTGAATCTCTCCACAAGCTTTCCGCCGCCGAAGAAACCAAGTTTCAGAACCTTTATCTGCTTGTATGGGACGAGTCCGTCAGCTGTTCCGTGAAGCATGAGTGTTGCGCATGGCGCTTTCTTATAGTCGACCTTTCCTTCTCTTGAAAGGATCGCTCCAGAGAATGACATCACTCCTGCATAGTTGAAGCCTTTAGGGAGCACAGATGCCCATTTTGTGCTGTTGGCGATCTCATATTCTGCCTGCATTGCTGTGATGGCTCCTGCGGAAGATCCGCTTATGACAAGATTGTCGGCGCTCACTCCGAACTGATCTGCATTGTCAAGGATGAAGTTTGTTGCACTGAACAGGTCTTCTACGGCCATATGGATGGCCTTGTCAAGTACATTTACCTGTGCGACTCCGACCTTGTCTGAACCTTTCAGACCGAGACGGTAGTCGATCGAGATGATCCTATAACCGTTTTCAGTCATGGTCTCGAACCATTTGTTGTAGTCTTCATCATCCCTTGTTCCGCGAATGAATCCGCCTCCGAACATGAAGATTACGGTAGGCTTATCTATTCCGTTTATGGAAGTTTCGCTTCCATCAGCAGGATCATATACATCCATATAAAGATCGCATGTGTCTCTTTGAGCAAACATGTATGTGGCATCAGGGGTTACCTGAGCGGAAGCGGCAATGCATCCGATGAACATGGATGCGATGAGCATTATTGTCTTTTTCATATTCAGTCTTCTTCGTTTGTTATCAATCTTTCTGAAGGAATAAGTCTCTTTATCGGCTTGATGTGCCTGAAGAATCGGAATGCGATGACTCGTGCAACAGTATAGCATGGAATGGCTATGATCATTGCAAGAGGACCTCCGATGTGTCCTACAATGAGGAGCACGATGAATATCTCAAGAGGCTTTGCCTTGATGCTTGTCGAATAGATTACAGGCTGGTATAGGAAGTTGTCGACCAGCTGCGCGAAACCGAAGATCGCGATGAGGATGGCTGTGAACACCCAGAAGTTGACGTCCAGACCGATAGGGCTGGCGCTGCTGTATTTGAGCACAAGGCCCAGGACCGTGCCGAGCGCGCCTCCGAGAAGAGGACCGACGTAAGGGATGATGTTGAATACTCCTGTGAGGAATGCGATTCCCAATGAAGCGTTGAAGCCAAGTTTCGCTATAAGGGTAAGGCCGATGAAGTTCACCAGTGCGACTCCGGCAACTTCAAGCAGGACACCGATGAAGTATCTTGAAAGCAGGTAGCCGATGTCGGATATAGCCCTTTCTGTAGTCTTCTCGTGCTTGTCAGGAACGATTGCACATACGATGTTGGTGAAAAGTCCGTCATCCTTAATGAAGAAGAAGCCGATGAATACAACAGAAAAGAGGCCCACTCCGAAGCTGGTCAGGAATGAAGCCGCAGATCCTATCACAGATGAGAATATGGCAGGATTGACCATTTTCTGCAGTTCCTGGATCGCTGCTACTTCTATTCTGAATCCTTCTTCGAGTCCTGGAATCAGATTCCTCAGCGTCTGATTGAACTCAGCAAGCGGTACGGCCAGATTCTTTACGGCATTCTCGATGTTGACAATCGAGATGTCTTTTACTATGTTGCTTGTGATCGGTATCACTATGGCGATCACGGAAAGCAGTGTGCCGATGACAAGAAGCAGCGAAAGTGCGGCGAGGAACCAGTCAGGAGCCTTTTTCCCTTTTATCCTTATCTTCTGCATGAGTCCCATCAGAGGCTTCGCGACAAGCGATACCACTACTGCAATCAGTATGTATCCGATGACGCTTCTGAAGTACCAGCAAAGTGCTGCCACTATGGCGACTCCTCCGGCAAGCATGATCGTCTTGGCGAGCTTGTCCGTGTATCTTTCGTTGTTTTCCATATCAGTATGATTTATTTGCAATCGCAGGTCAGGGCGTCTGCTATTTCTGTCGGTTTTTCTACCAAAAGCCAAGGAATGTATGCTGAAAGCTCTTCCCTTGTGCGGAAACCCCATGTGACTCCGATAGTACGTACACCGGCATTTATGCCCGTCTGCATATCTACATCTGAATCTCCGCAGTAGACGGTCTCTTCTGCCGTTACCCCGGGCACCGAGCTCATCGCCTCATGTACTATTTCCGGGTCCGGCTTGATCGGCATTCCGTCCCTCTGGCCGAGGATGCGTACAAAGCTGTACCCGCTGAAATACTTCGCCGCCAATGATTCCGTTCCTTCCTGGTATTTGTTCGAAGCAATGGCAAACGACATGCCTTCTGCGGCCAGTCTGTCCAGCATTTCCATAATGCCCGGGTATGGGCGTGTGCAGTCGTCGATGTGCTCGTTATAATATGGAACGAAATGGCTTTTCATCTTCATTACCATTTCTTCCGTGCGCATATCCTCGGGCAGGGCACCGCGGAAAAGGTTATATATCCCTCGCCCCACCAGCATGTTGTATTCTTCCAGTCTTCTTTCCGGACATCCGCACATTCTCAGCGCATGATTGCATGCGTTCGCTATGTCCTCCCTGGTGTCAAGGAGAGTTCCGTCAAGGTCAAATATAATAAGTTTTGTCATTTTCTGTTCAAATTTATGCGTTGTGCCTTATGTTGGCACATCTGGGCTCTACCTTTGCATCAAGAAAACGGATAAACCCTTAAAAACAAAGGATATGAATACAGATAACACACTCGCTTTCATCAGCTCTATGATCTCATCAGAGGCTTCTTACAAGACTCTTGTCGATATGATCAATGATATGGAACTTGAACTGATGGATGTCTGCATAGCTTAACGCCATTCTACGAGGGTGCTCTCCTTGTCGTCTGTGAGGCTTACGCGTATCTTGCTGTGATTCAGGTCTTTTTTGCCTGCAATCATCCTGCTCATGATGATGTGCTCGGATACAGGGTCCTCGATGTGCTTCTGGATGGCGCGCTTTAGCGGACGTGCTCCATAGCTTGGATCGTAACCGGCATCAGCAACGAATCTCTTTGCAGCAGGGGTCACGTTGAGCTCGAATCCGGCATCCTTGACACGGTTCTTGAGTCCCTTGAGCTCAATGTCGATGATCTTCTCTATATCTTCCTTGGTCAGGGAGTTGAAGAATATCTGCTCGTCAACCCTGTTGATGAACTCAGGAGGGAAGGCCTTTTTCACCGCCTTTTCCAGGATTGCCTTTCTGTTGCCCTGCACATTTCTTCCGGCTGTGCTGAATCCGACTCCGCTACCATATTCGTCAAGCTCGCGGCTGCCAACATTGGATGTCATGATGACGATCGTATTTCGGAAACTTACGGTCCTGCCGTTGCTGTCGGTAAGCCTTCCTTCGTCCATCACCTGCAGCAGTACATTGAATACATCCGGATGCGCCTTTTCGATCTCGTCAAGAAGGACGACACAGTAAGGTTTGCGGCGTACGCGTTCGCTGAGCTGCCCTCCTTCTTCAAATCCTACATATCCGGGAGGAGCTCCGATCAGTCTTGAAACATTGAACTTCTCCATATATTCGCTCATGTCAAGCCTTATCATATTTTCCTCAGAATCAAACAGATACTCGGCAAGTGCCTTGGCGAGCTGAGTCTTTCCGACTCCTGTAGGACCGAAGAACAGGAATGTGCCGATAGGCTTTCCTGGATCCTTGATTCCGGCTCTGTTGCGCTGGATGGCGCGTACGACCTTGTCGATGGCCTCGTCCTGTCCGATGATCCTGCCCTGAAGCTTCGCCCTCATCTTCATCAGCTTGTTTCCTTCTCCCTCTGCGATTCTTCCTGAAGGGATTCCCGTCATCTTGGAAATTATCGAAGCGACATCCTCAGCCGATACATGTCCTGTCTTCTTCGGATTCTTCAGACGTACCATCGATCCGGCCTCGTCCATCGCGTCGATAGCCTTGTCCGGGAGGCATCGGTCTGTGATGTATCTGTCTGACATTCTGACGCATGCCTCTATGGCTTCGTCGGTATAGATCACATTATGATGCTTTTCATAATTTGTCTTGAGCCTGTCGAGGATCGAGATCGAATGCTGGATGTCGGTGTGCTCGACCATGATCTTCTGGAATCGTCGGTCCAAGGCTCCGTCCTTCTCCACGATCTTCCTGAATTCGTCCAAAGTAGTGGCTCCGATACATTGGATGTCTCCACGCGCAAGTGCCGGCTTCAGCATGTTCGCTGCGTCAAGACTGCCTGATGCACCGCCCGCTCCTACGATGGTGTGGAACTCGTCGATAAACAGGATCACGTCCGGATTCTGAGCTACTTCGTTTATGATTGATTTCAATCTTTTTTCAAAATCTCCACGATATTTCGTGCCGGCTACAATGGAGCCTAAGTCTAAGGATATCAGCCTTTTATCTGCAAGGGAAGGCGGGATGTCACCGGTGACTATCTTTATGGCGATGCCCTCCACGATAGCGGATTTTCCAACTCCGGGATCACCTACAAGCATAGGGTTGTTCTTGCGTCTGCGGCCGAGGATCTGGATCACTCTCTGTATCTCGTCCTCGCGTCCTACGAGCGGATCGAGCTTGCCCTCGCGAGCTGCCTGCGTGATGTCGTATCCGAACTCCTCGAGAGGGGATACCTGAGGCTCTTCCGGCTTTTCTTCAGCTGCAACAGCCCTTATGTGGATACGAGGAGTCTCGTCGTTTTCTTCCTCGCTTCCTCCCATGTCGGCAGTGTCCTTGTCCAGCAGTTCGTTCCTGTCAAGATACCTGTAGATGTGGCCGTAATCAATGCCCTGATCGTGCAGATAAGTGCTTCCGTATGAGCCTCCTACCTTGCAGAGGGCAAGGAGGAGATGCTGTGACGAAGCCTGGGCGCTGCGGAGCTTTGTCGCTTCAAGAATCGTGAAGCTGAGCACGTTCTGGGCACCACGTGAAAATGAAACCTTGTCGATTTCCGAGTATGGGATATGTTCGTTTGTAAATATCTTCTCATCGATGAACTGCTTCATTTCCTCGATATCGATCATCGCCCCACGCAAAGCATCTACAGCTGTGTTCTCTCTATGGCGCAGGATTCCGAGGAAAAGATGGTCCGGTGCGATGCCGTAACTGCCTGTCCTCATGGCCTCTTCGCGGGAGAAATTTATAATCGAATTAAGCTCGTCTGATATGCTGATTTCCATATATGTTCAAAAAATATGTCTTTGGTATTTTAAATTCAGGGTTGATTGCACAAAATTACTAATTTTTTTGTAACTTTGCCAAGATATAATTTGTGACGAAAAAGTAAATATCATATATGGAAAATGAGGTAAAGACAGGTAGGATAGAGCAGGTCAATATCGATCAGCAGATGAGGAGTGCGTACATCGACTACTCCATGTCTGTAATCGTGTCCAGGGCGCTCCCTGACGTGCGCGACGGTATGAAGCCTGTGCACAGAAGAGTGCTGTACGGAATGGAAGGCCTCGGACTGACATATTCAAGCCAGACAAAGAAATCAGCCAGAATCGTCGGAGAGGTGCTCGGTAAGTACCATCCGCACGGTGACTCAAGTGTATACGATGCTATGGCGCGTATGGCGCAGGACTGGAGCCTCAGGTACCCTCTCGTGTTCGGACAGGGTAACTTCGGATCCATGGACGGCGACCCGGTAGCCGCAATGCGATATACCGAGGCAAAGCTCTCGAAACTTTCAGACGAGGTCCTCGCAGACCTTGACAAGGATACAGTAGATTTTCAGAACAACTTCGATGACTCCCTCCAGGAGCCTACGGTTCTCCCTACAAAGCTTCCGCTTCTCCTTTTGAACGGAGCATCAGGTATTGCGGTCGGTATGGCAACAAACATGGCGCCGCACAACCTTAGCGAGTGCTGCGACGCTATCTGCGCTTATATCGACAATCCGGAAATCACTGTTGAGGAACTCATGCACTTCGTGAAGGGACCGGATTTCCCTACAGGAGGTATCATCCAGGGCCGTCAGGGCATCAAGGATGCTTTCGAGACAGGTCGAGGAAGGATTGTGATCCGCTCGAAGACCGAGATTGAGGTGAATGATTCAGGCCGTGAGACAATCGTTGTGACAGAGATCCCTTACATGGTCAACAAGCGTGAGATGATCGAGAAGATCGCTGAGCTTGTTGAGACAAAGAAGGTGGAAGGAATCGCATACATCAACGACGAGACAACAATGAAGGGTGTGCGCGTCGTGATCAGACTCAAGAAGGATGCGAATGCCAATGTGGTGCTCAACATGCTCTACAAGTATTCTCCTCTTCAGTCAAGCTTCTCTGTGAACAATGTGGCTCTCGTGAACGGACGCCCTCGTACTCTCAATCTCAAGCAGCTCATCAAGTACTTCGTAAGACACAGACATGAGGTGATCCTGAGAAGAACAAGATTCGATCTTGAGAAGGCACGCAAGAGAGCTCATATCCTCGAGGGATTGCTCAAGGCTCTTGATGTAATCGATCAGATAATCAACATCATACGTTCGTCAAAGAGCGTCGAGGAAGCTAAGAGCGAACTCATGGCGACATTCGGATTTACCGAAGTTCAGGCTACAGCTATCGTGGAGATGCGTCTGCGTCAGCTTACAGGACTCGAGCGTGAGAAGCTCCAGAACGAGTATGACGAGCTCATGAAGTTCATCCACTATTGCGAGGATGTGCTTGCAAACGAGAGCATGCAGATGCAGATCATCAAGGACGAGACTCTCGAGATGAAGGAGAAGTACGGCGATGCAAGAAGAACAGAGATCGCCCTCTCAGCTGAGGAATTCAACCCTGAGGACTTCTATGCGGATGAGGATGTAGTGATTACAATCTCACATCTTGGATACATCAAGAGAACATCGCTCACTGAATATCGTCTCCAGAACAGAGGCGGAGTCGGAATGAAGGGAAGTGCGACACGCGACGAGGACTTCATAGAGCACATCTATGTTGCCAACATGCACAGCACAATGCTCCTCTTCACTCAGAACGGTCGCTGCTACTGGCTCAAGGTATATGAGATTCCTGAAGGATCACGTGCTTCAAAGGGACGTGCCATCCAGAATGTCATCAACATCGAGCCTGACGACAAGATCAAGACATACCTTAACGTGAAGAACCTCAAGGACGAGGACTATATCAACAATAATTATATCGTTCTCGGAACCAAGAGAGGTATCATCAAGAAGACTTCGCTTGAGGCATATTCAAGACCACGTGCGAACGGTGTCATCGCGATCACAGTCCGTGATGGAGACGAACTTCTCGATGCTGTAATGACAAACGGACAGAGCGAAATCCTGCTTGCAGGCCGCCACGGACGTTGCTGCCGCTTCGATGAGAGTGATGCCAGAGCCCTTGGAAGAACCGCTTCTGGAGTTCGTGGCATAAATATTGATGATGACGATGAAGTAATCGGAATGATCGCATATGATCCGACAGCCGAAGATGCTCAGGCACACAGCCTTCTCGTAGTCAGCGAGCATGGATACGGCAAACGCTCTGACTTTGACGAATACCGCAAGACCAGCAGAGGTGGAAAGGGAGTCAAGACATTGAACATCACAGAAAAGACAGGTGAGCTTGTAGCAATGAAGAACGTAACCGATGAAAACGATCTCATGATAATCAACCGTTCAGGCCTCACAATCAGAATGGCAGTGTCAGACATCAAGGTGGCTGGCCGTGCAACCCAGGGTGTGAAGCTCATCAACATCAAGGACGGTGATTCGATCGCTGCAATCTCAGCAGTCAACAAGACTGAAGATGAAACAAATGAGTAATTAACTTAATACCACAACATTATGAAAAAAATCTTGATCGCATTGGCAGTACTTCTTTCTGTACAGGTAGCTGATGCACAGACAAAGACTCCAGAGGCTGCAAAGAAGGCAGTCGAGAGTGCAAAGGCAGCTGCTGAGAATCCTAAGAAGGCAGCGAAGGTGGCTACATGGACAAAGCTTGCTACAGCTTACATGGATGCGTACAGCGCACCACAGGGCGCAGCATGGCTTGGTGCTTCTAAGCAGGAGCTTCAGATTCTCATGGGTAATCAGAAGCCTACTTCAGTAGAGAACGTAATTGTGTCTGGTGAGCAGCTCGTTAAGGAAGTTTACGCTGACAAGGAGTTCTATTTCAACGGTAACGGTCAGCTCGTTCTCATCAATATTACAAAGCCGGTTGTAGAGGACGCTCTCGCAAAGGCAGCAGATGCTTTCGCAAAGGCAGCTACAGTTGATCCAAAGGGAACAAAGACCAAGGATATCAAGGAAGGTCTTGCAAACATTGCACGCAAGTATATCGATGAGGGTATGAACCTCTATCAGCTTGGTGACCTTGCAAAGGCAAGCGATCTTTTCGAGCAGGCAGCTGAGGTTTCTGCAACAGCTCCGCTTTCAACAGTTGATACTACTGCTCTTTACAATGCAGGTTATACTGCATGGGCAGGCAAGGACTACGAGAGAGCTAAGACTTTCTTCGAGAAGTGCCTCGCTGCAAACTACTACTATGAGGGTGGTGAGGTTTTCGCAAAGCTTGCTGACGTTTACACAAACCTTGGTGATGCAAAGAAGGGTGCTGAGACTCTCGAGCAGGGTTTCGTGAAGTATCCACAGAGCCAGAGCATCCTTATCGGTCTCATCAACTACTACCTTACAAGCGGTGAGGACGCAGACCGTCTCTTCGTTCTTATCAACGAGGCTAAGAAGAACGAGCCTAACAACGCTTCACTCTATTATGTAGAGGGTAACATCTACAAGGAGCTCAAGAACGTAGAGAAGGCTATCGAGTCATATTACAAGTGTGCAGAGATCAACCCTGAGTATGAGTTCGGTTTCATCGGCGCAGGTATCCTTTACTATGAGCTCGCTATCGAGCTTCAGGAGAAGGCTAGTGCAGAGCTTGATGACAAGAAGTACAACGAGCTCGTTAAGGAGTTTGAGAACGCTCTCCTCAGCGCTCTTGAGCCATTCGAGAAGGCATACAATGTATCAAAGGACAACCAGCTTAAGGTAAGCGTTGCCGAGTACCTCAAGAACATCTACTACCGCTTCAGCAGCAATGGCCCAGAGTATGAGGCTGGCTACAAGAAGTATGATGAGGTTGTAAAGACTGGAACAGCAAACTAAGGATCGGAAAGATTCGTGATATAGAAAAGGGGAGACGGTTAAACCGTTTCCCCTTTTTCGAATGCCTTGACGATCTTTGCGACGAGAGGGTGTCGGACTATGTCTTCGTTCTTGAAGAATATGGTCTTGATGCCCTTTATGTCTTTTGTCAGTTCTATTCCTTTTAGCAGACCTGAGTCTTTCTTGTTCGGCAGGTCGACCTGGCTGGCGTCTCCTGTGACGATGAACTTTGCATCGCATCCCATTCTGGTCAGGAATATCTTCAGCTGGCTCAGGTTGGTGTTCTGTGCTTCATCAAGAATCACACACGCCCTGTCGAGAGTTCGTCCTCTCATGTATGCCAGTGGAGCAATCTGGATTGTACCTTCAGCCATGAATTCCTGCAGCCTTTTTGCCGGAATCATGTCTCCGAGAGCGTCGTAGAGAGGCTGAAGGTATGGATCAAGCTTATCCTTGAGGTCTCCAGGTAGGAATCCGAGCCTTTCGCCAGCTTCGACAGCCGGGCGGGTGAGTATGATCCTCTTGATTTCCCTATTCTTCAGCGCCCTTACCGCGAGAGCGATGGCTACGTAGGTCTTACCTGTTCCGGCAGGTCCTACAGCAAAGATGAGGTCGTTCTCAAAATAGGATTTCACCATCTCCTGCTGGGTCCTGTTTCTCGCCTTGATCGGCTTTCCGTCATTTCCATGCACTATGACCGAATCGCCGCATAGTTTGAATCTGTCCGGAGTCGTCTCACCGTCGAAAAGATCCTCGACATCATATGGAGTGACATTCATCTTATGGTGCCTTCTTTCAATCAGCATCTTCAACTTTACGTCGAATTCTTCGATGTCAGTGTCCTTGCCGTCTAGAATTATTTCATTTCCTCTTGCAACTACCTTGAGTTCAGGGAAATAGCTGCATAGCGCCTCCAGGTTTTTGTTTGCCGGTCCATAAATCTCTATAGGATCGATGGCATCCAGCTTGATGTTTTTCTTACTCATTTATAGGTTTTGTTTTTCTTCTATTCCTGTCTGTTCCTTGACATATATGTATGTGTCGATCATTTTGTCGTAATCCCATGCTCCAAGCCACTCGTCTCTCTTTCCAATGTACTCGGCAACTGGCACTACAGTGTATGAGTCGTTGTAGCCTCCCGGCCTAGAGCACCATAGATAGGTAAAATCCATCGGCAGGACCTCCAGGTCACCATTGCCATGCCGCACTATCCTGACTGTAGCCATAAGCTCAAGCTGTGTGTTTCTTGCACTCATGTTCGATACGGCGTTTCCCAATGAATATGCTACGGGTACTTTCTTCGTCCCGCCGGCTTCATTCACCTCCATCATTTGGAAATCCTGGATGACATGAGGGTGTGCTCCTATGATCATGTCGGCCCCGTTTTCGGCCAGCCACTGCGCAGTATCTTCCTGTCTTGAAGAATGCTTCAGCATGTATTCGATGCCCCAATGAGGAAATGCCAATGTGACATCGGCATCAGATTCTTCTGCCTTGGATAATGCTGAAAGTATCTGTGAGGCAGAAGCCATGTAATTGGTCTTCGGCCAGTTTGCGCCAGAGCCTACATTGGTTCCGTAAGTCATGTTCAGTATTGCGAGCCTGATGCCTTTTGCGCTGATTATCAATGGATTATTCTTTGCTAATTCCTCCTCGTCAGAGGCTAGTCCGGTAAAGGATATCCCTCTTTCTTCCTTCAGTTCTCTGTATATGTCAATTGTCCTTTGCGCTCCTTTCGCACCTTTGTCGAATATGTGGTTGTTGGCCGCAAGGAATATGTCAAATCCGCAATCCGCCAGATAGTCCGCATAGGTATCAGGAGCAGAGAAAGACGGGTATCCCGAGTAGGGCTCTCCGCCCAGAGTGAACTCCATGTTCGCCACGGCTATGTCAGCATCCTTTATCTCGTCTTCGATCAGGCTGAAATATGAGCTGAAATCATAGCTGTCCTCGCCTTTGCGTGCATTGCGGATCTGCTCCGTGTGCATCATCACATCTCCGAGCACGCGTATGGTCAGAGTGTCATGGTTGAAGATCGGCCTTACGTACATCAGAGGTTTCCACCATCTTTCCGGCATCATGACATCCTGCGCATGCGCTTTACTGCCGACGGCGGCCACAATAAGCGCTGATGCCGTAAGCAGAATGCGTGTCATATGTCGCTGCAGGAAATGCAATTGAATCTGTGGTTTTAGATTACAAATATATCAAGAATATTTTGTCTCGGAGCATTAAATCGTTAAATTTGCACGAATACGCATTTTTGAAAAGATATGAATAAAAACATATTACCTCTTTTGCTGGTCATGATGTTCGTGGTGACCGGATGTGACTTCTTCAGAATGGTTGCAGGAAGACCGACCAGCAAGGATATAGAGAAGAAAAGACTCGAAATCATCAAGGCAGAAGAAGCTGCCCTTCAGGCACGTCTGGACTCCATTGCAGCAGTTGAGGCTGAAAAGCAGAAGGCGGCCCAGGATTCGATCGATGCGCTTTCTTACATTGCCGAGAACAATGTGACAGTATATGAAGCTTCGCGTCTTGGTGGCATTCAGAAGGATGAACTTACAGATACGACTTCCGGAACCCGTTATCGTGTTATCCTCGGTTCATTCAAGGATAGGGGAAATGCGGAAAAGCTCATGGCTAAGGTAAATGAGTCCGGAGACTTCTGGGCCCATACTCTTATACTCCGCAGTGGCATGATTGCTGTTGCTGCATGTCCGTCAGACGGGATACAGAATGCAGTCTCGGGCTTGAAGGAGCTCAAGGCTCATGACGTGTGTCCTGCAGATGCATGGATATTAAAAATAGAGTAAGATGATGGGTGTATTCAGATTCATAGCGGCTATTGCCATCCTTTTCCTTTCTATGCCGGCATCTGCGCAGTTCCGTGATGGAGTTGCGTATGATGATCTTTATGACGGCGAGACCGTGACTTCCATGAAGGCTCATGTGAGGGAGATTTCAGCTTCACAGCATGAGGGCCGAAAGCCGGGTTCGGATGGGGAAAAGGCTGCTGCAGAATACGTTACGGAGATGTTGAAGTCTTATGGAGTTGATGTGATTTCATCTTCAAAGGGCGATTTGTTCGGACTTAAGAGCGAGTCGGGAGATACCCTGACTTCAAGAAATGTAATAGGATTCGTACAGGGCTATGACAAGGAACTCCGCAATGATTATATCCTTGTGGGAGCAAGACTGGACAATCTTGGTTCGATGGTGATGACCATGGATGGAAAGCCGGTGGAAAGAATCTATTATGGAGCAAACGGAAATGCTTCAGGACTGGCGATGCTCCTCGAGCTTGCGAGGATGGTGCAGACAAATTCGATCATGTTCCGCCGTTCGGTTCTCTTTGTGGCTTTCGGGGCTTCTACCGAATCCTTCGCAGGCTCGTGGTATTTCCTGAACAGATCGTTTTCAGATGCCGACAAGATCGATGCAATGATCAATCTTGACATGTTGGGAACAGGATATAACGGTTTTTATGCATATACGGCGTCAAATCCGGATCTCAATACTATCCTGAGGACGCTGAATGGCGAGCTTCAGCCGATAATGCCGGAAATCAGTGCTTCAGAGATATATCCTTCAGACCACAGGGCTTTCTATGACAAGGAGATTCCTGCAGTCCATTTTACCACAGGACGTTATCCTGAGCATAATACAGACAGGGATGCCCAGTCCATAATCGACTATGAGAATATGGAAAGGGAACTTGAATATATCTATAACTTTACATTGGCCCTGGCCAATGCACAGTATGCTCCTGCTTTCCGCTCCGGAAGTCAGTCTGCAAAGGCTTCTGTCGATGAGAATACGGTTTCATACAATGATTGTGACCAGAGACCGATGTTCCTCAACAGCCCGGATCCGCGTGTCTTTCTGAGGGAGTGGGTATACCAGTACCTCAAGTATCCGGAGAAAGCCCTTCGTGACGGTACTCAGGGACGTGTTCAGGTTGACTTCATAATCGAGAAGGATGGAAGCATCAGCAATGTGAGGGTATCGAAGGGAGTATCGGACGAACTTGATGCCGAGGCCGTAAAAGTCATAAGCGCTTCGCCAAAATGGAAGCCGGGAAGAGTCGATGGCGAGAAGGTCAGGACTTCCATGACTATACCTGTGGAGTTCCGTCTTGAAAAGAAAGCCGGCAAATCGAACTTTGGAATAAAGAAATAATATTACTTTTGTAAGATATAATACAGACCTATGGACTATAATTTTAAGGAAATCGAAAGTAAGTGGCAGTCATTCTGGGCTGCCAACCACACATTCAAGGCTGAGATCGACAGCACAAAGCCTAAATATTATGTTCTCGACATGTTCCCGTATCCTTCTGGTGCGGGCCTTCATGTAGGACACCCGCTCGGATACATCGCGAGCGATATCTACAGCCGCTACAAGAGACTTTGCGGCTTCAATGTGCTCCATCCTATGGGATATGACGCATTCGGACTTCCTGCCGAGCAGTATGCCATCCAGACAGGACAGCATCCGGCAGTGACAACAGAGAAGAACATTGCCCGTTACCGCGAGCAGATGGACAGAATCGGATTCTCATACGATTGGTCGCGTGAGGTACGTACCTGTGATCCGGGATATTACAAGTGGACACAGTGGGCTTTCCTCCAGATGTTCGACAGCTGGTATGACAATGTGCAGCAGAAGGCTCGTCCGATCGCTGAGCTTGAGGCTGCATTCGCGGAAGGCGGAAGTGCAGCGGTAGATGCTGCATGTGGTGATGTCGCTCCATTCACAGCAGAAGAGTGGAAGGCATTCGACGAGAAGCAGAAGGCTGCGGTACTTATGCAGTATCGTATTGCATATCAGGGAGAAACAGCGGTGAACTGGTGTCCTGCTCTTGGAACCGTTCTTGCGAATGATGAGGTAAAGGAGGGCTATTCTGTTCGTGGAGGCCATCCGGTAGAGCAGAAGAAGATGACTCAGTGGCAGCTTCGCGTTTCAGCATATGCAGGACGTCTTCTTGACGATCTCGAGGATCTCGACTGGACTGATTCACTCAAGGACATGCAGCGCAACTGGATCGGAAAGAGCCAGGGTGCAGAGATGAACTTCAAGGTTTCCAACGGCACTGAAGAATATGACATGACTATCTTCACTACCCGTGCGGATACTGTATTCGGAGTTACATTCATGGTGCTTGCTCCAGAGAGCGAGTGGGTCGATAAACTTACCACACCGGAGCAGAAGGAGGCTGTGGAGGAGTATCTCGCAATGGCAAAGAAGAAGACCGAGCGCGAGAGAATGATGGAGGCAAGAAAGGTAACCGGCGTATTCTCAGGCTCTTATGCTACAAATCCTCTTACAGGAAACAAGGTGCCGGTATGGATCGGTGAATATGTGCTTGCAGGCTACGGTACAGGTGCCATCATGGCGGTTCCTGCACACGACAGCCGTGACTATGCTTTCGCCAAGACATTCAACCTTCCTATCATTCCTCTTATCGAGGGCTGCGATGTAAGCGAGTCAAGCTTCGACGCAAAGGAGGGTATCATGTGCAATTCCGGCTTCCTCAATGGAATGACAGTAAAGGAGGCTATTCCTGCAGCAATCGACTATGTCGAGAAGCATGGCATTGGTCATAGAAAGATCAATTACCGTCTCCGCGACGCGATCTTCTCTCGTCAGAGATACTGGGGTGAGCCGTTCCCTATGTACTTCAAGGACGGTATCGCTACTCCTATGACACTTGAACAGCTTCCGCTCCAGCTTCCGGAGGTCGACAAATATCTTCCAACAGAGTCGGGTGAGCCACCTCTGGGACGTGCGGCGGACTGGACATACGAGGGCTATCCTATCGAGCTCAGCACTATGCCAGGCTTCGCGGGTAGCAGCGCATACTATCTCCGTTATATGGATCCTCACAATGACCAGGCTCTCGTAAGCCGTGAAGCAGACGAGTACTGGAGAGATGTAGACCTCTATATCGGTGGTACTGAGCATGCTACAGGTCACCTCATCTACTCTCGTTTCTGGAACAAGTTCCTCTTCGACCTTGGATATGTATGTGAGAAGGAGCCGTTCAGGAAGCTTATCAACCAGGGTATGATCCAGGGACGCTCAAACTTCGTATACCGAATCATCAATACAAATACATTCGTGTCTTATGGTCTCAAGGATCAGTATGAAACTACTGAGATCCATGTGGATGTCAACATCGTACGCAACGACCGTCTTGACCTTGAAGCTTTCAAGGCGTGGATGCCTGACTATGCTACTGCCGAGTTCATCCTCGAAGACGGCGAGTATATCTGCGGATGGGCTATCGAGAAGATGTCAAAGTCAATGTTCAACGTTGTCAACCCAGATATGATCTGTGATACATATGGTGCTGATACTCTGAGACTTTATGAGATGTTCCTCGGCCCTCTCGAGCAGTCTAAGCCATGGGATACAAAGGGTATTGATGGTGTGAACCGTTTCCTCAGAAAGGTTTGGAGAATGTTCTACGACCGTGACGGATTCATCGTTACAGACGAGAAGGCGACACCGGAGGAACTTAAGGCTTTGCATAAGCTCATCGGCAAGGTACGCAGCGATATCGAGTCATTCTCATTCAATACAGCAGTGAGTGCATTCATGATCGCAGTCAACGAGCTTACAGATCTCAAGTGCAGCAAGCGCGAGATCCTCGAGCAGCTCATCATCCTTCTCTCTCCGTTCACTCCGCATATCGCAGAGGAACTCTGGGAGGCACTCGGACATAAGGAGAGCATCACGTATGCACCATTCCCTGAATACATCGAGGCATATACAGTGGAGAACACATGTACATATGCGGTTTCATTCAATGGAAAGATGCGTTTTACAGTAGAGCTTCCTGTAGATATGTCACGTGAGGATGTGGACGCACATGTACGTGGACTTGAGCAGACTGCAAAATATGTAGCCGGCGGCAATATTGTCAAGGTCATCGTCGTTCCTGGCAAGATTGTCAATATCGTGGTGAAATAAATTATAATCATACCTATGAAAACCAATAAGATACTGTCGACTTTGTGGGATTATTTCCTCATGACGGTCGGATCGGTAATCTTCTGTATGGCTTGGACGTCGTTCCTGATTCCGAACGGATTGTCCAGCGGCGGACTGACAGGTTTCTGTACCATCATTCAGTATGGTACAGGACTTCCTGTCGGTATTTCATATCCTGTTTTGAATTGCCTTCTTCTGCTTTTGGGCTTTCTTGTTCTGGGCAAAGGCTTTGGCGTCAAGACGATATATGTCATCATCCTTACATCCGTCCTTTTCGATGCATTGCCGATGTTCCCGCAACTGGAAGTGATGATGGATGAGAAACTTCTGGTGGCATTGGTCGGAGCAGCGATGGAGTCGGTCGGTATCGGACTGGTACTTCTGCGAGGTGGCAGTACGGGAGGCACGGATATCATTGCGATGATAATCAATAAGTTCTGGCCTGTATCTCCGGGAAGAGTGTACCTTATCACCGATATCTTCATCATTCTCAGTATTTTCCTTGTGCCGGGAAAGGGCATCGTGGATGTGATCTATGCATATGTCGTGATGCTGGGATTCTCATTCGGAGTCGATTTTGTGCTCATGGGAAACAAGTCTACCGTTCAGATTCTGGTATTCTCATCCAAGTATCAGCAGATAGCGGATCATATGATATCGAATGTACATCGAGGCGTCACAGCGCTTCAGTCCATGGGATGGTACTCGAAGCAGGAGAGCAAGGTTCTCCTGATTGTGGCAAGGAAATATCAGATGAATACTATTCTCAACGAAATAAAGGAAATAGACAGCAGAGCTTTCATTTCCGTTTCATCGGCAATGAGTGTGTTCGGTGAAGGCTTCGAAGAAGTCAAGTCTGGTATGAAAGTCAAGAAAGTTCCAGAAAAAGTAGAGGAGACGAAATAAGATGGCAACAAAAAGAATACTTCAGACATCTGTCACAACGCTGATTAAAGAGTATGCGCTTGTAACACTTGGTGTCATGTCATATGCGCTTGGTTGGAGTATATTCCTCCTTCCGAATAACCTTATTGGTGGTGGTGTGTCCGGATTCGCATCCATCCTTATGTATGCGACAGGCATTCCGATGGGAGTCACATATTTTGTGATCAATGTTCTTCTTCTTATCATAGGAACGAAGATCCTGGGAACAGGTTTCGGCGGCAAGACCATATATGCCATCGTGATGACTTCCATCATGCTGGGACTCATGCCGAAGATCATCCCTGCCGACTTCATCCACGAGTTTGCGATTTCCAACGGCAAGCTCATATGTACATTCCTTGGAGGTGCGATTGCCGGTATAGGTATCGGTCTTTCGATTTCCCAGGGTGGAAGTACGGGAGGAACAGATATCGTAGCCCTTCTCTGGTGCAAGTTCCATGCGGCTTCGCCGGGAAGAGTGATCCTCATCATCGATGTGGGAATCATTCTTTCATCACTTCTCTTCCCTTCATATACTGAGGCCGGAGAACTTCTTCCGTTTACTGAGAAACTTGCAGTAGTGGTATATGGTCTCATACAGGTGACGGTCAGCGGATATGCGATCGACCTTTACCTTTCCGGTTCGAAGCAGTCGGTTCAGGCCTTCATATTTACCAAGAAGGTGAGCGAGATGGCCGATGCCATTGCCTTCGACATGAAGAGGGGAGTGACTGTAATTCCTGCAAAGGGATGGTATTCTAAGGAGGAGAAGAATGTCATCATGGTCGTTACCAGAAAGACCGATCTCAACCTTCTTCTTCGCTATGTCAAGACAATTGACCCTGACGCCTTCCTTTCGGTCTCATCCGTAATGGGTGTGTATGGACAGGGTTTTGATACGATTAAGATAAAGACAAACAAATAATCTTTTCAGAAAAGTTAAAAACCTTTCAAAAAAAGAAAATTGTGACGAAAAACAGCCCTTGCAGAGCGTTCTGTGAGGGCTGTTTGTGTATTTTTGTTCGATTGTTAATATTGAAAATGAAACATCCATGAAGGTATCATTAGTAACCTTATTAGCGGCTTTAATGGCATTTACAGCTTTGGCCCACTACGCCGGAACCAGAAAGTCCGGCCGGTCGATGGAAAAGAGGGAAGTGTTTGCACTGATATCCCTTTTTATTGCTGTCCTTTCACTATTCTTGGGACTACCTCTTTCGGATGGGTGCGGACTGGCAATGATAGTAAGCATCCTGCCTTCTCTGGCCTGCATGGCATTCCTGACCTCTTCTTTATATGATTCCGGTAAAGCAGGGCGATGGGCTGTTGCGGCGATTACTTTCAATGTGGCTGTCGTCATTTTCCATATCGTCGGTATGGTTGTTGGCATGAATGAGGTGTCTTCTGCCGTATATATCGTCGCGATCTTCATTGTGCTCATGCTTCAGTCTGCCTTTTACATAGTGGGACTCTTGAGCAGAGTGAAAAGGATAAAGGAGGTAATGAAGACCGGCACGGTATGGGCCAATGTCGGTCTTGGGATAGATGGGCTGTATATGTTTCTTGAGATGATGTTCCTTGTCATTTATCTGGGAGTGAGTCCGATGGTCAGGACTTATGATGGTCTGCATGGAGCAGTTCTGGTCCTCTTCCTCGGGCTTGAGACTGTCGCTTATGCCAATAGGATAAGGACTGATTCTGTTTTTGTCTTATGGCGCAAGCAGGAACAGAGGATCATTGAGGCTATGAAGGTCACTCATGTCGAGAGCGCCTCAGATGTTTCTCGAATAGATGAGGTCTACAAGGAGATATATGAGAGAGTCGTGGCCTATTTTGAAAGGGAAAAGCCCTTCCTTGATTGTGAGCTTACCATAAATGATCTGGTGAAAGTGCTGTATTCAAACAAACTGTATATTTCAAGAGCCATAAGCCAGTTTACCGGACGCAACTTCTGCCAGTTCGTCAACTATTACAGGATCAAATACTCTATCGAATGTTTCAAGGCCAATCACGATCTCAAGATACATGAGATGGCCAGCATGTCCGGATTCAATTCGATAGTCTCATTCAATATGGCATTCAGACTTTATATGGGTGAGAATCCAAGCGATTGGTGCAGAAAGGAGAAAGGAAGACATATCAAGGGTGAAAAATAAGTTGTGGAATCCCTCGCGGAAGATTATCTTTGCGGAAAATTGAATATTTATTTAAAACATAGTCATTTATGGCAGACGAGAAGATTATTTTTTCGATGAACGGTGTAGGCAAGATCCTGCCTCACAACAACAGGGTGATCCTCAAGGACATCTATCTTTCATTCTTCTATGGAGCTAAGATCGGTATTGTCGGTCTTAACGGTTCCGGTAAATCTACTTTGATGAAGATCATCGCAGGTATCGAGACCGGATATCAGGGAGAGGTCGTATGGGCCCCAGGATATTCTGTAGGATATCTTGAGCAGGAACCTCAGATGGATCCGGACAAGACCGTGATCGAGGTCGTTCAGGAGGGTGTGCAGGAGGTTATGGATATCCTCAAGGAATATGAGGAAGTGAACCTCAAGTTCTGCGAGCCGATGTCAGACGAGGAGATGGCAGCCCTTATCGAGCGCCAGGGCGAACTTACCGAGAAGATCGAGAACTGCGGAGGATGGGAGATCGATTCGAAGCTCGAAAGAGCTCTGGATGCGCTTCAGTGTCCTCCTTCAGATGCCAAGGTGAGCACTCTGTCTGGCGGTGAGCGTCGTCGTGTTGCTCTTTGCCGTCTTCTTCTCCGTCAGCCTGATGTACTTCTTCTCGACGAGCCTACCAACCACCTCGATACCGAGAGTATCCAGTGGCTCGAGGCCCATCTCCAGCAGTACAAGGGTACAGTCATCGCTGTTACCCACGACCGTTACTTCCTTGACAATGTGGCTGGATGGACCCTTGAGCTCGACAGGGGCGAGGGTATTCCATGGAAGGGTAACTACTCTTCATGGCTTGACCAGAAGAGCACACGCCTTGCTCAGGAGGAGAAGCAGGAGAGCAAGCGTCGCAAGGCCCTCGAGAGAGAGCTCGAGTGGGTACGCATGGCTCCTAAGGCACGTCACGCGAAGTCAAAGGCACGTCTCGGTGCATACGAGAAGCTCGCTGCAGATGACGGACGTGAGAAGGAGGCAGCTCTCGAGATCTTCATCCCTAACGGTCCGAGACTCGGTAACAAGGTCATCGAGTTCAAGAATGTGTCGAAGGGATATGGCGACAAGCTCCTTTACGAAAACCTCAACTTCGTGCTTCCGCCAGCAGGTATCGTAGGCGTTATCGGTCCTAACGGTGCCGGTAAGACAACCCTTTTCCGCCTTATCATGGGACTTGATACTCCTGATACAGGTGAGATCACAGTCGGCGAGACAGTAAAGCTTGCATATGTCGACCAGCAGCATAGAAGCATCGATCCTGAAAAGACAGTATATGAGACAATCGCTGAGAACTCTGAGTTTGTGAAGCTCGGAAAGAGAGAGGTGAATGCAAGAGCATACGTGTCTCGTTTCAACTTCTCGGGTGCAGATCAGGAGAAGCTCTGCGGCATTCTTTCAGGTGGTGAGAGAAACCGTCTCCACCTTGCCTTGACACTCAAGGACGAGGGTAACGTTCTTCTTCTCGACGAGCCTACCAATGACGTGGACGTAAACACTATCCGTGCTCTCGAGGAAGGTCTTGAGAACTTTGCAGGATGTGCAGTCGTGATTTCGCACGACCGTTGGTTCCTTGACCGTATCGCAACTCATATCCTCGCATTTGAGGGCGATTCGCAGGTTTACTTCTTCGAGGGTACATACTCTGAGTATGAGGAGAACAAGAAGCGCCGTCTCGGCAACGAGGAACCTAAGCGCTTCAAGTACAAGAAGCTCATGGAAGAGTAATACTTCTCATTCCAGGTCCGTTTAAGGATATCATAAACATTCAGCCGTCTGTGATCCAGGTTGCAGACGGCTGAATGTTTAGTTATCAATTGTTTACGTTTTTGTTTTTTTAGTTGCAGACTTGATGAACTTACTAGGCGACTAAATTTTTAGTCAGCCTCTTTCTGTATATTCGCGGAAGTATTTTTTTAAGACTGTCGTTATATAGTCAGAAAACCAATTGGCAAAGATCATCAATATAGAGGACATTGAACTGGCTAAGCTGTGCTCCAATGGGGACGAAAAGGCCAGACATGAGCTGTATACAAAGTATGCAGCCTTCCTCTTTGCGCTCTGCATCAGATATGTCGGCGACAGAGAACTGGCCCGAGACCTGATGCACGATGCTATGATCAAGATCTTTGACACAGTTGGGAAGTACAAGCCGATAGGATCTTTGAAGTCCTGGTGCGGAAGGGTTACGGTGAATATGGTGATTGAATACTTGCGCAAATCCAAGCGAATGGATTTTCAACCATTGGAACCAACTCAGGAAAAGATACCCGAACCGGCGAATGAAGAGGTCGCAAAGGTTCCCAAGCAGGAACTCATGCGTATGGTTGGGGAACTTCCGGAAACCAAAAGAGTGATATTCAATCTCTATTGCGTCGAAGGTTATTCGCATAAGGATATAGCAGAAATGCTTGATATAAAGGAGAAGACATCATCCTCGCTGCTATTCAAGGCCCGGGCTCAGTTAGCGGAAAATGTCAGGGATTATATAAAGAAAAACGGATTATGATGGAAGACTGGACAGATATCATTGGTGAGGAGCTCGAGAACATCGAGGAGCCCCTTCCTGCTGATGACTGGAGCGCCCTTCAGCAGAAATATGCAGCCGCTCAGAGGAGAAAGAAGGCTGCTGCGTTCGCGTGGGCCGGTGGCGTCACGTCGGTTGCTGCTGCCATCGCTCTTGTGCTTCTGTTTGCCCGTCCAGAAAGTATAGTTGTTGAAAATGATCTTGTTACTGAGAACTTACCTCCAACAGAGGAGACCGTTCCTGTTGACTCAAGTCATGTGGAATCTCCAATAGATACAGTTCTTAATGTCGCCCCTTGTGTGCAAAATAAGTTTTCTGTGCTCGTTGCTGAAAATGAAACAGATGCTATTCGAGATACCGCTTCTTTGAAGGATGAGATTTTTGCGGATGCATCTACTTCAAACGAGGATATGACAAATGAAGATGATTATGCACAGCCAACCGGTACATTAGACTTTGATGACTTCCCGGAGGATGAGCCGAGTCGCAAGAGACTTCCTATGTCGATAGGAATATCCGGTTCTGCCTCTGCGGGGCCATTGCTTTTTAGGAAGTATGGTGAAGGGGCGGCACCGCCAAATACGGATGAAAATCAGCGAGACTCAACAAGACATGGCGCATCGCGGCCAAGTATGGCGATGAAGAGAGTGAGAACGGGTTACTCGGATTCATTCAGGCATGAATTGCCAATATCATTCGGTCTATCTGCAAGAATCTTCTTGACAGACCGTCTTGCGATCAATACAGGTCTGAGCTATACCAGATACTCTTCCCTCAGAAGCAGATTTTCATATGATACTAATGACCTCCATAAGGACTGGCAATATGCGCACTATTTAGGAATACCTGTCAGGCTTGACTGGATGGCTGTAAATAAGAAGCATTTTAACCTCTACCTTGGAGCAGGATTGCAAGCGGATAAGTGTGTATATGCGATAGCTGGAAATGAAAGGCTCAATGAGAAGGAGGTCCTCTTCGGCTTGAATGGAACAATGGGTCTGCAGGTCAACATCGTGCCTATGGTAGGACTTTACATCGAGCCTGAAGTGTCTTATGCTCTCAACAAAGGTTCCATTGAGACATTCCGTTCTGATGAACCATTTGTCATAACAGCTCGAGGCGGTCTGAGATTCAATTTCTAAAATATATCGATAGTCCTGGAAGTATTCGTAAGCCCATTGCGTTATATACTCAAACAACAATGAATTATGAAACGAGTACTGATAATTCTAATTGCAGTCATTTGCATGAATGGATGCGAGAAACCTGACATGATTATTGAATGGTATCCTTTTACATTTATGATTCAAGTGCAGGATTCGCAAGGAAATGATTTGCTTGATCCAGCAAACGATAACACTTGGCTGATTGGAACGGAGATGTCATTTAGAAATAAAAGCGAAGTAATGGATGAAGACGATATTTCTCCTATCACTAAAACCGTATTTCCTATGTACGATGGCGCTAGAGTTGTAAAATGGGCTGATTGCTATTTTATAGCATTTGGCGAATTTGAAAGGAAGGATAATGATACAGAAGTAATGACAATCAGATGGCCCGATGGCAATATAAGCAAAGTCAGCTATAAGTGTAGATTAATAGGAATAAAGCGTGAAGCAAAGGAAAGGTTTGAACTTAACGGCAAAAAATGCTCTAATCCGATTGTCATAGTCAGGTAAATTCCAATAATATAATAATGAAATAGCTATGAAAAGGATTGTATTGATTTTAACTGTTTGTCTTCCAGTTTTAGTGGGGTGTACAAAAACTGATAATGACGAAAATCAAGGAAAAGCATTTTGGGGTTGGGGGCTTAGAACAGCAGAAAAACTGACTGATCAACTTAATATTCGGGTATTTCCTTTGCATGTTGGTCCGGAAACTGTGTATTATACTGGTTTTAAGCCGCCTAAAGACGATTTTGTGTTAGATATTTTCGTCACTTTTGATGCGAAGGCGTGGGAACCTTCTTATGTTTGGGGCTCTGAAGAACATAAAGCCTTTCAAGAGTGGGGACTTTCATTGTACGAAAATGGCGTCGCCAGTGAATGTAAGGATTCGACGTGTGCGCATCTCACTACTCACGATTTTGTCTATGCTGGTATTGCTGAGGGTGCCAAAATTTATGCTGACAGAGTACTTTGGGGAAGGGAGCCAGGTGAAGATCTGGCCGACATGTTTATTCTGCCTAGGTTTAGTAACGGTAATCAACTGATAGTGACATATCCTGAATTTCACATACTGTACGGCTGGGATGACAAACATCCGGAGACGTTCCGAGAACTGACAAGCAACCGTATCGCCTTATCTAATCCTTGTGTAGCTACGGTTACTTTTGCAGAAATTCCACCTGAGGAATTTGATACGGTGACCTTCACAGTTGAGATTCCGGTGGATGTTGAATATTATGAGGATTATTCTCCTGAGATGTACGAGCTTCATCCGACTCTCAAGCCTGAAGGCCGCCGTCTCCTCAAAGGCTCATGTACTGTCAATTTCATTAAGTAATAAATATATAAGCTGATCCCATTGGGGTCGCCTTATTATGATCAGAACTGGAAGTAATTGTTTGCGTTATTGTAGGAGATGTCTTTTACCATCTGATGGATGAAGTCCATCTCGCTGACCGTTGGTTCCTTGACCGTATCGCTACTCATATCCTCGCATTCGAGGGCGATTCGCAGGTTTACTTCTTCGAGGGTACATACTCTGAGTACGAGGAGAACAAGAAGCTCATGGAAGAGTAATCTTTCCCGACTTGATTGGGAATCTTATTAACATTCAGCCGTCTGTGATCCAGGTTACAGACGGATGAATGTTTAGTTATCAATCATTTGCATTTTTGAAAGTTTTTAGTTAAAATTGCAAACCTCTTAACCTGACCTTGTGTGTATGGCATGTGCGGACTGCTTTTAAACTAACATATAACACAAAGAACTATGAAACGTTTTGCTTTTGCGACCGTCTCACTGATTATGGTCGCGTCCTCTTGTTTCAAAGTGGAAGTGGGAACTGGGTTTTCTCCTCTTGAAACCAGCTATGTCATTGAGGTGACTTCGTTGCCTGTGTCTGAAAATGAAAATCCTTATTTTGTTGACATGGCTGACGTCGATAAGTATGTCGACTTCAGGATCCTTGAATCTTTAAGCAAGGGCAAGGTCATAGAGCTGAAATCAGTCGAGCCTATCCATTCGAGTCCGGTGAAATCTCGATGTATGTAATCAGATACAATGAAGGCTGGGAGGTGATTTCTTCCGACAAGCGTACCCCTCTGGTGCTTGCATCTGCCGAAAGTGGAGAGTTTGAATATTCCTCGCCAGTTATACAGCAGATAAGGATGAATTGGGGATATGCAAACGAATATCTCAACGATAATTTGTATACTTTGACAGGGGATTGGACTATTGTCGTCAATGGTGAGAATCGAGCATACAATTATAGAAGAGAGTTGATATATGGATTTTCTAATATGCAATAAATTATGAAGCGCTTTATATTATTATTTTCGGCATTTATATGTTTCTACTCCTGCTCTGACCTTGATGCTGTCAAGGTTAATGAACCGATTGTTATTTCTTCACCGACTCCGACTGAGCCGATAGCAAAGGTTTTATTGAATGCTACGCAGTCATGTTATGTATCTGCTGGCAATGATATGGCGTTTAGGCTTCTTGGGGAATTGTTTGATGATGAGAATCTGATATGCTCTCCACTCAGCCTTCAATATGCTATGGCTATGCTTGCCAATGGTGCAGAAGGTGAGACTCTTGAAGAAATTTTGGATTTCCTTAGATATGGTGATGATGGTATCGATGCTTTGAACGAATACTGCAGGACCCTTTTAGAGCAGTTGCCGGCAGTGGATCTTGACATTACACTGAAAGTTACAGACGCTCTTCTAGTGAACGACAGGTATGAACTTCTTCCTGCTTTCAAGAAAACGGTTGAAGATAATTATTATGCTGCTGTCGACAATATGGATTTTTCTGATTCGAGACAGATTGCTGCGCGAATCAACGACTGGGCTAGAAGAAGTACCAACGGCTTTATTGATAAGGTTCTCAATCCTTCTGATATATCGGTAGATGCTCCTGCATATATCATGAATGCCCTTTATTTCAAGGCAAAATGGGCAGACAATGGGTTCGGTCCGATGTTCATAGAAGAAGATACTGCGTCTGAGAGTTTCCTGCGTAGCAACGGCAAGAGCATTAAGGTTGATATGATGAACAACATCGGATTTCACGAGTATGCCGAGATGGATGGGTTTAAAGTACTTGTATTACCTTATGCTGACGGTAAATTCAATATGTATGTTCTTCTGCCTGACGAAAACGATATTGAAGGATTGATTGGAACTCTTCAGACTACTGCGTGGAGTGATGTTCTCGGTAGTTTGAAGCAGGGTGCTAGGGTGCATGTGAAACTTCCGAAATTTGAAGTTGAGAATAGAATCGACCTTAATGATGCTCTTGATAATCTCGGGGTTGAATGTGCATTTTCGCCTTCTAAGGCGGCGTTTTGCGGAATGTTCAAGGATGAAGAAACCAATTTTAGTGTCAGCAGAATCTTTCAGAAATCCCATATTTCCGTATCGGAATGGGGTACGGAGGCCGGATCAGTAACAGTCGAATGGTTGTTGGGAGATGCTGGTGCCAAACCTGTAGATGAGGTTTATTTCTATGCGGATCATCCGTTCGCATTCGTCATCGGCGAAGAAACTTCTGGAACTATTCTGTTCGAAGGTGTTGTAATGGAACCATAAATTCGAATCTTTATTTATGACGTTATAGCCTGACACAGGGTGAATACTCAACGCAATATTTCAACTATGACAGGAAGATGATTCATGGATTTTCAAAAATGGAGTGATATGAAGGCGAATGTTTTAATACTGTCAATTTCGCTAAATAATTAATAAAGAAGCCGACCCTTGTGATGTGACCCCCAAAAGTTGGACGGTTTAACATTATTAAGAGGCGCTCTTAGATTGGAATAAAGCTCGGTATTGCACCGGGCTTTTTCCATTTAGCCTCAGTTTGATTCTATCATTATTGTAGTAGCGTATATACTTAAC
>JAZRQM010000040.1:0-2892 GCA_045649795.1 Candidatus Cryptobacteroides sp. | reverse complement strand
CTGATCGAGGAATGACCCTACACTTCCGTAATGACCTATCGAGGCATACTCTCCCGTAGTGGCTAATGAATAAATTTCATCTGCGTACTTTATATCGTCATTGACCTGACTCTTCTCGATAAGTATCGAACCAAGAACGATCAAAAACGCCAACGCAAGACTCAGCCCCACGACCTCAATCGCGGTGTACAGCTTGTTTCTTCCCAGGAATCTTAAATAACTTTTCATTTTTGTGTTTTTATGGAGGGGTGTAAACCCTTGTATTTCAATGTTTTCCCAATTGTGCTTGCTATCCTTTGATCTGCAAGTACTTTGCGTAAGTCTTTGATGTTCAATATGATATGATCTCCTATCATTCTGAGCGTCAGCGAAGAATCTTTATGATGATTCTTTGGCCAAAGATCCTTCACTTCGTTCAGGATGACATTCTTTCCCGTCATGCCCGGCTCCGACCGGGCATCACTCTTTCTTCAGCGCCTCGGCAGGGTTGGTACGGGCGGCCCTGAGGGTCTGCCAGAGGACGGAGGCAAGGGAGATCGCAAAGGCCGACACCGCTGCGAGGACGTATATCCATGGCTTCTGAGGCATCTTGTACACGAATGTCTCCAGATAGCGTCCAGCAATCCATACCGATACCGGGACTGCTATAACGCAGGCTATGATGCAGTAGATCATGTACTCGAAAATGTTGCGGATACTTTCGCTGCGGACCGTGCCTCCGAACACTTTGCGTATGCCAATCTCCTTCTCCCTTTCGGTCGCATAATATGTGCTCATCGCAACCTGGCCGAGGGCAGATAGAAGAATGGCGATGACCATGAATAACTCTACCATTGTAATCTGCTTCCTCATATCATCATAGATCATGGCATTCATATCCGGACAATATCCTGAAAGCTGCGCAATTTCAGGTCCGTATATCTCTACTATTTCCTTTGTACATAGTGCGTGAAGTTCCCTGATGTTCTCCGGCGAAGGATCTGATAATTTTGCAACGAAATGTGAATTGTTATCATACTGAGGGCTGACAGTGACCATTCCTACCATCTCGTCATCTAACGACAAGGCGAAGTTGCAAGGCACGTCCTCAATGATTCCTGCTATTTTGGCGTCACCGATAACCCATGAATTCTGTTCAGGAAAAACAGGGTTATCCGGATCAATCTCCAGTTTCCTGACTGCACTTTCCATAAGCCATACTCCCTCGTTGGAAGGTAGTCCATAATTTCGTACTATCTTGAAGCCAAAGAGATTGAACGCAGTAGCATCACACTCAAATATGCCCAATCTTACCTGCTTTTCAAAGTCATTGTTTAATGGGAATCCATAACTTCCATACGATTCGCCTGGACGACCATATGCCCTGCCGAAGGTCTCGACATAAGGAAGTTCCTGAAGGGTCTTCTCAAATTCATTGTTTGATGTGGTACATATGAACAGACTGTCTGTATTCGCATTGAGGGGCATATCCATCATATGCTTGATCTGCGACTCCATTGTCAGCGCTACGGCTATTATGACAATGGCTATTACATTCTGAATGATTATGAGTATCTTGCTGAAAGTCTTCTTGCTTTCATGTCTGAAATGTCCTTTGAGGACTTCTATCGGCTTGAAATTGAGAGTAATCAGCGCCGGTATGATTCCGCAAATCAGAGCTATAACGCCAATAATGAGCAGGTACATATAGATGTATTCATGCGAGAATCTCATCACGATAGGTATCGGAGAGTTGACCATACGATTGATTACCGGCAGACTCGCATAGGCAATGAGGAGTGCAAAACACATACATATTGTCATGAATCCTATTGACTCGTATATGCTTCTTCTAAAGACTTTCGTCTTATCTTCCCCAAGTATCATCCTTGATGCAAATTCCTTGTTTCTCTTTCCTGAAAGGGCAGTACTGAGGTTGATGTAATTGAAAGTCGCTGATATCAGAAGGAACATGACTATGATGCTGAATGCAGTCAGTAGTCTTGCGTTTCCTTTCTTAAGACCGTCATAACCGCTGTTGTTCTCAGATGTATAGATCTTATCAAGACGCGTAAGACTGAGATAACTGTCTCTACGAGCCCTTTCGGAGATGTCTTTTCCGTATACTTCATCAATCTTTTTCAGAAGTTCGTTCTCGTCGGTCTTTTCATTGACCTTGATGACTGAAAGTATTCCATTTCCTGCTGTCCACAATATACCTTCACGACGATGGGCAAATTTTGAATGTCCCAAGTTTACGACAATCTGTTCATCAGCAAACATGGTGTCGTCAAAATCCTCTATGACGGCTGCAACAGTCAGATCAAGAAACCCTCCCAGATTGAGCCGTTTTCCGATGACATCATTCCCTCCATGCGCATTTGCCAGGCTTTTAGTGACGATCACATTATCTACATCGTTCATGACGCTTTCGTCTCCATAAATGAACCTTGTAGGGAAGAATTCGAAGAAATTCTTCTCAATACCCATCATCGAACGAGTTTTTACAGCGACACCATCGATAGTTGAAAACGATTCTGTACCTGAATTTACCACAGTTGTCGCTGACACAATTTCTGGAATGGCATCCATCATCACACCAGCCATCAGATCATTGGAATGCAGTGACCCTTTCCGTCCGATCGCATACATCCTGTCCTGATCCGGATACATCCTGTTCGCATTCATGTTCTGCCACACAAAGCAGCTCATTATTATCACAAAAGCCAACGACACACTCAGTCCCACCGCCATGATGACGGTGTACAGCTTGTTCCGGCTCAGGAATCTCAGATAACTTTTCATTGTGTGTTCAGCAAGTTGTTGTTTTTCAGTGTTTTTTGTTGAATCGCCTGTGTCAGATTGCGCAGGCGATTCAAAGTCGGATCGTAGCCATGTCGTTCTGTGAGCCAA
>JAZRQM010000039.1:0-27630 GCA_045649795.1 Candidatus Cryptobacteroides sp. | reverse complement strand
TCATTCAAGAACATGACAGTGTGCCTTTTCGCCATCTGTATCGTGTGCTCGTCTCTTCTTGCAGGAGTCTATGCGCTCACTACGGAGCCTATCGATGCTGCTGCTGCTTCAAAGAACGAGGCTGCGATCAAGGAAGTCCTTCCTGATGCTGCAGTGACTATAGAAGAGGAAAGGACAGTGGATTTCGAAGGCGCATCCTATGCTTACAATCTTGCATACGACGAGGCCGGAAATACAGTCGGCTGTGCCATCAATGTGGCCCCTGTAGGCTTTGGCGGCCCTATTTCGATAAAGGTCGGTTTCGACGCTGCAGGTGTGGTGTGGAATACAAAGGTGCTTTCCCAGGCGGAGACTCCGGGTCTTGGTGCCAAATGTGTCGAGGCGTCGTTCTCGGAGCAGTTCAAGGGTTTCGATCCTGCACAGAAGAAACTGGCGGTAAAGAAGGACGGAGGCGATGTCGATGCCATCACCGCATCAACCATCACTTCCCGTGCATATACTGACGGTGTGGCTCTTGCAGTGAAGGTCTTCCAGGCCATCGCTCAGACCCCTATGCCTTTGGATGTAACCCCGAGCGAAGTAGAGGGAACTAACTGATGGAGGAACAGAAAATGGGAAAATTTCAACTTATAACTAAAGGCCTGGTCAAGGAGAATCCTACGTTCGTCCTTCTTCTGGGTATGTGTCCGACGCTGGCTACCACCACTTCGGCCATCAACGGTATGAGCATGGGACTTGCCACTACGTTCGTCCTCATTCTCTCGAACATCGTGATTTCGGCTATCGCAGCATACATTCCAGACAAGGTCCGCATTCCGTCGTACATCGTTGTGATCGCGACATTTGTGACTTTGCTCCAGTTCATCATGCAGGCGTATGTTCCGGATATCTATGAGACCCTCGGTCTTTTCATCCCGCTCATCGTGGTGAACTGTATCGTACTCGGTCGTGCAGAGGCATTTGCAAACAAGAACAGCGTAGGTGACTCGGCACTTGACGGTATCGGCATCGGACTCGGTTTCACACTCTCTCTTACAGTTCTCGGACTCGTGCGTGAGATCCTCGGAAGCGGTTCCGCATTCGGTTTCAAGTTCATCCAGGGCGACGGTATCCTTGCATTCGTGCTCGCTCCGGGTGCCTTCCTTGCTCTTGGATATCTTATCGTGATCTTCAGAAAGTTAACAACTAAAAAGGCTGAGTAATTATGGAATATATACTTATCATCATTTCAGCGATATTCGTAAACAATATCCTGTTGTCACAGTTCCTTGGTATATGTCCTTTCCTCGGCGTATCCAACAAGCTCAGTACAGCTACCGGTATGTCAATGGCGGTATGCTTCGTGATCACGCTTGCAACAGTTGTGACATATCTCCTGAACTCACTCCTTGTAAGCTTCGGACTTGAGTTCCTTCAGACCATTTCGTTCATTCTCGTGATCGCTGCCCTTGTGCAGATGGTCGAGATCGTGCTTAAGAAGATCAGCCCTGCGCTCTATGCTTCTCTCGGTATCTTCCTTCCGCTCATCACTACAAACTGTGCCGTTCTCGGTGTTGCTTTGACAGTGGTTCAGAAGACATCTCCGTTCGCAGCTGCTGCAGACGGCATGATGAACCTCGGTGAGGCTACTGTATATGCATTCGCTACATCGCTCGGATTCGGTCTTGCAATGGTACTCTTTGCAGGTCTTCGTGAGCAGCTTGCTCTCAACGATGTGCCTAAGGAGTTCAAGGGTATTCCTATCGCCCTTGTAACTGCAGGTATCCTTGCGATGGCTTTCATGGGATTCTCAGGACTGGTTTAGTCCTTTATAAGAGTATAAATGGTGATATTGTTAACAATATCACCATTTAACATTTCTGGAACCAGACCCTTCGTTGACGCTGAGGTGAAGATGAAGTGAGGTGTGGGTCGTGAGAATGTCATTCTGAGCGAAGCGAAGAATCTTTTAATGAACAATATAATCGTTGTTATGAGTGCGGATACAGCAAAGGCATTATTGGAAAAGGCCGAGGAGCTGAGGCGAAATTGCCAGTTCGGCGAAGCCATCAACCTGTACAGGGCTGCAGCTGCTGCTCCAGACGCTACGGAAGAAATAAAAAGAAAATCCCTCGCATCGGTCGAACTGATGCAAGAGATAAACGGCTTTGTTAATGTAGACCTTATGAATCCATAAGGTCTATATTTTTTTAGAAGCGGTATCGTGCTGAGATGGTCGGAACAAAGCCGAGCATTCCACGATTGTAGAAGCCGGTCTGCTGGCTTACATGTACGCCGAAGAACGGTCGTAGGTCTACTGCAAGCTGAAGCGGGAATTCGAAGTTGTATTCAAGGCCTGCCTGTGCGCCTACTGCAAACATGAATCCATGGTCCCTGGTCTTGTATGTCGCAAGTTCATCTCTGTAGATGATGCTGTCGCCGGTGTATCCAAGTGTTGCACCGGGACCTGCATAAATGGCCCATGTGCCCTTATCAGTCCATGCCGGGCGTGCCCATATGATGTTGTATGTGCCCGTTGCCTTTACTCCGCAACCGGCATCCACGCTGGAGCCGAAGTCCATTCCTAATTCACCCTGGATGAATGTGTTCTTGTCGAGGCTATGCTGGTAGGATGCTTCGATGCCTGTGGCGCCGAATCTTAGTCCGGCTGCTCTGGGCTGTGCCATTGCTATGGCGCAGAAGCACAGGAGGAGGGAGGTGATGATTGTCTTTCTGTTCATATTTGTCAAGTATTTTATCCAACTCCAAATATACGAAAAAACGGCGACCTGCAAAAAGGACGCCGTTCTGCTTTCGCTTCTAAGAATTAGAACTGGTAGCGGATACCGAGTCCTACGCTTGAAGGAGTCCACATGCCGTGACCATTGAAACCAATGCCAATGTGCTGTCTGAAATCAAGCGAAATCTGAAGAGGGAAGTTGAAGTTGTATTCAATACCTACCATTCCGGCTGCAGAAAGAGCGAAATAGTTTGCTTCACCAACTCCAAGGCCTACACCGGCTCCTGGACCTGCATAGAAACCGAATCCGTTTCCGAACTCAGAAATCATGAAGTTATAGATACCTGTTGCGCCAACATTGAATACACCGTCAAATCCAAGTCCGAGACCACCGTCTACCTCAAGGAAGTTTGAACCCATGCTGTGCTGGTAGCTGATCTCACCGCCGTTTCCGATACGTACACCGAGAGCTCTTGGCTGAGCTGATGCAGCTACTGCAAAACCGAGCACGAGAGCTGCTGCAAGAATGATCTTTTTCATAATGATTTTAATTTGGTTAAAGTTGTTTTATAACGTTTCTACTACAAATATAGACAAAATTACTTATAGTTTCCAGAAACTTAGCTTATAATTTCTTTCGGCTTCTGCCTCAGAAACGTCATCCAATGCCGCAAAGAAGTCAAATCCGGTCATTTCCTCCAGCTCATCCACTGACATCGCACAATTCTGCATATTGTCGTTATGACGGCTGTTGTTCATCACGAAAGCTATTGTCTGCCAAAGGTTTCCGTCGTTCACCATGATGGCCTTAAAGAAGGCGTCAGGTACAACTACGTTGCTGTCTCCTATAGTTCCGTATCTGTTTTTGCCTACGATAGGTCCGGTCACTATGTATACGTTTCCGAATCGTCTTGCCCATGTGCGGCACTTCTTTTCCAAAGTGTTCCACATTCCCTCGTTCAGATCCTTGTCCTGAGGGCAGCAGTTTGTGAAATGGAATGTGTCCCACATAGCGTCGTCGCTCCACCTGAAGTCGGCTGCAGGAGCAAGATGACCGCGCGTCCATCCGGATCCTCGATAGTCATAGTCATCCGGCTGCGGCATGAGTACTCTGTCGTCAGGACGGAAGAATTTGCCTTCACGTATCGCATCGCCATATGTCTCGTCCTTTGTAAGCTCGTATGCGACCCATTCCGGAGTCTTTGTCAGAACATCATATGAGGATGTATATCCCTCATATTCAACGATGTAATCGCTGCTTTCAAGGGCTGGGAGTTCCAGTCTTGAAGTATCGATGTCCTGGGTAAAAGCGCAGCCGGCGCAAAGGAGGCCGGCTGCAAATATTGAAATCATGTTATTTGTCATATTCCGATTGTGGAATTACTCGGCACGCTTTACAGTGTATACCTTTACAACACCGTTGTAGTCGCACTTAACAGTAGCTGTACCGTTTGCGTCTGGCTGAGTCACTTCGATCTTAACGGCCTTGTTGTCAGCCTTTGCGGTAACCTTGGCTGCTGTACCAGTGTAAGTCACTTCATAGTTCTCGTTTCCGAGGTAACCGTTCTCGTTTGTAGATCTTACAGGTGTAGCCGGCATCTCGAGAGCCTTTCCGTCAACTGATATTGTCACTGTAGGAGCAGCTGGGTAAGCCATCTTCTGACCCTTCTTGCTGAATCCGATACCCATGAGGTCGCAGAGGTCGCCCTCACCCTCAGCAACGAGGTAGATAGCGTGCTTCTTGTCGAGGTTGTCAACGAAGTCAGCTACGTCGATAGTGAATCTTGTAACTTCCTCAGCAGAACCTGCAGGAACATTGATCTCACCGATCTTAGTACCCTTCCAAGTCTCGTTTGCCCATGGACCATCAAGCCAAACGTTGATCTTGAATGCCTTGTCTGTCTTAGGAGTAAGGAATACGTTGAATGATGTACCGTTGCCAGGCTTTGTTCCCTCGAATGGCTTGAGACCCTTCTGTGCCTCAGCAAGACCGCCGAAACCGAAGTACTTGAAGCCTACGATATCCTGGTCTGAAACTGATACCGGCATGCTGTTGTCCCAGATGTCCCAGCTGTCCTGCTGGCTTCTGATATCTGAAAGGAAGCAAGCGTAACCTGCTGAATAGTACTTGTATGGATCCATACCGAAGATCTGGAATCCCTCTGAAGTAACCTCAGCACCTGTATAGTGGTCGCCGTTTGATGCCTTTGCATCCCAGATTCCGTCTTCTGCATATGGGTCGTATCCACGGATAACAACCTTACCGCCCTCAGCTACAGGAGTCTCATCCCACTGGATAGTGATAGGAGCAACCATTGCCTGACGTGCAAAGCCGAATCCTCTTGGAGGACGATGGTAGAACGCATACCACTGACCGTTGATCTCTTCGATACTTCCGTGAGTGTTGTGAGCTGCATTTCTTTCGATGAGAGCTGTACCATCCTCGTTAAGGACGATTCCGCGTGAGTCAACAAGGACTCCACCGCTTCTCCAAGGACCGAGCGGGCTGTCACCATAAGCATAACGGAGAGTAGAGTTAGAGCTGCCGACTCCGTAGTCAGGGCCTGAGTAACCAGAGAAGATCATCACGTACTTGTTGCCGACCTTACGGATTGAAGATGCCTCGAAGAAGTTGAAGTCCTCAGGCTTCTGATCCTTATAAAGTGCAGGATACTCCTTCACGCCAGGAACCTGTCTTACAACGCCGTAGCGGAAGCTTGCAGGGATGAAGTAAGGGATGTATGCGCCGCCAGGTCTTGCAGAGTACATTGTGTTCTGGTCAAGCTCTACTGCTGATGATCTCTGGAATCCCCAGTAACCATATGCACGGAAACCGATTTCATAATCAGGATCATTCGGATCGTCGATCTGCTCCACAAAGATAGAAGGGTCGAAGCCGAGGATACTTCCCTCAACTGCTCTTCTTCCGTCCTCTGTAGCGTTGATCACAGTGAACGGACCGTCAGGACGGTCACTCTTTGCCACCAAAGCCTCGCGGCCCCAGCCACGGCTGTGCGGATAGAGGTAATACTCTCTGCTGCCGTCTCTCTTGTTAACCTCCACGAGGTCAGGAGCGTACATTACGTCCCACTGGTCGTCGATGTTGTATGTGAAGATAGGACCTTCGTCAACCCATGCTGTAAGGTCTTCTACCGGTGCAGACCACATGCGGATGTCAGGACCGCAGTAGCTGCCGAATCTGAGGTCATGTGAACCGATGATGTATGCGCGATAGTGACCTGGGTTGTCAGGATCCTCGAATACGCGTGGTTCACCGTCAGGAAGATGCTCCCAAAGAGGGAGGTATGGGTTTCCTGTTCCGATTTCTGTCGTTGTCTGCGCTGTGCAAGAGCAGAGAAGGCATGCGATGCATGCGATGATCAGATAGCTGTACTTTTTCATAATTATTTATGGATTATAGTTTACTTGCTGAACTCAAACCAATCTACGTCTACGTATCCACCTTCTTTCTGGGTAGCGTAGTTGAAGATGGCGAACTTTGTTCCCATGAAGAATCTCTGCCAGTCGAATCTTGTCCTGTAGTCAGGTCCGATCTTATGCCATTTCTTGTTGTCGAGGCTGTAATAGCACTTTACGATGTCCTTGGTTTCGCCAGGACGGAAGTCTCCCTCGATGCGGAAATAGATCTTGTTCTTCTTTATCTGGATTTCCTCCTTTACATTCTTCTTAACGCCAGTTATTGCCTTTGTGTCGTTTGCAAGGCTTACAGACTCCTCGGACATTGTGAGGTAAAGCTTTCCACCTCTCTTGCTTACTGCAAGTACAGCTGCGTCGCTGTTGAAGGCGCTGAATCCGGCTACATCGCCATTCTTCATATGCTTGAGGTCGAGTGCCACTGTACCCTGGCATGTAGGGCCTTCCATTCTCTGTGTCAGTGTGTTACGTGCGTGGAAGATGCTAGGTACGACCTTGTTTGTCTTAAGGCGGAGGTAGCCTGGACGCTCTGTCAGAGACCATGCCTCGTCAATAGGGTTGTGGTTCCACTGCCAGCACAGACCGAGCTTGTCAGAGCTGAAGTCGTCGCTTACGGTAAGAGCCTTGCGCTCCTGACCCTGAACCGGCTTCTGCATTACTACAGGCACCTTGCCGTCCTTGTCGCCGAGCATAGGCCATCCGTCGATCCATGTACATGGCATGAGCATAGGAATACGTCCCACGCCGCCTCTATCCTGGAATATGAATCCGTACCAGTTGCCCTGAGGGTCATCGAAGATTGTTCCCTGAGCGACGCCGTCACCGAGACCTCCGAATGTTGTCTCGAGAATCACCTTCTTCTCATATGGTCCTTCGATCTGGTCTGCACGGTAGCATACCTCTCTGCGGATGCCGCCTCTAGGCCATGAAATCATGAGAAGGTAGTACTTTCCGTCCTTCTTCAGCATACGGCTTCCTTCAAGCAGCGAATTCTCTTCCTTGTCTCTTTCGAAAAGCTTTGCGTCGAGACCGCCTTCCTGCACTCCTGTGAGGTCTGGCTTGAGCTCCCTTATCTGACCTGTTCCATATACCATGTATACCTTGCCGTCTTCGTCGAAGAAGAGGGAAGCGTCATGGAAATGAGGGATTACCGCGTGGCGCTCCCACTTTCCTCTAGGATCCTCTGTGGTATAGACATAACCTTTGGCAGGCTGGTCGTTAGGTGTGAAGTAAGCATAGAACTTTCCGTTGTGGTAACGGAGGGATGTTGCCCACTGGCCTCTGCCGTATACAGTTCCTTCTTCAAGGCTGTATCGAGGAGTCTCCTCGAAACGGTCATAGATATAGCTGATTATCTCCCAGTTCACGAGATCCTTCGAATGCATGATAGGAGCTCCCGGCATCAGATGCATTGTTGTGCTGACAAAATAATAATCCTCGCCGACTCTGATGACGTCAGGGTCAGGGCAGTCAGCCCAGATCACAGGATTTGTAAATGTGCCGTCTCCGTTGTCTGACGACTGTGCGTTTGCGGCTGAGAACGCTGCCAAGGCCATGATGGCGATAAGAAGGATTCTTTTCATGAATTATGTGGTTTTATAACATTTTACAAAAATAACAAAAGCCTCGCTTCTAAACTAATATTTTTGTATCACTTTTTTGTTTTTTTGTTCCAACTATACCTATATATAAAAAAAAGGCAGTGAACCGCGCTGTACGGTCACTGCCTTTATGCGTTATGTAACAAGGCTTAGAAGCCTCCCATCATGCTCATGTCCATCTCCTGAATCTTCACGCCTTCAGGAACTGTGAACATTGAAGCCTCGACAGCGATGTTCTCCTCGATCTTTGTTGCTTTCTGAGTCATGTCGCCGAAGTCTGTGCTTGTTGTGCTCTTGAGAACGATGCCCTTGTAGACGCAAGCGGTAGCAGAGATAGGCTGGCCCATCATCATTACCTTATACTTATATACCTTGCAAGTCTTGCCTGCTACAGTCTCCTCTCCAGCTTCCTGGATTCTGTTCTTCTTGATTGTCTTCTCGTCAAGATTGCTGAAGTTGATGCGCTGCTCGCCACCCATCATGCCCATTGCAGGCATCTTCATAGCTGTCTTGTCTGCGTCATTGATCATGAGAGTGCTGCCGTCTTTGCTGATCTGTCTCATCTTCTGGCCCTGCATGTTCATGACAGTCGCCTGCTTTGCGCCATAGTCGTCGAAATAGATCTCCTGAACCATGACCTGACCCATCATGTCCATTTCCATTGTAACCTTGCCGGACTTTACTTCATAGAGTTTTTCCTGTGCGTTTGCTCCGATGCAGAACGCCATCAGAGCAGTAATGATTAAAAGTTTCTTCATGTCTTGTAATTTTTGGATTAATAGTCATTAGACAAATTTACGGCCCCGAAGTTTAAGTGAAAATGTTGTTGTTTTTGCCGATTTCTATTAAAAACGCAAGTATTTTTATAAAAAATGATACAAATTGTCTGTAATATATGTGCTGATTGAAAAAAAATGTATACTTTAGCTTATTGAAAGTTCAGCCCTTTACTTTGGGCTGCTTAATTTGACCCATAATTATTAACACAAATTAACATGCTTAAACTACTAAGTTCGAAATTGGCAGCTATCGTAGCGATTTTTGCCATGACTGTTCTGACAGCAGGTGCGCAGAACAAGGCTATCAGTGGTACAGTTGTTGACACAGCAGGAGAGCCTGTAATCGGCGCTTCTGTATTTGTGGCAGGCAATACTTCCATCGGAGCCATGACAGATCTGGACGGTAAGTTTTCTCTTAATGTTCCAGCAAACGCAAACATTACAGTTTCATGCATCGGTTACTCTACACAGGTTATCCCTGTAGGAAGCCAGACTGTATTCAATGTAATTCTTGAGGCTGACAGCCAGTTCCTCGAGGAGACAGTCGTTGTGGGTTACGGTGTTCAGAAGAAGAGTGACGTGACTGGTGCCGTTGCATCAGTACGTGAAGAGGAATTCGCAAACCGCTCTACATCAGACGCAGCTAACGCCCTCATGGGTAAGGCAGCCGGTGTACAGATCATCAGTGCTTCAGGTGCTCCTGGTTCAGGTTCTGAGATCCGCGTACGTGGTTATTCTTCGAACTCTGGTAACATTGGACCTCTCCTCATCGTTGACGGTCTTCAGGTAGACAACATCCAGTACCTCGATCCAGAAATGATCGCTTCAATGGAGGTTCTTAAGGATGCGGCTTCTGCAGCTATCTACGGTGCTCAGGCAGGTAACGGTGTCGTTCTCATCACAACTAAGTCAGGTGCAGCTCAGAAGGGTACAGGCCGAGTATTCTACAACACTCAGTTCTCTCTCTCTTCACTTGCCCGCAAGCTCGACATCATGAACGCTGAGGAGTACATCGCATTCGGTATGGATTACGGATGGCTCAACGAGAACTCACTCATGTCTCTCAATACTCCAAGCAACACAGTTTACAAGGACGGTAAGTGGATCGGACCAGATGTAAACTGGAGTGATGAGGTATTCGAGCCTACATGGAACTCACGCCACACAGTAGGTTTCCAGGCAGGTAATGACAGAGGAAATATCTTCGTTTCTATCAACAGCGTAAATAATAATGGTATCTTCGCAGGCGACAAGGACCTTTACAAGCGTCTTTCAGCTCAGATGAATGCTGACTATAAGATCAAGCCTTGGCTCCAGATCACAACCAATACTTCAATCGAGAAGTGGAGCACAAAGAGCGTGTCACAGCACTCTGACAACGGTTCAGCAATGCTTGCTGCCATCACTTCTACTCCACTTGAGCCAGCTCGCGTAGACTACGACGGACTTACTCAGGAAATGAAGAATGCTATTGCAGACGGTAGAAGAGTCCTTACTGACCCTGAGACTGGTCTTTACTGGTCACTCAGCCGTCTCGGTGAGACACAGGGAGGTAACCCATTCATCAGAAGAGATGCTTCTGACGATACAAACGAGGGTCTCAACATCCGTGGTACACTCGCTGCTAACCTTACTCCGCTCAAGGGTCTTACCATTACTTCACGTTTTGGTTATAGAATCAACCAGAGCAACTCTCACAGCTACTCAGCTCCTTACTATGCATCTTCATTCCTTAAGGCTGAGACTTACAGACTTTCTGCAAACAACAATACTGGTTACTACTATCAGTGGGAGAACTTCGCAAACTACAACAAGACTTTCGCGAAGAAGCACAATCTTGGTGTGATGGCCGGTATGTCATATATCGAGCGTCATACAGACAATATCAGCACATCTGCTACAGGTGAGGACATCCTCAGGAACTATGCTGAGAACTTCCGCTATATGAGTTACCTCCTCACAGGTACAAGCGTATCGAAGAACATTTCTAATGCTCCTGGTCTTTCTACAAGCATCGCTTACTTCGGTCGTCTTACTTACTCGTATGACAACAGATATAGCCTCCAGGCTAACTTCCGTGCTGACGCATTCGACTCTTCAAAGCTTTCTGCAAAGAACCGTTGGGGTTACTTCCCATCATTCTCAGCAGGTTGGACAATCAGCAACGAAGGTTTCTTCAAGGATAATGTAAGCCGCGACATCGTTTCATTCTTGAAGCTCCGCGCATCTTGGGGACGTAACGGTAACGTAAACGTATTGAACAACTACGCATACGCAACTTCAATCAACTACGGTGGTTCATGGTATCAGCTTGACACTGAGTCACCAGAGGTTACCCTCGGTTCAAAGCCAGCAGGCCTTCCTAACCCAGATCTTACTTGGGAGACTTCAGACCAGATCGACCTCGGAGTTGACGCACACTTCTTCAACGGCAAGCTCGTTTTCGCAGCTGACTACTACAAGAAGACTACAAACGACCTCCTCGTTCCTATTACTCCATCTGCAACACTTGGTGTATCTTCTACAACAATCAACGCAGGTTCAGTAGAGAACAGCGGTCTTGAGTTCGAGCTCACATGGAAGGAGCAGGTAGGTGACTTCAATTACTCAATCTCAGCTAACGCTTCAACACTCAAGAATAAGGTTACTTACCTTGATCCTACTATCTCACGTATGTCAGGTACAATGCCTCAGGGTGCAGTATTCTCAACTGTATTCGAGGAGGGTTACCCAATCTGGTACATGAGAGGTTACAAGGGTACAGGTATCGACCCTGAGACTGGTAAGCCAAGCTTCGAGGACCTCAACGGCGACGGTCAGATCGATACAGACAACGATATGCAGATGATCGGTCTTGGTATTCCTAAGGCAACATTCGGTCTTACAATCAACCTCGCATACAAGGGCTTTGACATGGTTATCTTCGGAACAGGTGTAGCAGGTAACAAGATCTATCCTTCATCATGGCGTACAGACCGTCCACACTGTAACACATACAGCTGGTACTGGGACAACACTTGGAAGAAGCCAGGTGACAACGCTAAGTTCCCTGGAACATACTACTGGGATCAGATGACATTCTCATCAGATTACAACCTCTTCGACGGTTCATACTTCAAGATCAAGCAGATCCAGCTTGGTTACACTCTTCCTAAGCAGGTTCTCTCAAAGGTTGGCGTAAGCAACCTCAGAGTATATGCTTCTCTTGAGAACTTCTTCTGCTTCACAAAGTATCCAGGTCTTGACCCAGAGACTGCATCATCAGGTTCTGCTTCATCACTCGGTATTGACATGGGTTCTTACCCATCTGCAAAGCAGTTGATCCTTGGTCTTAACCTTTCATTCTAATTTTATCTGACACAAATTATGAAAAAGATATTTCTTGCTTTTTTGGGTGCTTTTGCACTGCTGAGCTGTAGCGAGTCTCGTCTCGATATACCTCAGAAGGGAGTAATTGCAACAGAGGACTTCTATCAGACAGATGAGGATGCCGAAATGGCTCTTATCGCTGCATACGAGACCGCTGCAATGCAGTACATGGCTTTCTGGTGGAATGACAATATCATCTATGCTCTCTGGAACTATCCAGGTGATGATATCTACTCTGCTGGTGAGAACAAGGCTGACGGTATCGGTCAGAATGAGATCCATGCATTCCGTTATCCTATCAACAACAATTTCATCGAGACTGGTTACAAGTCTTTCTTCCAGTCTGTATATGCTGCTAACCTTGTAATCGACAACTTCAAGGATAAGGCAGATACTGACATCAAGAAGAGAGCAGTAGCTGAGGCTTTGGTTCTCCGCTCGCTTTCTTACCTTCAGCTCGCTATCGGTTGGGGTACTCCTCCGATCGTGGACCACGTTCTTGCTGCAACTGACAAGCCTACAAACGCTGAGTCACAGGAGGCTGTTCTCGACTTCATCGTTAACTCAATCGACGAGGCTCTCCCTAACCTTGGCAACCGTCAGGGCTCAGGTGATAAGAACGGTGTCTACAGAGCAACTAAGGACCTTGCTAACACAATCAAGGGTAAGGCTCTCCTTTGGAAGGGTGACTATGCTGGTGCACAGGCAGCTCTTAAGGAGGTTATCAACTCTGGTAACTATAAGCTTATCGACGACATCGCTGCTAACTTCCACGTAAGAGGTGACGGTAGCCCTGAGAAGATCTTCGAGCTTAACCTCGTTTACGATGCTTCACTCAGCGGATATACTCAGCACTCACAGGCTAACATGTCTTGGATGTGGAACTGGCGTCAGAGCCGCGTATACATCCCTACAGGTGTAGGTGCTATCACTTACAACAACGGATGGGGCGGTATCAACCCATCTGAGAAGTTCATCGAGGCACTCCTTGAGAACGACGGTTATGATTCAGCACGTCGTAAGGCATGGGTAGCAAGCTATGATGAGGTTCTTTATGAAATGCCATATCCACAGGACGGTGATGCACCTGTAATGGGTTATACTGAGGCTAAGGCTACTGATAAGAATCGTGGTGTATATCACGCTGACGGTATCTACGCTCACTGCGGTTGGTTCATGATGAAGGTCAACATCAACGCTGAGGACATCAAGAACTCTAACAACGAGAGAAACACACGTATCTTCCGTTATCCAGAGGTTATCCTCATGTTCGCTGAGTGTGCTACTCAGACTGGTCAGGACAAGGAGCTTGCTCTCCAGCTCGTTCAGGATATCCAGAACCGTGCTAAGTCTAAGACTGTATGGTCATCAGTAGCTGACGTTACTCTTGAGAACGTAAAGAAGGAGAAGATGATCGAGATGTGGCTCGAGGGTTGCCGCTACCAGGACCTCGTTCGTTGGGGTGATACTGACGAACTCCTTAACAACGGTAAGAGCTTCCCTAACTTCAAGGATAAGATCAATGAGGGCAATGCAACTCACGAGGGTTATGTTGACTACAGCGATGCTGACTGGTGTATCAAGCTTTACCCTGAGCTTGGTTTCAAGAAGGGTAAGCACGAACTCTTCCCATTCCCATTCTCTGAGATGTCAGTTAATGAGAACATGAAGCAGAACCCAGGTTGGTAATCCAAACCTTATAAATATCAAGGTGGGCGCGAAAGCGTCCACCTTTTTTTGTATATTTGCGATACCACTAATATTACACTTCAGCTATGATTTACAACGAAATAGGAAAGACCGGCATGGTCGTATCCAATCTGGGATTCGGTGCATCATCTCTTGGCGGAGTTTTCCGTGGAATAAAGGAAGACGAGGCCATAAAGGCCGTTTTCACTGCCGTAGAGAACGGAATCAATTTTATAGATGTATCGCCTTATTATGGCCATCTGAAGGCCGAAACTGTGCTTGGAAAGGCCTTGAAGGATATACCGCGAGACAAATATTATCTTTCGACAAAGGTCGGCCGCTATGGTAAGGATGGTGTCAATACATGGGACTATTCTGCCAAGCGTGCTAATGAAAGCGTCTATGAAAGCATGGAGAGGCTCAATATTGATCATATTGACCTTATCAACGTACACGATGTCGAGTTCACTGACCTCAGACAGGTAGCCGAAGAAACTCTTCCAGCTCTCGTGGAGCTTCGTGAAAAAGGCGTGGTAAGTCATGTCGGCATCACCGACCTTCAGCCGGAAAACCTCAAGTGGCTTGTCGAAAACACGCCAGAAGGCACAATCGAGTCAATTCTGAACTTCTGCCATTATTGTCTCAATGACGATCTTCTGATCGACTACCTTGATTTCTTCGAGGAAAGAGGCATCGGTATAATCAATGCTTCGCCGCTTTCAATGGGACTTCTTTCCCAGAGAGGAACTCCAGACTGGCATCCTGCTCCGGAGCCTTTGAAGGAAGCATGTGCCCGAGCTGCAGCATACTGTACAGAGCAAGGATATCCGATCGAAAAACTGGCCGTACAGTACTCTACAAGCCTAAATCCACGTATCGCGACTACGCTTTTCAGTAGCGCCAATCCGGAGAATGTACTCAAGAACATCTCATATGTAGATGAGCCGATAGACATGGAAATGGTCCAGAAGGTACGCGAGATCATAGGTGACCAGCTCAGAGTAAGATGGAAAAACAGCTGATGCCATGAAGATAATCGATACCCATAGCCATTTATGGCTCAAGCAGGATACCTCATGGAACGGCCTGCCTATCCGATCAATGAAGAATGGAAGGTCCATATTCCTCGGGGAAGAGGTGCAGATGATCCCTCCGTTCATTATCGACGGAGTCAATTCTGCGGAAGTCTTCCTGTCCAATATGGATTACGCCCAGGTTTCCGCAGCAGTGGTGGTTCAGGAGCTAATCGACGGATGTCAGAATGACTATCTCCTTGAAGTAAGCAGGAAATATCCTGACCGTTTCATCACATGCGGAATGTGCGACTATTTTACCGAAGGGTTTGAAAGTCAGGCCAAGTCTCTGATTGATAAGGGCTTTAAAGGTATCGCAATTCCAGGACACCGTCTCATTCTGGACGATAGAAGGGTCATGCTCGACTCGCCTGAGATGATAGAGATGTTCAAGCTCATGGAAAAGGAGGATGTCTTCCTTTCGATAACCCTTGCAGATGGAGATGCTCAGGTAGGGGAGATGGAAACTGTCATCCAGGAGTGTCCGGATCTTCGCATTGCGATAGGCCATTTCGGAATGCCGACACGAGAGAACTGGCTGGAGCAGATAAAGCTTGCCGGACATAAGAATGTCTATGTCGAATCCGGCGGTATAACATGGCTCTACAACAGCGAATTCTATCCTTTCAAGGGTGCGGTGAAAGCCATTCGTGAAGCTGCGGATGCGGTAGGAATGGAAAAGCTCATGTGGGGCAGCGACTATCCTCGCACAATTACAGCTATCACATACAGGATGTCATATGATTTCATACTGAAGAGCGATGAGCTTTCTGAAGAGGAAAAATCAATGTTCCTTTGCGAAAATGCCATCCGCTTCTATGGACTCGACAATCTCGTGGATCTTCCTTACATCAAAAACATGTCTGAATAATGAAACGTAAACAACTTATACCGCTTATTCTGGTCTTCTGCCTGTTCTTCCTTTGGGCGATCAGCAGCAACCTGCTGCCTACCATGATCCGCCAGCTCATGAAGACCTGCGAACTCAATGCGTTTGAGGCATCATTTACCGAAACAGCCTACTGGCTTGCCTATTTCATCTGCCCGATTCCGATCGCGATGTTCATGAAAAGGTACAGCTACAAGTCCGGCATCGTCTTCGGTCTTCTTCTCGCAGCTCTGGGAGGACTTCTTTTCTTTCCTGCAGCGATCATAAAGGAATATTGGGCATACCTGTGCATATTCTTCATCATAGCTGCCGGAATGTGCTTCCTTGAGACTGCTGCCAACCCGTATGTAGCAGCTTTGGGAGATGAGTCATCGGCTCCGCGACGACTCAACCTCGCACAGTCGTTCAACGGCCTTGGAGCCTTTGTAGCGGCGATGTTCCTCAGCAAGCTGGTGCTCAGCGGAAACACCTATACCCGTGAGACCCTTCCTGCCGGATTCGAAGGCGGATGGGAAGGATATATCCAGATGGAGACCGACGCGATGAAGCTTCCGTACCTCATCCTTGCGGCCGTGCTCATCATCATCGCAGTGGCTTTCATCTTCGTCAAGCTTCCTAAGATCAAGGAAGAAGAGGAGAAGGGCGAGGACTCGAAGCTTATAGACTTCAGCGTGCTGAAAAAATCCCATCTGCGTTGGGGTGTGATCGCTCAGTTCTTCTATAATGGTGGCCAGACAGCCGTGAACAGCCTTTTCCTCGTGTATTGCTGCAATTATGCCGGACTCCCGGAAAGCACGGCGACGACTTTCTTCGGCCTTTACATGCTTGCCTTCCTTCTCGGAAGATGGATCGGCACAGCCTTGATGATCAAGTTCAAGCCGCAGAACATGCTGACTGCATATGCCGTGGTCAATATAATTCTTTGTGGTATGATCATGACTTTCGGCGGCATGGTCGGACTTTATGCTATGCTCGGAGTCTCATTCTTCATGTCCATAATGTATCCGACACAGTTCTCTCTGGCCCTTACAGGTCTTGGCGAACAGACAAAGAGCGGCTCGGCATTCCTTGTAATGGCTATCGTCGGAAATGCCTGCCTGCCTCAGCTCACTGCATTCATCATGCATCATAATCCTCAGATTTATCAGATTGCCTATATTGTCCCTCTGATATGCTTCATTTTCTGCGCATATTACGGATGGAAGGGATATAAAGTGAAATAACATGAACGCTATAAACATCAATGGTGAAAGACAGATGGGGCTCGTCCAGATGGATGAGCCGGTACTGTCGCCGGACGAGGTACTTGTCCGGCTGGAATATGTCGGATTCTGCGGATCTGACCTTAATACATACCTCGGCCGCAATCCGATGGTGAAGCTTCCGGTGATTCCGGGACATGAGATCGGAGCTGTTGTCGAGAAAGTCGGGGACGCCGTTCCAGATATCATAAGACCAGGTATGACAGTGACTGTCAATCCATACACGGCATGCGGTAAATGTCCGTCCTGCCGTAACGGAAGGGCTAATGCCTGCCAGTTCAATGAGACCCTCGGAGTGCAGAGAAACGGCGCCATGAGGGAGATGATGGCGCTTCCATGGACAAAGATAATCCCTGCGGAAGGCCTGGATGCCCGTACATGTGCCCTTGTAGAGCCAATGAGCGTTGGCTTCCATGCCGCTGCAAGAGGAGCAGTATGCGACATTGATACTGTGATGGTGATAGGTTGTGGAATGGTAGGACTCGGGGCCGTCGTGCGTTCCGTGCTTCGTGGAGCGACTGTGATTGCAGCCGATATCGATGATGAAAAGCTTGCCCTTGCACGTCAGATGGGTGCTGCACATACGATCAACACTATGACCGAAGATGTCCATGCAAGGCTTCAGGAAATCACTGCCGGTACGGGCCCTGATGTGGTCATCGAGGCTGTAGGTAATCCTCATACATACAGGATGGCGGTGGACGAAGTTGCGTTTACCGGTAGGGTTGTATGTATCGGCTATGCAAATACGGAAGTGTCATTCCAGACCAAGTATTTCGTGCAGAAAGAACTGGATATCAGAGGTTCGCGCAATGCCATGCCGGAAGACTTCCGTGCTGTGATCAAGTATATGCAGAAAGGGGAGTGCCCGGTCGACAGACTTGTAAGCATGACGGTGAGCCCTGAGGATGCTCAGGACGCGATGGACCGTTGGGCTGAGGCTCCGGGAAAGGTGTTCAGGATACTTGTGAAATTCTAGTAGATAGTCTCTCCTACTGCCATGAAAGACTTGCCGTTGAAGGCGATGGACGAGAGCCGTCCGCGGTTGCTGAATATAGGGTAGTTGCAGTGAGAGCAGGCAGGGAGGTGGAAGATCACTCCGTCCTCACATAACATTACATAACAGTCGTCATACTCTCTGTATGCGGCTGTTATTGTTTTTTTGTCCATGAGCTTCTGGCTTCCTCCTTCCATATAGTCGAAGGTCCTTTCGCTCCAGACGTTTCCGTTTGTGGAAATGAATGCCGCAGGGCTTTCGCCGTTGCGGGTAGCTGCTATGCATACGGAGGTTGCTCCGGCAGCGATGGAGACGATATCGATGTCCCCGTAATAATCTGAATAATAAGCGTTAAAGTCAAAGATGCGTGTGCGGAGGCCAAGATCTATGGATACGATTTCCGAGAGATCTGTGACGGCGTAGCACTTCTCGCCATATGAGTCCATGTCGACGAATCGTCCTTTTGCTCCGGTTGCGACGAGCTGTGCCTTATCGAAAGGGCTGCCCCAGAACAGGAATTTTCCGTCTTCAGCCAAGGCAGCGACTCCTCCATAAAAAGCCTCTATCCCGCATATGCGTATTCCTTCAGGAGTCTGCATCTGGATCCATTCTCCGTCAAGAAGGCAGGAGAGGGAAGTGCTGTCTGCAAGTACGATTGCGTCACTTACGGAGCACATGAATCTTGCTTTGTCTATCCCTTCCGGCTGCTCTGATGAAGTCATCTCTGACTCCGAATCATAGAAACATAGCCTTCCGTCTGCCCCGAGGACCACGAATCCGTCCTCGAATGCTTCTACATCAAGATAAGGCTGTCCATAAACAGAATACTCTGATCGGACAATCGGTCCGATCAGAGTAATCATGATTATGATAAGCAAACGCTTCATCAGTATTACTTAGAGCTGATTCTGAAGTAGTCGAATGAAGCTGTCATAGGCTTAGGATCAGCCTGTGGCATTGCGCCTCTTCTAAAACCATTGAGAGCGGCTGGAATGACACCGTCGCAAGCGATTACACCTGCCTGGATATCCTTCAGACCGATCTCGAGCTTGCCTGCCTCAACGAACTTCTTGCCGTCAGCAGAGTAGAATGCTGTATAAACATCACCATTCTTCTGAAGTCTGAGCCATACTACATTGTTCTGGATACCCTCAGGGTTGATGTTTACAGTAGTCTTTGAGAAACCGTTCTCCTCGCTTGTGAGCTGGATTGAAGCGCCGCTGCCCTGACGTCCTCTTCTGAACATCTGTGCGCTGTAAACGAGCTTCACGAAGTTGTCGTTATCCTGGTAAGCGATGATACCTGCATTCTGAGCCGGCATGCCTGGAGTGTCAGAGCATGTAAGCTTTGTGTCAATTGTCCAGTCTGTGTTAGCGCTCTGAACGAATACGTTGGCTGCATTGTTGTTTGCAAGAGTGAGGTCGCCTGCTGCAGTTGTGATAGCAAGTGCGCCAGACTCAACCTTCCAGTCTGCCTTGTTCTCGCCGAGAACTGTCCATGCAGATGCAGGAGCAGACTTGAACTCGTCAGAAACAGCCTTAGGACCGAAGTTCACGAGGTAAACAGCCTTGTCAGCAGTCACGTCATCGATTACGCTTACTACAGCTGTTCCAGGAACTGCAGCTGCCTGCTCGATCACTACTCTGAGAGCAGGATCCTTAGCTGTTGCAGTTACTACAGGAGCCTTTGCAGAAGCCTTGCGGATAACGCTGAACTGGTTTGCTCCAGTCTTGTAAGCCTTTCCAGCCACCTTGAGAGTAGCGAGTGAAAGGTCAGGCATAACCTTTACAGAGAATGAGCTTGTTACAGTCTTTCCGTTCCATGTAACGTCAGCATATACGGTTGCGACTCCCTGACCTACAGCCTTGAGCTTGCCGTCAGCGCCTACAGTTACAACAGCTGCGTTGTTTGTTCTGTAGCTTACCTGTGTATCCTTTACGTTGAGGAATGAGTCGTTGTTAAGACATGCTGTGTAAGAAATCTGAGCCTCTTCGCCGACTCTGAGAACAGATACTCTGCAGTCAGCAACCACAGTCTTGAGCTCTGGAGTGAGCTCAGAAGCTGTCATTGTAGCTGTAACGGTACCTCTGATGTCCTTTGAAGATGAACCTACCTCGAATACATATCTACCCTTGTCGTAAGTCATCTTGTCAGCCTCCATATCCCAGAACCAAAGGTCTGAGCAGTCGATGTCGATGCTAACGGTCTTAGTCTGACCTACAGGGATTGTAACTCTCTGGAAGCCCTTGAGTCTCTTGATTGGACGCTCTGCAGAAGCTGGGCTGTCAGGTGTAGTCATGTAGATCTGAACTACCTCGTCTCCGTCGTAGCAACCTGTGTTCTTCACGTCGACGCTGATTGTGATCTTGTCGTCAGGAGTGATGCTTGTGCGGCTGATACGGAAGTTAGAATACTCGAATGTAGTGTATGAAATACCATAACCGAACTCATATGATACCGGCTTGTCGAAGTACCAGAGTGTACGTCCGTTCTTGCCTTCTCCACCGCGGAGGGTATAGTCTGTGATTGCAGGGAGATCCTTTACGGTCTTGTACCATGTAGCGTTGAGCTTACCGCCTGGAGTAACGTCTCCGAAGAGAACCTTTGCGATAGCAGAACCCTGTGCCTGTCCGTTGTAACCTGTCCAGAGGATACCTGGGATGTTCTCGAGATCCTTGAACTCCTCAACCTCTACGCATCCGAGAGTCTGCATTACGACGATTGTGTGCTTGTTTACAGCAGCAACAGCCTTGATGAGCTCAACCTGGTTACCAGGGAGGTCGAGAGTAAGACGGTCAGCCTCCTCAGTTGCAGTGTTCTCGTCTGTTCCGACGAATACGATAGCAACGTCAGACTCCTCGGCAGCCTTCAATGTAGCTGGATCGATCTCGTCGTCCTCAGCAGCCTTATATACAAGGTATACGGTCTTAGGCTCGTTCACGCCAAGACGGAGAACCTTCTCCTCCATTGGAGTACTTGCTCCGTATACACCGCCTACAGGCTTGCCTGCAGACTTTGTAGCCTCGAGAGTACTGATGAGGTTACCGCTTGGAGAGTCAACGTGTGCCTCGATGATACCACCTTCAGTAGGGATGTTCACACCGAAAGTGATCTTGTCTACATTTGTGAGGTCTACGTTCTCGTATGCAGTCCATGAACCGTCATCGATAGAACGGACCTGCTCCTCAGAACCCATACCTGATCCTACTGTGATACCGTCAGAACATGCGCTGAACTTGGTTGCGTCATATCTTGTTACTGTACCGTCAGTCTTTGTAAGCTCGAAGTAAGCAACATAAAGAAGGTTGCTCTTGCTCTTTGTGCTACCGCCTGATGCTATCTTGATCTCTACACCAGGGTTACGCTTTGCGAGATAGTCGCTGATACCCTTGTAAGGGCTGATGCGGCTTGTCTCCTCCGGACGTCCTGAATATGGACCGAGCTCTACCTTGTCAGCCTGAGGACCGATAAGGGCGATAGACTTGATCTCAGATGCCTTGAGAGGGAGGGCCTTGATGTCCTTTCCTGATACGATCTCGTCCTTGAGGAGTACAGGAGTTCTTGTTGCAACCTCGTCAGCGAGAGCCTGATATCTCACTTCATTTACTGTGCTTGCAGGAAGAAGGTTGTATGGAACCATTGCCTCTGGATCGAACTCACCTGTACGCATACGGATTGTGAATACGTTTACAAGAGCTCTGTCGATGTCAGCCATAGTGATGAGACCCTGCTCGAGTGCGCTGATTGCAGCTCTCTGGTATACGCTACCGCAGTCAGAGTCAACACCAGTCTTGAGACCTGCAGCAGTTGCCTCCTCAGCAGTCTCTACATAGTAGTGTCCTGTGTAGATGTCCTCGATCGCAGCGCAGTCACCTGTAACATAACCCTTCATACCGTATGTACGGCGAGCGATTGTGTCCACATAATATGCACTTGCAGATGTAGGAACATGGTTTACGGCATTGTAAGAAGTCATGATAGACGGAAGATCGTCATTCTCGATGAGCTCCTTGTAAGGGTAGAGATAGAACTCTCTCATATCCCTGCTGTCCATGTTCGAGCTTCCTACGTGGCGGTTGAACTCACTGTTGTTAGCGAAATAATGCTTCGCACAAGGTACGGCCTTCATATAGTCAGGATCGTCACCCATGAGTCCGCGTACATAAGCTCCAGACATTACAGCTGAAAGGAATGGATCCTCACCGTATGACTCACCTGTTCTACCCCATCTTGGGTCACGTACAGGCTCGACTACAGGAGACCAGAAAGTAAGGCCCTTTGTGCCTGTCTGGTAGATTGCTCTTGCTTCGTCAGCGATTGCGTTTGCCTCCTTTTCGAGGAGCTCAGGATCCCATGAAGAACCGAGAGCGACGCTGTTAGGGTATGATGTAGGACCCTGGAGACCTACAGAAGCGTTAGGACCGGTGAGCACTCCGTGGAGAGCCTCGCTCCATACATTGTACTGGCGTACGCCGAGTCTTGGCACTGCAGCCATGTTGTTTCCGAGGAGGCTTTCCTTCTCCTCGAGTGTCAATCGTGATACCAGATCCACGGCTCTCTCCTCATAGGAGTAGTTCGTGTTCTGATAGATCGGAGTCTTTTCCTCCTCAACAGCAGGGTTGAGGAACATGAAAAGAAGCATTGTCAGAAGTTTCATAAAAAATAGTTTTAGTGTGTTCTATATTATTTCCCAAATGTAGAGATATTCTTATGAATTGACCAATTCCGGTGATACAAAGTCTTGCAAAAATGTGTCAGAGCATATTCTTTTGCCGATAATTGTTATGGGCGGCGGGCCCTTCCGAAAACGGATGCTCTTCCGAAAAATATTCATAATACTATTGTAAATTAAAATTTTACATTATATTTGTGATATCAAAATGATATCATTTTAATACAATACGATATGGAGACGAACTTAAATTTCGAGTACAAAGGTTTCAAGGCAAACGGCTTTGTAGTCATTTTCATTTCTCTGGCGCTTCTTGCAGCCGGTGTGTGGGGTATTGTACATGCTGTCAATGTTGATTATGGACTTACCGCCATTGTCGGTGTAGTGGCAATCCTTGTGGGCCTTTTTCTCTTGCCGGGACTGATGGTGATCGAGCCTAACCAGGCGAGAGTCCTTGTCTTCTTCGGAAAATATCGCGGAAACTTCCTTCAGGAGGGATTCTGGTGGGTCAATCCTTTCATGAGCGTGAAGAAGATTTCTCTTCGTGCGCGTAACCTTAACGCCGACCCGATCAAGGTCAACGACAAGATGGGAAATCCTATCATGATCGGTCTTGTGCTTGTATGGAAGGTCAAGGCTGGAGAGATCTACAAGGCAGTATTTAATATCGACGCACCTAAGCCGGCGACAACGACTCAGACGCAGAACGGTCAGACATCTGTGTCGATGAAGAGCGCGAGCGAGATGCGTATGGATGCTCTGGCGAATTTCGTTGCGGTACAGAGTGACGCAGCCCTTCGTCAGGTAGCCGGATATTATGCATATGACAACAGCTCTGCGGAGCAGGGCGAGCTGAGTCTTCGTTCCAATGCGGATGAAATCAACGATCAGCTTGAGCAGAAGCTTTCAGAGCGTCTTGATATGGCAGGAATCGAGGTGGTTGAGGCGCGAATCAATTATCTTGCATATGCGCCTGAGATTGCAGCGGTGATGTTGCGCAGGCAGCAGGCGGATGCGATCATTTCAGCAAGGGAGAAGATTGTCGAGGGTGCCGTTTCCATGGTGAAGATGGCGATAGACCAGCTTGCCGAGAATGAGGTCGTAGAGCTTGATGAAGAGCGCAAGGCGGCGATGGTAAGCAATCTGCTTGTGGTCCTCTGCTCGGACGAATCGGCCCAGCCTGTGGTCAATGCCGGAACCCTTCATCATTAATGGACGATTATGCCGAAAGAGCAGAATAAAAGTTTCGTTTTGCGAGTGGATGCTCAGACGATGGAGGCCATTGAAAAATGGGCTGAGGATGAGTTCCGCTCAACCAATGGCCAGCTGCAATGGATAATTTCCGAGGCTCTCCGGAAAAGCGGCCGCCTGAAGAAGAAGTAAAATATCTAAAAATCATATTATGAAAAAACTGATGTTAACCATTTCAACTATTGCGCTTATGGCAGGTTGCAATGTAAAGCAGGCAGAGGAAGTGCCTGCAATCAACCGTTCGAATTTTGACGAGACCGTGTCTCTCAAGGATGACTTCTACCAGTATGCTACCGGTGGATGGCAGGCTGCGAACCCGCTCAAGCCTGAGTTTGCGCGCTATGGTACTTTCGACCAACTGCGAGAGACCAACGAGGTGCGTGTGAATGAACTTTTCGCTGAAATCGCGAAGTCTAAGGCGAAGCCGGGAACAGTGGATCAGAAGATTGCCGACCTTTATAATATGGGCTTGGATTCGACACGTCTGAACAATGAGGGTGTGGCGCCTTTGAAGGCTGATATCGACATGCTCATGTCTGTGAACAATCGTCAGGACCTTGCTTATGCACTTGCTGTGATCCACACATGCTCAAGCAATCCGCTCTTCAGCACAGGTGTGAGTGCAGACCTTCTGAACAGTACCATGAACGTGCTCTATATCGACCAGGCAGGTCTTGGAATGGGTAACCGTGACTATTATCTTGATGCGGGAAACCAGGCCTTCCGCGATGGTTATGTGCAGTGGCTGACAAAGGCGTTCTCCTTGATCGGATGGGAGGATGCTGCAGCAGCGGCCGAAAAGGTCCTTGCATTTGAGACCAAGATGGCGGAGTCGTTCCGCAGCAATGTAGCGCTCCGTGATGTTACAGCAAACTATAATGCCCTGACAAAGGCAGATCTTCTTGCAAAGTATCCTGATTTCAACTGGAATGTTTATTTCGGACAGATGGGAATCGGTGAGTTCGACAAGGTTATCGTGGGTCAGCCGGAGGTTATTGAGGCTGTTGTCGGACTTTATAAAAACGAGGACATCGAGACCGTCAAGACATACCTTGCAGCAAGCGTCATTGCAAGTGCTGCAGGTTATGTGGGTGATGAGCTTTATGCTGCCCATTTCGAATTCTTCGGCCGTCAGATGTCTGGTCAGCAGGAGATGCGTCCGCGTTGGAAGCGTGCGATGGCAGTGCCTAACAGACTTCTTTCGGAAGCTATCGGTCAGGTCTATGTTAAGAAGTATTTCCCTGAAAGCGACAAGGTTCGCATGACCGAGATGGTGAAGAACCTCCAGGTCGCTCTCGGACAGCACATCGATGCTCTCGAGTGGATGTCGGATGAGACCAAGGCAAAGGCACATGAGAAGCTCAACACATTCACAGTGAAGATCGGTTATCCTGACAAGTGGAAGGATTATTCGACCCTTACTATCGATCCTAAGGTTTCATATTGGGAGAATATCAAGCGTGCAAGTGCTTGGTACACAGCTGATAATCTTGCTGACCTGGGTAAGGTGGTAGATCGCGAAAGATGGTTCATGTCGCCTCAGACAGTGAATGCATATTACAATCCTACAACAAACGAAATCTGCTTCCCTGCAGCTATCCTTCAGCCGCCTTTCTACAACTCATCGGCTGATGACGCAGTGAACTACGGTGCAATCGGAGTGGTGATCGGTCATGAGATGACCCACGGTTTCGACGATCAGGGACGTGAGTTCGACAAGGACGGCAACATGGCAAACTGGTGGACTGAGGCTGATGCTGCTGCATTCAAGGCACGCACCGACATCCTTGTGGATCAGTTCAACAAGATCGTGATCCTTCCGGCGAAGGACGGACAGCCGGCGCTTATGGCTGACGGAGCCCTTTCGCTCGGCGAGAACATCGCAGACCAGGGTGGTCTCAGGGTTGCATACACTGCACTCCAGAACACATTCGAGGCTAACGGCGAGCCAGAGCCGACCGACGGTTTCACAGCCGCTCAGCGCTTCTACATCTCATACGCGACTATCTGGGGGCAGAATATCCGCGACGAGGAGGCTACCCGCCTGACCAAGGTTGATGTGCATTCTCTTGGCAAGAACCGCGTTAACGCGACCCTCCGTAATATCCAGACCTTCTACGACGCCTTCGGCATCACTGACGGCGCCATGTTCCTTCCAGAGGAGGAGAGAGTGGTAATCTGGTAAGCGGTTACATATTGATTCAGATGCTCCCGGAACGGTTTCGTTCCGGGAGTTTTTTGTGTGTCGGTCAGTTCTTCATGCCCTTCATGTTGGGACCGAACCCCGGAGGAAAAGTCTGAACTTCCCCGCACTGCGAGAGGCTCTTCTGGAATATCTTATACATGACCTTGGACTCTTCTGCGATACCTTTGCAGACTGTCTTTCTGTCAGGGCTTAATGCCATGTCTGCTGAGAATAAAGCTCTGATTATCGCAATGACCGAATGCTCGTTCCCGCCCCATAATTTCGTTGCCATGCAGAAGATGGCTCGTCCTGTAATGTCGATGATAGATTCCGGATCCTTGATCACATCCACATCCGTGTTGAACTTCAACTCTCCGTTGCTGCACTCCAGCACTTCCAAAATCTTTTTCATACATATTGTTTTTTAAGTTTTACGAGGCAAATGTATGCATGAATATCGAAATTTAAAACGTTGATTTTCAAGTGTTTTTTGCTATATTTTATTAGTGTTCGTACTGGTTTTTACATATCAATCTTATATATATCATACTAGTATATATTATAAATATATATAATAATATCTTAGTGTAGTGTAATTAGAGTATATGTTAGTTTGTGTGGCGATAAAGTCGTCGAAAGTCAATGTTTTGCGCGTTGATTTTGTTATGTAGATTTGCCCTCGTGATTTTAATGTTTGTAATTATGAGTAACGATGTGGTTAAGAATGTGAAAGGTCAATGGTAAATGCTGTTTTGAAACAGATGTGTATAAGAATTGGCTGATTGTAGTGGACTCCTGGTGTGTTGTGTATAGCATATCCAAACAAATGACTGAGGAAGATCTTGAGGTGCAGATCTCGTATTTCCAAAGTGCAGATTAATGAAATCTCGGTCCGACATGAAGAAGGATCTTGTGAAGATACTGGAGGGGAACCTGTGATATTGTTTTTTATGATGTACGATACATGAAGATTCTCGATGTGATGAGGTAAAATAATGTTGTATAATTTGCCATAAGTTGGTGTTTAGGTATGTTTGTGGCAAATTATAGACAATGGTGCCGCCTGTGAAATCGTGTCAGATTCTCGAGCTCAATCGTGCCTGAAAAGTGAGATAAAACCCAAAACTCGACAACTTTTCCCCGCTGGAAAGAAATTTGCAGTACTCCTCTGTCGCAATGCAATCGCATTGAAGAGGAGTTTAATTTTAAATCTGTGAGAGAGGAAAGTGATGAGAGGTATGGATTTAATCGAAGTCGCAAGACAATGCCCGGATCTGATGGTGTCGATACGTCTGGGCGATCTTATTGAAGCGAATCAAAGTCTGGTTGAGGAAGCCCTGATGAGGCTCGAAAAATCGGTCGCTAAATCAAGGACGGAAATTTATCTGAGTCGTACGGAAGTTATGCAAATGCTGGAGGTTGCATCTGCCACCTTATGGCGGTGGGAGAAATGTGGCTACCTCGTACCGTTATCCGTCTGTCCGACATCCAACGGCTCCAGTAACCGGCGCCTCATTCGGAGGCTGCACCGCATATGCCTACGGTAAAGACCAGGCAGAAGTAATCTCCCACGACGGCATTATCCCAGACGACCCAAAGATCGCCGCCAAATGCTTCGAAATCCAATCCCGGCTGAACCCAAGAGTCAGCAAGCCAGTCGGGCACATAGCCATCAGCTTCAAACCAGAGGACAAACCACGCCTGACCAA
>JAZRQM010000038.1:0-19800 GCA_045649795.1 Candidatus Cryptobacteroides sp. | reverse complement strand
TCAGAGGGTCCTTGGTTCAAGTCCAAGTTCGGGAGCAACTTTTAAAATACATTCCCGAATAGCTCAGTTGGTTAGAGCATCTGACTGTTAATCAGAGGGTCCTTGGTTCAAGTCCAAGTTCGGGAGCAAAAAAGCACTGAATTTCTTCAGTGCTTTTTTCGTTTATAGAAACCAGGAGACAAGATTACATCAACGAACTAATCCAGTATCCTTATTCCAGTCAAGCTTCTTATAAAAGGCATCCAAGGTAGGAGACCCATTACACGGCAGGTACATACTAAACCCACTAAATGTGTGTATATCGAAATCATTCATAAACATTGGAGTATGAGCTTTATAGATAACACAATTATCCAGTACTTCATGAAGTTCAATCAGATCATCCTCGCTTATTCCAGCATTGACGAGAATACTCTCAAGATCATAAAACCAATGTTTGTTCACTCTAAAATACCTTTGTACCCCAGCAGGATCTACAGTTGAAAGTTCAGAAGAGTAATTATCGAAAAACCTCTTACATAATTCCGCCAATGCATCAAGTCTAGCGCAATCAATTAGAGAAATTGTTGCAGAGCGATACACTCCAGTCATTGAATTATACTGATCAAAGTAGTCCGAACATACACTAACCAAATCGTAATCCCCATTTCCCAAAAGATGAGTTGGTATATTCTCATAACAGAATCCATCAACAAGAATCTCTGTCTGCGAGAATCCCACTTTACCAACCATATCCTTCAGCTCATAAGCCACTTCAATTCCTCCCATTAGACATGCATCAAATAAGAGATAATCGAGATGCATTGGTATTGCATCAGCAAAGTCATTAATATTCATCTCATATGAGAGATATTCCCCCAACATCCCAACCTGATCTTGTCCAAGACTTTTAGTCATAGGGAGCGAGGGGTCGTATTCCGGCTCAACATATGGAGCTATCGTGAAACCAGTGCGTATTCTTGACGACTGTTCTGCCACACCCAATAGATTCTCCGGATTCTGGTAATAGCCTACCGGCAGATATCCTGTCGCATGAGAAGAGAAGATCATTCCATAACTCTGCGAGGGAAACATTTCCTTGACCAATGCAAGGACCTCTTCAACACATTCTGAAGAGGACGATATAGTTGCAGCAGGAAATGTGGCAACAATCTGCTCATTTAGGCTACCATCTTGGCGCTTTGTCAATCTGATAAGTGTGGGCGAGGTCGGCACATTATATCCTGAAGTTGCAAAATGAGAATAAACAAGCAGGACATCATCATTTCCCATAGGTAGTTCTCCCCTTTTGAGTTCTTCCACATCCGCTTTCAAATAGGCTGAAAGGTTATTATATCCTGCAACATAGTACAAAAGTACCCTTTTATGCATCGTCTGCACCTCTTCAGCAAGGTCATTCAAAGACACTTCCGGCATCACAAGGAGGCTGGATCTGAGGACGGTGTTGGCCTTGTCAGTCTCGACTGTGTAGGTCTGGCTTTCAGAATCAGTGACGGTCACCGTAAATCCATTGCTGAAAAGTACCGGTGGAAGAGCGATGATGAACTCGGTTGCTGTGCCTTCGCTAAGCTGGATGCCATCGCCACAGTTGAGCGTAACTGACTTGGAAGCCTCGTCAGTTGCTGTCATTGTGATGGCTGGAGCGAGATTGTTGGTGTAGGCGGTTACTACTGCTGCTCCTGAAAGAATCTCGTTGTTCTTGCCGGTTACCTTGATAGACTTTACTATCTGAGTTCCCTTCAGCTGGAGCTTGAGGGCGCCGAGGACATTCTTGAACCTTAGAGTATGGTCAGCCATGTTTTTTGTCACTGCTACCATCAGGAAAGAGCCGTTTGCAAAGCTTCCTGCTACATATGTCTGTTCAGCAGGAAGAACAACACCATCCACTTTGTATGCTGTACCTTCATCCTCAAGAGTTGCGCCTATAAGGGTAAGACCTGTTGCATACGGATAGAAAGCCACATTACATGGCACTTCCGTTCCTGCTGAAAAACTACCATTGACTTCACTATTATCACTCACAATATTGAAGTTAGCGCTTGTCTTACCATCACTTGAATCTGTAACAAGAAATTCATCTGCCACTGTACAACCCTGAAAGATTGCAAGTCTGTCATTCTGTGACCAAACAACCTGTTTATCCGATGTCATTGAAGTTTTCGTCTGAGGCGTAAAGACTTCTGTCGAAGCTTCGTAAACCGCAGATTTGTCTAGTCTCGAAGGTTCATTAATAGATTCTATCTGACATCCTGCAAATATCCCCATCAAGGACATAAATACGAAAATAGGTTTTTTCATAGTATTTTTATTTTGTTCTGACACATATACTATCAAGGAATTACCAGCTGGCGAATGATTGAACCGGACAGAATCGGAGGCATCAGAAATTCAAAACCTCACAAATTTAGAAGATTACATTAATAAAAACAACAGATTACATCACACGTCATCTCTTTATTTCTATTATCTTCTCCAACAAGGACTTTACCCACGGATTCTCATCTATGAATTTCACAACCTTACGGAAGTCATTCCAGATGTTCAACAATTCGATGCCTGCGGGAGCAAAAAAGCACTGAATTTCTTCAGTGCTTTTTTCGTTTATATCTACCAGCCTTTTCTGATGTTGTCCGCCATGATGCCGATGAGACGGCTGCGGGCTTCGATGCTCGCCCATGCGATATGAGGAGTAAGCCTCATGCGCTCCGGATGCTTCATCCTCAGATATGGATGGTCTTCCGGTATCGGTTCCTGCACGAAAACATCCATTCCTGCACCGGCTATGACTCCGTTATCCACGGCCTCGGCAAGATCCTCCTCAACGACGATGGCTCCCCTGCCGACATTCACAAGATATGCAGAAGGCTTCATCATAGCCAGCTGTTCCTTGCCGATCAGACGGTTTGTCCTTTCATTGAGCGGAGCATGTATGGACACGATATCGGAAATCGCGAGAAGTTCTTCGAGCGGAAGAGATGGATATTCCTTGCAATGTCCTGTGCCTGAAGTCGAGAAATAGCACACCTTCATCCCGAATGCATCAGCGATCCTGGCCACCTTGCTGCCGATATTGCCCATGCCGATGATACCGATGGTCTTGCCTGCAAGCTCCCACCAGTTCCAGTTCGGATCGGTGAACATTCCGCTTCTGGAATAGCTTCCTGACTTCACGCTGTCATCGAAGTATGGAGCTCCGCCGACAAGCGACAGAATATGCATATATGTGGTCTGCACTACCGAATCAGTCGAATAACCTACCGCATTGCGCACCGGTATGCCCTTGGATGCGGCATACTCCACATCGATATTGTTCACACCTGTAGCAGCAATGCATATGAGCTTGAGATTCGGAGCTGAATCGATCAGCTCCTTATCCACAAGCACTTTATTTATCAGGAGAACGTCCAGATCCCTGACCCTCTCGCGGGCTTCTTCCGGAGTGGAGTTCTCATAACGCGTAAAATCGCCCAATTGCTCAAACGGCTCAAAGGACACATCGCCCATTGTAGCCGCATCAAGAAATGCAATCTTCATACTATGACTTATTTAACTGCAACTTCCGAGAAATAATAATCCCTCAACGGCTTGGTGACATGCTTGCCTGTCAGAGTGACATTGCCGGAAAGTCTGATGTCTGCAGAAGATGCACCGATCTTAACTTCATATGTACCAGGAGCGACATTCCAATGGCGGACTCCGTCGTTGGTATAGTATCCGAACTGCTCTGTATGAAGCTTGACCTCAACGGTCTTTGTCTCACCCGGCTGGAGAGACACTCTCGCGAAGCCCTGAAGCTGGATAGGACGGATCTGCTGTCCTTCCTCTGCCGGCGAAAGATACACCTGAGCTATTTCATCCGATGCCACCGAACCAGTATTTGTCACATCGAAAGAAACGGTCACGCTCTTATCCGATGTGGAAGCCTTGGCATCCATCACGAGGTTCGAGTACTCATACTCGGTATAGCTCAAGCCATAACCGAAAGGCCACTGCACGCGAGGATCCTGATCAGCAGTATAATTGTAGCACATAGCCTCATACACTTCAGTGTTAGGATAGCTGACAGAAAGCTTGGCAGAAGGAGAAATGTTTCCGTAAAGGATGTCCGCAACGGCATTACCGCCTTCCTCTCCCGGATACCAAGCCTGGATAACAGCCGCACAGCGCTCTGCAAGGCCGGAAACGACCTGGGCACGACCTCCGAATATCACAAGGATGACCGGCTTTCCTGTAGCGATCAGTTCATTCACAAACTCCTCCTGCTTGCCTGGAAGGCGGAGTCCGTCACGGTCACGGTTCTCGCCGCAAAGAAGCACATTCTCACCGACAGCAGCAATGATCACGTCAGACTCGGCAGCCATTCTGAGAGCCTCCTCCTTATCTGCAACCTCGCCGGAATCTACTCTGCGCTGCCTGCGGTTCACCATCCATGCACGCTCGTCTCCGCCACGCTGAAGCTTGGTCTCGATCTCTTCAGTCCAGTCACATCCGCGAGAATACATGATTTCGAAGCCCTCCGGCATGCGTCCGCGCATACCTTCAAGAAGGCCTACGATATGAGGATTGTCAAGTCCTTCAGTAATATGCTTCCAGAAATAAGCCATGGCAGGGAAAGAATAGTCACCGCACATCGCCCACATCGAGTTGGCATTCGGACCTGTGATGAGCATCTTAGCCGGCTCTTTCAGAGGAAGGATGCCGTTATTCTCAAGAAGAACCACAGACTGCGATGCGATGTCATATGCAGTCTGACGCTCCTGCGGAGTATCGAGTACGATGTCCTCTGTGCTGTACATGTAAGGATTCTTGTCGAACAGACCAGCACGGAACTTATATCTCAGCACATTCTTCACCGCATTCTCAAAAGTCTCAGGCGATACGAGGCCCTGGTCAATGGCCTCCTGGAGGTACTGATAATTGTAACCTGTAGGGAAATCCACATCTGTACCGGCATTGATCGCTGCGGCCGCCTTCTGTACAGGGCTGTCAAGTCCCGGAATCTGGTTGATGGCAGTATAGTCGCTCACGACCATACCATCGAAACCGACATAATCCCTGAGGATATCCTGAAGGATATATTCGCTGGCCGCACATCTGATACCATGTACATCATGATATCCTGGCATCACGACCTTTGTACCTTCAAGACGGATCATGGTCTCATGAGGAAGAAGGATTTCCTCGAAAAGCTCCTTTTCACCGGCATCACCGCCACCGCCGTAGCCCAGATAATGCTTCGAGCATGTTCCCACGCCTTTCTTAAGGTCACCCTGCTGGAGACCTCTGGCGAATGCTGTTCCGAACATCGCAGAAAGGTATGCATCCTCACCGTAAGATTCCTCGAGACGATTGAAGCTCGGCACGCGGCACACATCCACCATCGGAGAAAGCGACAGCACACCACCCATCTTACGCATCGCGATACCGGTCTGGAGTGTCTTGAGCTCGGCAAGCTCCAGATTGAATGAACATGCCTGACCGATCTGCTGAGGATATACGGTAGCACCCTGGGTGTTCACTCCCGAAAGCACCTCCTCATGAAAAAGCGCCGGAATTCCGTTAGGAGTATTGTTCATCAACCAATCCTGAACCGCAGCGACACGGTCGCGAAGCACATTCGGATCCATAGGCTTCTGACTTGCATACTGAGAGAAATGTCCTATTCCATTAGGGATAAGTTCCTCACATTTAGCAACATCCAGATTTCCGTTCTCATCAAAGAGGGCATCCATGTATCCGCTTCGGAGCTGGGCGATCCTCTCTTCCTGCGACATTCTGTCGTAAAGTTCATCTACATACTGTTCCATATCAACAGTACCACATCCTGCCACAAGCATCATTCCGCCTATGACAGCAACCTTTTTAATAATAGCAGATATCATAATAATGTGATTAGTATTCCGATTTTGGTAAATATAGCAATTTTCTGCATCACTTGGCATATATACACAAAAAAAAGCCCAGCCGAAGCTGAGCTATTTGCAGTGCGGATGATAGGAGTCGAACCTACACGCCGTGAAGCACTCGCACCTGAAACGAGCGTGTCTACCATTTCACCACATCCGCTTTTCAGAAAAGTGGGACAAAGATAGAAAATCTTTTTGAATTACGAACTATTTACTTGTTTTTATGATCAGATAACTATGTCAAACATATGTTCTTCATCCCACCCTCTTATCTTCAGGACAATCCGGGCTACCGCAAGGCTGAGCTCTACGTCGATATCCCTCAGGTCCTCCTCATTCCAGTCATATCCGGCCGCTGCGAGATGCTCTCCGATTGAAAATCGTTTCAGCACATCATCGGCATCCGTTATTTCCAGAATCATTCCGTTATCCGCCTGCCTCGGAAGCACAAATGTGCATATTCCCGACTCATCCGGCCGATGACTGACCTCGAAACCACCATTCACGGGCTTTCCTGCCGGATCATAACCATTGACATTCGAAACCAGCTTCAATCCCGGACTATACCCTTCATCCGACAGGACCGCAACCGTCATCCTGCAATGATTCTTATGCATCCTCACGACCTCGCACCACTGCTCGCAATCCGCATCTATCAAGGAAGAATGCATGTACAAAGGCGGGCAGTCCTGTCCCAGAGGTATATGAAGACCGCTCTGCGAATACATGTCTCCGGCATTGCTCACGGCATTCACGAGCAGCTGCGTGCGAGGGACTTCGGCCGAATAATCCCTGTCAAATGACTCACATCGGACATGATCAGTGAAGACATAGCCGTCCGGCACCGTCACATACAGGTCCGCTGACCTTACGACAGCCGTATCGACTTCACTGAAATCGAGCACAAGCCTACATGGGCAGGATTCTCTGTATTCCTTTACTGCACATCCTGCAAGCAGCAGTGTACCGGCAACAAATGACAGTGCCTTGAACGACTTTTTCATCATAACCCTACAGATCAGATTCTTTCATTGATTGTTCCGCCACTTGCCCATTCTTTGATCGAAACCGAGAATGTGGCTTCCGAAGTCGATACCGGCACATCTGGAGACGACGAGCCCGGTCTTGTGACTGTAAGAGTGATCGCGTATGACGAGTTCTTCGCTATCTTGTCAAGTGTGATAGGATAATAGCATGTCTCGCCGCCCAATGTAGCCTCAACCACAAGTCGGGTCTTTCTGGCGCCCCATTCGCCGCCATTGGCGTCCTTGGCAGTTGGATTAGGATAGCAATAGAAATAATGCGACGTAGAATAGACCTTTCCGTGAGCGATGGTCACGCCTGGTTCATCGTAAAGGAAAGCCTGGGTATTGGTAGATTCATAACCCTGCTTATGATACCAGAGTTCCGGAGTCATATCCGAAAAATACCTGCATTCTCCCGACACATTCGTCAGATAGACCTTAGTGATAACGAATTCCTTCTTTCTGTTTACTTCAAGATCCATGGCGTTTGTCACACTCATCAGTGTCACCTTTGCCGGAAGTCGCGACACCTCGACGGTAACCGCGTTGTCAGTAGCGGAAAGATTGCGCTCTACGATTCCGCTCATCACCAGCCTTCCCTTTACATTGTCGGACAGGAAGCTGGTCTTTGTCTGAAGTTCGGCAAGATCAGCGATTCCGGAAAGGGATGGAGCATTTACAAGAGCCACGATATCCTTTAGTCCGGGCAGACAGGTAAGTCGTATGTTATTGGCATTCTGGGAACCATAAGCCTCCAGCTCACCTGTTGTCTTCTCGAACACGAACACCTGGAGATTGGATATGGAAACCTCTCCCGCAGGAGCTCCGGTAAGTTTTGTGACCGCATCCGGGACACTGACCTCAAACTCCACAAGATCCTCATTCACTGTAGGTTCCACCATCTTTTCGTTGCAGCTCACAAGAGCCAGAGCGGCAAATGCCGCGAAATAAAGTTTCTTTTTCATAATGTAATTTGTATTAAAGGTTGTTTTCTTCTCTCTTCTTGACAAGTACATGCATTTCGGGGTCAAGATTCGCCCTGTGCCTCATGTACGGATCATATGCAAGGCATAGGTCATAATACTTCAAAGCCTCATCCTGCAGTCCGAGTCTGGACAGTACCAGAGCCTTCAGATAGCACACCTTCGGATCGGTATCATCCAGCCTTCCAAGCACATCCAGGGCAGAATGGTTATAATCGGCCGACATGAATGCCAATGCTGAATTATAATCGTCATATGACCTGAGCAACGAGACCGCCTTCTTGTAGTCCAGAGCCTTCAAAGCCGCTATTCCCGCCATGTATACCGTGTCAAGCTCGGTAGTATGTACCGTATCCTTGAGCATGCCCGTCCTGTGCATGTAGAAGTCGAAACGGACGCTTCGCAGCTTCGGATAGACCTTTTCCCTCAGGTATCTGTACTCCTGCATAGCCGCCATCTTTTTCTCCGCCTTGTCCGGATCCTTCATCCCATCGACAATGTCAAGTATGCGCTTTCTCGCTGCTCCTGAGATAAGGGTATCGCTAGCCACAAGCTTCTGCAGCTGCTCCCAGTTTTCGGCGAGTTCCGAGGCCTTCAGGCTGTCTTTCCACTCCTCGGGCACAAAGTTTCCGATGTATTTCCTCACGGCCTCGGAGCGCGCTGCAGAAAGTCTTCGGTTCAGGTCGTAAGCTCCTTCCGGAGAACATGAGGCGACGATGACCAGAGAATCCAGTTCGAGGTCTTCCCTCGCCTCGACGTCCGCTATGCATTTACGTACCCTGCGCAGCTCGGATGCGTTTTCACCCAAGGTCGTATCCACCGTATGACTTCCCTGATGGAAATCAATGAAAGCCTTGGTATTGTCATATACCGTCCTTTCCAGCACGATCATCTTGTATTTCTCCCTGTCATCCACCAGAGTCGACAATGAACTGATATAGAAAGTCAGATCGGAAGGAAACGGGAATTCATGGATGCAACTGCCTTTTTCATATAGTTTTCCGGCCAAAGAGACTGTAACTTTACGCAATTGGGGAATACTCCGGAATGTATGGAAATAGCGGTAGATGAAGCTGCCGTCCACAGATGAAAGCACCGTATCCAGCCTTATGCCTTCCGTAACGATAGGATCCTTGACATATCTCTCGTACATCTTTCCCACACGTCCTTTTTTGCGCTCATTGAGCTTCCATTTCGTATGTCTGGTATAATGTTCCAGGGCTTCATTCTGTGTCACACCGAAGATATTGACAGCCTGGGGCTCAGGAATTATCGACGAATCACGCTTCATCGCATATATTTCCGGATAATGCCTTTCCAGGAATATCTCCAGCTGCCCTATCCTGATGAAGTCGGTGGTATCCGTTATGATCGATGCCAGAAAGGCACGGTATCTCTGATAGCCTCTCAACTGCTCAGCGCGGTATCTCTCACCTGTAATGTAGATGGCATCCAGACTCACAGTATCATCCTTCATAGCCATGAAGGGAGATATCTTCAGCTGCCAGTCAGAATCTGACATTGCCGCAGGTACATTTACATCGAAGCTTATGGTCACATATCCGGCTCTTTCGGCAACATTCCTGAACCTTGCAGTCACCGTCGAAGCGTTGATCACATCCGTCGCGACCATTTCACCTGTCTCGGTATCTCTGATGGCATTCATGATGATCGGTTCGTCCGAAAGCATTCCTCTGATACTGTCTATCTCTATTTCATTATCTTCCTCTTCGATCGGAGGCTCTTCCGGAACGCTCAGGCTCATTTCCACCGTGCCCGAACGTATACCCTGCATCTTCCTGTATGGCGAACAAGACAGCACGCACGCAAACAGGACAAGCAGCATTATCGCTTTATAATCAGAACACATAGACAAGAGATATCAATATGTCGTCCGGAAGCAGGAAACGCGTCTTTCCGGAACTCAATGTAACACCACATACGGGGCAGGAATAGCATTTGAATATATCCAGGCCGCCCCAGATTCCCAGACCGAATTCAAGATTCAGATGAGGCCCGAGCATATGCGTATAGCCACCATAGCCACCGATTCCGAATCTATCCCCTTCGCGCGTCTGAGGCGACTTCAGACCTCCGGTATTGTATTCCTGATAACGTATCTTTCCTGCGAACCACCAGCCCGACCATGTATGCCAGGGCCACATTCGCGCACCGAGGCTGTAGGACTGCTGCCTCATCTGGAACTGCCTGTCGGGATCTCCCCTACGATAGGTAAAAGGATTGTATCTGGCACCTGCGGTTATGCTCCATCTTCTTGATAATGAGTATGATGCTTCCGCATTGATGGTTCCCAGACAGGCATAATCCAGAATATTGGTAGCCAATGACATAGTCTGCGCGGACGCTCCTTTTCCTGAAGCCAGGAAGACTAAGAACGCCAATATGTAAACCACTCTTTTCATCTGTGCTAGTATCTGCTGAAGACCTGGTCTATGATTGTCCTTTTGTCGGGATAGGCAAGGATGAGTGCCGTCTTGAGATCCTCCTTCGACACCACGTCCGCATCAAGGACAGAGAATATCTGTGCAGGAGAGATTCCTCGTTCATCAAGGAAACGGAATATCTGCGGATAGAACCAGTACCTCGTTCCATATGTAGGGAAGCCTCCGCCATACCTGTCCTTGTACATCCTGCTTTCAAGATAATAGGCCCACATCTCGCCTATCTCGCAATAACCGGCATTGTTTCCCGAACCATCTCCATACGTCTTGCCCCCGGACCTCACATATGATTCCATGATGTAGAGGATATAGCGGTCCCAGTAGTCTGTCCCCACCTTTGTAAAATGGCTGGTATGAGCAAGTTCATGGCAGGTTGTGGAATATATGAAATCATAATCATCCACGAGCTGCATACCGATGGTGACATCCGGCATGAAATATTCGACAAGACGGGAGAATTTGCCGAGAAAGCCCTCTATAAGGTCGGATCTCAAGACGGCTCCATGATGGAGCATAACGGCACTTGCTGCAGATATACTGCCGAAAAGCCATATCCTGAGATCTTCGGGAGGCGTTGAGATGCCCAGATCTTCAGAAGCACATCGGGAATAATAATCGTATGCCGCATTATTGACCACGCATCTGCGGAAAAGTTTCTTTTCCGAATCTTTGGTTATGGTCATGCTGACTCCTTCGGGCGAAGATTTGCCTAAGGTAGATACCGAAGCCGGCACCAGAACAAGATTGAAACCGATGGAGAAGCCCTTTTCATTCTTGAAGACAAGACGGTATCGGATGTCGGATGCGAAGCTTTTCTCCATCTGATAATAACCGTCACGATCGGTATACGTCTCGTCGATTTTCACAAATGAATTACACACTATCCTCACACCAGCAACGCCGAACGGCTGGCCACCCTTGAAGTCCTCATCCTCGATAGTGATACGTCCTGCAGGCTGGTATTTCTGTGCTGCCTTCGTCAGAGGCTGGGACAGCATGTCTGCATTTCCCGTAAGGATGTAGGCCTCCCTCTCGACAGCTTCCCAGTCGATTCCGTCAGAACGCGTACCGGGATCGTTTTCCGATATATAACACTCATCTATGAGTTCGTATCGGATATCAGGAAACCTGAAGTCACGAGGCACAACAGCATACTGCCATGTGACCTTGTCCTCCGGCACATCCGGATCATGATACCAGTCTCCGTCTACAACGATGTCATAATCCATCGGATGATCCATCAGCTCCAGACCGGTATCACGAAGGATCTTATATTCATCCTCATTCTCCGGAAGGAATCTGACGTAAAGATTGGTTGTCTTCACATCCACCCTGTCCGCTTTGGTCGGGTAGAGCGAATGAAGGGCCTTTGTCATGTTTTCAGTCGTATAAGGATTGTCCAGCCTCTCCCCCAACACGATCTTTTCATGAGGAATATCCCTTCCATAAGAATAGTTCAGGCCTCTCCCGGTTCTGAACTCATCTTTGCCGCATGACATAAGAATCAACGTCACGAGCAACAGTGTAATCTTGCCTCTCATAATTCTCTCATTTAATTACGGTGGCAAAGTTCCAGAGAAATAGCCGTTGAATGAAAATTTCAACGGCTATTTACACAAATCGGCCTCCCAGATATCTGGAAGGCCGATTTATACCCCAAATTTTGTTTGATTTTTTACAAAAATCGAACAAAATTCTAGAAAAAGCTTACTGTTTTCTGCTCAACTGCAGAGAGAATGCTGTTTGCAACGCGGCTTACTCCGAAGCGGAACATCTTCTTGTTGAGCCACTCCTTGCCGAGAACAGACGAAACGATCGAATAATAGCAAAGCGCATCAGCGGCTGTAGAGATACCTCCTGCCGGCTTGAAACCGATCTTCTTGCCTGTCATCTCGTGATACTTTGCAATACACTCGCACATCACATATGCAGCAACCGGAGTTGCATTTATATCTACCTTACCTGTAGATGTCTTGATGAAGTCAGCACCTGCTTCCATGGCAAGGAAAGATGCATTTGCGATGTTCTGTGCTGTCCTGAGAAGTCCTGTCTCAAGGATTACCTTAAGGTGAACCTCTCTACCCTGTCTTCCTGCTACCTCGTCAATGACCCTGCGCACCTGACGGATCTCTTCTGCAGCAGCCTCTGTATTTCCTGCAAGGAAAGCATTGAGTGCAAGGACGATATCAACCTCGTCAGCACCCTGCTCTACCGCCATCTCGACCTCCTTGAGCTTTACTTCAAGGAAACTCTGAGATGAAGGGAAGCATGCAGATACGACTGTGATGTTCACATCCGCAGTCCTTGCTTCTTTCACTGTAGCTGCAAAATTAGAGAACACACAGATCGATGCAGGAAGAGGCCATTCAGGATATGATTCCTGGAAGGCATTGACCTTCTTCACCAGTTTGGTCACAGAAGCCGGAGTGTCATCTGTCTTAAGTGTAGTAAGGTCCATCATTGAGAAACAATCCTTGTAGACCTGCTCAGATGCCGCATTCTCAAGGTTTGCGGCGATAATATCCAAGGCTCTGCTTATTTTCTCACTGTCTGGAGTGTAGCCATATTTGCTCAAATAATCTACCATATGTATTTAAAATTTCAATTTTGAATCAATAATTATAGTTACAGGGCCATCATTGAGAAGGGACACCTTCATATCCGCCCCGAATATTCCTTTGCCTACCGGCTTTCCCAGATGTTCCTCCAGTCTCGCGAGGAAATCCTCATAAAGAGGTATCGCCACATCCGGCTTCGCCGCCTTTATGTAAGAGGGACGATTGCCTTTCACCGTCGACGCATAAAGCGTGAACTGGCTTACAGCAAGTATCTCTCCATCCACATCCTTCACAGAAAGATTCATTACTCCTTCCGCATCATCAAAGATACGCATTCCAGCAATCTTTTTAGCTGTCCACTCGAGATCCTCAACGGTATCCTCATCGATGAACGCAGCCAAGACAAGAAGTCCATGTCCTATGCCAGACACATATCCTTCCGCCGGAACAGCCACAGAAGCCTCTGAAACTCTTTGAATTACTGCCCTCATTATCCTCTTACCTGTATTTTAAAACCCTCATCGAGAAGCGGCTTCACAAATGCCGTCATCTCCTCGACAGTATATTTCTGAAGACTCTTGTCCGGAGTCTCCCTGTCTATCGTATAAACCATGATCTCCCTTGGCCTGACCTTCCTTACAATGTCCATCCAGCCTTCAAGCGCCTCCGGAAGCGTTGTATCAAATTCCGGCGAACGCAGGAACATGGTCTGAAGGATGAAATCTCCCTCAAAGCCCATCATGGCCTCAACCACATCTTCAAGCCTGTAAGTACCTACCGGCTTGTTCATCATACGTATAAGCTCGTCCGACGATGCATCTATCTTCAGGATAGGATTGTCAACACGTCTGAGAGCATCTGCGACGGCTTTTCTTCCTATCAGTGTCGCATTCGACAGGACCGAAACCTTCGCATTGGGGAAGAACCTGTCCCTGCACCTGATGGTCGCCTCTATGATCTCGGGAAAGTCCGGATGCATCGTTGGCTCACCATTGCCGGAGAAGGTTATCGAATCGATCGGAGTACCTTCCGCAGCCGCCTTGGACATCTTCTCTTCCAAAGCTGCCTTGACATCTTCCAGACTCGGGAACCTCCTCTCCGCGATTCCATCCTTGTTCCATCCACATTCGCAGTAGATGCAATCGAAGTTGCAAAGCTTTCCTTTCGAAGGAAGAACATTCACCCCGAGAGAAGAGCCGAGCCTGCGGCTGAAGATCGGTCCGAATACTATGTCGTCAAAATGCAGCATCCTATATTATTCTCTTGGAACAGCTTGCCTCTGTCACAAAGCCGTTCTCATCAATCCCTTCAATACGGACTATTCCAGGGCGCTTTCCCACGGCTATGCTGCCGAGAGCAGCATCCTTTCCAAGGAAACGGGCGCCATTGAAACATGCCCAGGTCAAGAGCTCATCCATCGGCACTTCCTTGAAATTCTCATGAAGGCAGATAAGTTCCTTCACCATATCGAGATCGTCATTGCTTGAAAGCGAATCAGTTCCCAAAGCGATGGAAAGTTCATTCTTCCTCATCAGTTCGATTGGCGGCAACGCATTATGTATGAATATGTTAGAAAGAGGGCATATTGCAAAATACGGATTACGCATCACCTTTTTCAATGCATCGATATCACTCTGCTGGAGACACACATTATGCACCAGGAGGATATGTTCATCATATGGAGCCGGTTTGGCTGCCGCAAGCCTGTCGATGAAATATTTCAGCGAAGATTCTCCTGTCACAGGCGGCGTGCTCATACCTGAGCGCTTTCTGTTTTCATACATCGCTCCAGAGCCGCTTACAAGCAGATCTTCCTCCTCCTGACTCTCCTGTGAATGGTATGACAGGTATCCGGACTCAAGTCCGGCTGCAGCAGAAGCGCTGAGAAGCTGAGGACTCATGGTATAGCATGAATGAGGAGTCGGCGCAGCGTCAATACCTGCCTTGTCGGCAACTTCCTTCAAAGCAGCGACATCCTTCATCACACCCTCGCACATATGCGGCTCACTGCCGAATACCTCAAGGAATGTCCTGGTATACATAGGATGCGACTTCTTCACATCGAACGACGCATCATCGTTGCTGATGTCTGCCATTGCAGATACTCCGTCATTCCACATCTTGTCCATCCATTCACGGACAAGCTGCTGCTTCACCTCGAAACCGGCCCAGTCGCGCAGCTCATTGATCTGATCGATGAAACCAGCCATTCCTGTACCTTTGCGGAACTTCTTATGAAGATGAGAGAGCTCCACATGGCAATGGGCATTGACAAAGCCTGGAACCAATGCACCAGGGGTAACTTCCTCATCCTCATTGCATTTGCCTACGGCAAGAATGGTTCCATCTTCATCATATTCGACAAAACCGTTCCTTATCGGCTCCGCCTCCAATGTATATACGAATTCTGCTGTTACTCTTTTCATGTTATTCGGCTATCTTGAACTTTGTCAGATCCTTTGCTTTGTCAAGAACCTTATTTTCAATCTTCAAGGCATGCTTCTGAAGCTTTGACAAAGTATCCGGCTTCGCTACGCTGTCAAGGGCAGCAAGGCTGTCAGTCACCTCGAGCGTATCCCTTACAATCATTCTGACACCGTCATATGTCGTATCGGATGTCTCATGATCAACCAACCTGTAAGTTCCCTTCAACGAATCAACCTCGATGCCAAGACTGTCATAATAATGGACATATGGCTTACCGAAGAGATACTCGGAAAACTCCTCCGGCTTATATTCTACCTTTATCTTCGGGATCTTGGCTATCCTGGCCATCTCCTGAATGGTCTTCCTCAAGACCTCGATCCTCTCATCGAGAATCGCTCCCGAATTCCTGAGAACCTTTGCAAAGCGCTCAGGGTCATCCATATAGCTGTCAACAGTCTTCATGTAGTCATTGACGTCATAGCCATATTTATTCAGGATAGGCTCATATACCAAAGATGTATCTGCCATAAGTCTGATTCCCTGCGTCGCAAGGATCCACTGGTCAGTTTCAAACATTTCCGCATAGATCTTTGCCATCTTGGCGCGTGGAATAACCTCTGCATCGTCCTTAACGCACGATGAGAGGATACACGCTGCCGAAGCTGCTAAAATCAATATACTCTGCAGAAAATGTTTCATGATTATCTCAATGCAGCTCCAAATTCATTCTGGAATGTAGAAAGAAGCTTATTCATCACTTTCTCTACATCATTGTCTGTCAATGTCTTGTCAAGATCCTGGAGCACGAAGCTGAGAGCATACTGCTTCTTGCCCTCGGCAATCTTGTCGCCTCTATATACATCGAAGAGACCTACCTGCTTGAGAAGCTTCTTGCCCACTCTGAATGCGCTCTTGCGGAGATCCGCATATGTCACAGACTCGTCAAGAAGGATGGCTAGGTCACGTCTTACCTCTGGGAACTTAGGAAGCTCCTTATACTTGATCTTGTTTCTCTTCACAAGCTCGAACAATGCAGGCCAGTTGATTTCAGCTGCGAATACAGGCTGCTTGATACCGAACTGCTTGAGTCTTGCAGGCGCTACGGTACCCATCACTGCGAGAGGCTGGTGCGAACCTGGAAGATTGTACGCAAGTCCCTCAGAGAAGAGGTCTGCCGGTGCCGCTTCGGTCTCAAGAGAGTAGATGTCACATCCGAAACGCTTGAGAAGGAGTTCGAGATAACCCTTGAGCTGGAAGTAGTTACCCTTGCCCGGATCGACTCTCCATGACTTGTCAGGCTGTCCGCTGATGAAGAGTGCATAGCATGTATGTTCCTCATATGAGTCCAGAGTCTTGCCGTCCTTTGAAGGATCGAATGAATAAACTGAGCCGTACTCGAATGTCTTGATGTTTGTGATCTGACGGTTGATGTTGTATGCGATCACTTCAAGTCCGTTGAGAAGGAGGGTCTGTCTCATCACGTTGAGATCAGAGCTGAGCGGATTCATGATCCTTACGCACTTCTCCTCAGGGAATGTCTTGAGCTTTGAGTAATAATCAGACTTTGTGAGAGAGTTGTTCATCGTCTCTACGAAACCATTGGCCGCAAGGAAGTCCGCAATAGACTTACGTACCTGCTCTGGCTCTGGCTTCTGAGGAGCATTCACAGACATTCTCATCGCCTGAGGAAGCTCGATATTGTTGTATCCGTAGATTCGGAGAATCTCCTCTACGATATCGCACTCACGGTATACATCGATCATATATGAAGGAACAGCCACCTTTGCGCCATTCTCTGTCTTCTCGACGAATTCATATGCAAGAGCCTCAAGGATGCCCTCAATCACGTCATGTCCTATCTTCTTGCCTACAAACGCCTCGATACGGTCATAGTCAAGGTCCACTACCTTCTTCTCGATCTTCTCAGGATATGACTCCTGCACCTTGCCTACGATCTCGCCTCCGGCAAGCTCCTGGATAAGAAGTGCAGCACGCTTTGCCGCATACTCAACGATCTGAGGGTCGGCACCACGCTCATAACGGAACGAAGCATCTGTCTTGAGTCCATGTCTCTTCGAGCTCTTTCTGATCGAAACAGGGTTGAAATATGCGCTTTCAAGGAACACATCGGTAGTTGCCTCGGTAACTCCTGACTCCTCTCCACCGAACACACCTGCAAGACACATAGGCTTCTCAGCGTTCGCGATCATAAGGTCTGCTGCACTGAGAGTGCGCTCAACACCGTCAAGGGTAACGAACTTCTCACCTTCCTCTGCTCTGCGAACCACGACCTTGCCGCCCTGGATCTTTGCAGCATCGAAAGCATGAAGCGGCTGTCCGATCTCATGAAGAACGAAGTTTGTGATGTCCACAACATTATTGATCGGTCTGAGGCCGATTGCAAGGAGCTTCTTCTGAAGCCATTCAGGAGAAGCGGACACCTTGACGCCCTTGATTGTTGTTCCTGTATATCTTGGGGCTCCGTCTACTGCAGTCACCTCTACAGGGATCGCCTCACCCTCACCTTCCGCAAAAGCAGATACATCAGGGATGTTCAGGCTGCATGGAACACCGTTATGCTTGAGATATGCATAGAGGTCACGTGCAACGCCGATATGCGATGCTGCGTCGACACGGTTTGCTGTAAGTCCGATCTCGATAAGAGCGTCTGTCGCGAGTCCGAGATAATCCTTAGCTGGAGTACCTACGACAGCCTCCGGGTCAAGGACCATGATACCGTCATGTGACTCACCGATTCCGAGTTCATCCTCAGCGCAGATCATTCCGAAAGACTCAACTCCACGGATCTTCGACTTCTTGATCTTGAAGTCCTCACCAAGCACTGTTCCCACAGTTGCAAGAAGCACTTTCTGGCCCGCAGCAACATTAGGAGCACCACACACTACCTGAAGAAGTTCAGGCTCTCCTGTGTTGAGTTTTGTGACATGGAGGTGATCCGAATCAGGATGTTCTACACACTCTACAACCTCAGCGACGATTACGCCTGCGAGACCGCCGGGTATCTCCTCAATCTGTTCGAGAGAGTCAACTTCGAGTCCAATGGAAGTCAACGCTTCTGCTACGGCCTCAGGAGCGAGGTCACACTCAAGATAGTCCTTGAGCCAATTGTACGAAATCTTCATATATCTTTTTACTTTTTAATTATTCATTTACTCGAGATCTTCCTTGGTGAAGAGAGACTTCACGAATTCTCTCTTGTTGAAGACCTTCAGGTCATCTATCCCCTCACCGATACCGACAAACTTGATAGGAACTCGGAACTGGTCTACGATACCTACGACTACACCGCCCTTTGCAGTTCCATCAAGCTTTGTGATAGCAAGTGCCGAAATATCTGTAGCACGCGCAAACTCCTTCGCCTGCTGGAAAGCATTCTGGCCGGTAGAGCCATCGAGGACGAGAAGAACCTCATGCGGTGCGTCAGGAATGACCTTCCTCATCACGTTACGGATCTTAGTAAGCTCATTCATGAGGTCGATCCTGTTATGAAGACGTCCTGCAGTATCAATGAGAACTACGTCAGCATCCTTTGCAACCGCAGACTTTACAGTATCGAAAGCCACAGAAGCCGGATCCGAACCCATATCCTGCTTTACGATATCCACTCCTGCACGCTCTGCCCAGATTGTAAGCTGGTCTACAGCCGCCGCACGGAATGTATCTGCCGCACCGACTACAACCTTCTTGCCTTGAGCCTGAAGCTTGCTTGCAAGCTTGCCGATAGTGGTTGTCTTGCCGACTCCGTTCACTCCTACAACCATGATCACATATGGCTTCTTCGAGAAGTCAAACGGCTCCACCTGATCGTCCGAAGTTTCGCCATCCTTAACGTTAAGAAGGGTAGCTATCTCATCTCTTAACATCTCGATGAGCTCGTCCATTGTGACATACTTGTCACGGCTTACCCTCTCCTCGAGATTCTCGATTATCTTGAGAGTCGTATCCACTCCCATATCTGTTGCCACAAGCGCTTCCTCTATAGCATCAAGCAGATCATCGTCAACCTTAGCCTTGCCGACAATCGCGTGTGAGAGCCTCTGGAAGAAGCCCATATTGGTCTTTTTTACTCCTTTATCAAAAATGCCCATAAACATTCCGTTTAACTTGCAAATATAAGATTTTTAGAGCGCATAAAAAAGTGGCGCAGCTGAATATTTTCAACTGCGCCACTCATTTGTCTTCTATTCGGAAAGAATTATTTCTTTGCGAAGAAATCCTTTGCCTCTGACTCCTCAACAAGCTGCTCTGTGAATACATAAGCGCCAGTCTTTGGAGACTTGTCCATACGGATACACTTTACCATCTTCTTGAGTGTACCGGCCTTGAAGGTTGCGACTGCTTTCTTTGCCATTTCTAATTCCTCCTAATTATTTGATCTCGCGGTGGAGAGTAACCTTCTTAAGGAAAGGGTTATACTT
>JAZRQM010000037.1:0-50386 GCA_045649795.1 Candidatus Cryptobacteroides sp. | reverse complement strand
GATCCACCTCTTCCCATTCCGAACAGAGAAGTTAAGCTCACCATCGCCGATGGTACTGCCCCACCAGGTGGGAGAGTAGGTAGCTGCCACTTTCTTATACGACACCCTGTCATCATACGATGACGGGGTGTTTTGTTGTATATTATATGTATATTTGCTATATAATTCAATATATCAGTCATGAGTAAATTCTTAACCTACATCCTTTTGATCATAACTTTGATATCATGCACATCTGAAACAGTCATAGATCAGCAGTGGCTTGAGCAGAATTATACCAAAAAAGAAGTAATGGTCCAGATGCGCGACAGCGTCAGTCTATATACTTCCGTCTATGAGCCTATTGGCGCAACTGATCGCCCAGTCCTGATTGTAAGGACACCATATTCATGTGCACCGTATGGTACAGGATGGAAAGGCGATCTGACTGAGTATATGCAGGAATTTCTCAGGAATAATTATATCATTGTTTTTCAAGATGTTAGAGGTCGTTATATGAGTGAAGGAGAATATCTGAACATTCGTCCTTATATTCGACAGAAGGCTAATAATGAGACAGACGAGGCATCTGATACTTATGATACAATCGATTGGATTCTGCAGAATACAGATAATAATGGCTCAGTAGGTGTTACAGGAATGTCATATCCTGGTTTTTACGCGACAATGGCAGCATTATCCGGCCATCCGGCTCTCAAAGCAGTATCTCCACAGGCTCCTATTCTTGATTGGTTCAAAGGAGATGATGTTCATCATAATGGTGCTCTCATGCTTATGGACATATATTCTTTTGCTCCATATATGTTCAAGAAGCATGAAAATCCTGTCCAGGAAGATCACGGACTTGCTTCTCCAATCGGTGAAAATGCCTATGAATGGTTCCTTCAGATGAAGACACCGTCAAATCTCACAGCCGCCTTACCTGACACACTTAAATTCTGGAACGAAATCCTTCAGCATCCTCATTACGATTCATATTGGATGGATCGCTCTCTTGAATATGATCTCCATGCGATACTTCCGGCAATCCTTGTGGTAGGAGGAGCTTATGATACAGACGACTGTTATGGAGCATTGAATACTTACAGACTCATAAGGCAGAATTCTCCAGATACCGACCTTCATTTCGTATATGGACCATGGACTCATGGTGGCTGGCACCATGCTGATTATGAGGGACTTGGCGATGTGAAGTTCACAAAAGGGATCTCCGAAGATTTCATGCGCGATATTGAGTATCCGTTCTTCAGATATTATCTCGAGGGCAAAGGAAGCAAGCCTAAGCCAGTCTATGCTATAGCTTCCGGATCAGATTCATGGCAGAAAATGGACGTGTGGCCTTCTTCCGAAATGACCCTTAAGCCTCTATATCTGACAAATGATTCATCACTCTCTTTTGATGAATCTTCGTATGAGTCTTCGGTATCATCATATGTTTCCGACCCTGATAATCCTGTACCTTTCATGGAAGATGCATCACGCAGGGATAATTCATACATGGTCGCAGATCAGCGATTTGCCTCCGAAAGGCCAGACGTACTTTCCTTTCTAAGTCATGTTCAGGAAGACGAATTAAAGCTCCAGGGACCTGTAAAGGTTGATATGAACCTCTCTGTATCAACAGATGATGCAGATCTTGTTGTCAAGCTTATAGACGTCTATCCAGATGGTTATCAGATGCTTATAAGAGGAGATGTGTTCCCGGTAAGATATCGCGAAGGATTCAATGCCCCTAAGCCAGCAACGCCGGGCGAAGTGATGAACATTCAATTTACAATGAATGATGTAGCCCATTGGGTACAGCCTGGACATAGACTTATGGTTCAGATTCAGAGCTCATGGTTCCCATTGGTGAACATGAATCCTCAGAAATTCATGGATAATATCTATATGGCCAAGCCAGAAGATTATCAGAAATCAGAAGTTACAATTTATCATCAGAAGGACCTTCAGTCAAGAATTCTTCTTCCGGTGATGTAGATTGGAATTATTTTTGAGACAGTCCATATTATTTAATATAGATGATATGAAGATTAAAGACATACGTGCGCGTGAAATCCTTGATTCTCGCGGTAATCCGACCGTTGCAGCGGAGGTCGAGTTGGAAAATGGCTGTAAGAGCGAGGCGTCAGTGCCTTCAGGAGCTTCTACCGGCCAAAATGAAGCATTGGAGCTAAGGGATGGTGACAATGCCAGATATTTCGGAAAAGGTGTCCTCAATGCTGTAGCTAATGTAAATGAAATTATCGCACCCGAACTCATCGGAACGAGTGTATTCGAGCAGGTGGCTATTGACAGGATGATGTGCGAACTTGACGGGACTGCCTACAAATCAAAGCTTGGTGCCAACGCAATACTTGCGGTTTCATTGGCGGTCGCAAAAGCAGCTGCAGCATCTCTGAACAGGCCGTTATACAGCTATCTTGGTACACCGAATTCGAAAGTGCTTCCGGTTCCTATGATGAATATAATCAATGGAGGATCACATAGCGATTCTCCGATTGCCTTCCAGGAGTTCATGATAAGGCCTGTAGGAGCTAAATCTTTTCGCGATGGATTGAGGATGGGTGCAGAGGTTTTCCATTCTCTTAAAAAGGTGCTTAAGGACAGCGGACTCAGTACAGCCGTAGGTGATGAAGGAGGCTTTGCCCCAGACCTCAAAACTACAATACAGGCCCTTGATCTTATAATGACAGCAATTCAGAAAGCGGGCTATGAGCCGGGAAAGGATATGACCCTTGCGCTTGACTGTGCTTCATCCGAATTCTATAAGGATGGAATATATGATTATTCTATATTCGAAGGCCATAATGGCAGCAAACTCAAGAGAGAAGATCAGGTCGAATATCTGGAATACCTTGTGAACAATTATCCGATAGATTCGATAGAGGACGGAATGGCCGAAGATGATTGGGCAGGCTGGGAAATGCTTACTATGGAAATCGGCAACAGATGTCAGCTCGTCGGAGATGATCTTTTTGTTACAAATGTAGACTATCTTTCTAAGGGAATCAGAACTGGATGCGCTAACGCTATTTTGGTGAAACTCAATCAGATCGGAACTCTGACAGAAACTCTCGAGGCTATTGAGATGGCGCAGAGAAACAAGTACAAGGCCATCATTTCCCATCGCTCAGGTGAGACGGAAGATACATTCATTGCAGACCTGGCAGTCGCTGTGAACAGCGGGCAGATCAAGACTGGCTCTCTCAGCAGATCGGAGAGGATCGCTAAATATAACAGATTGCTGAAGATAGAGGAAGAATTGAAATCTCAGTCTGTCTACGGCTTGAATTTGTAAAAAAATAGAAGAAAAATTTTGCGGATTCAAAAAAAAGTATCATATTTGCATCCGCTTTCGGGGGTATAGCTCAGTTGGCTAGAGCACCTGCTTTGCAAGCAGGGGGTCGTCGGTTCGACTCCGACTATCTCCACAACGAAGACCTGATCAATTGATCAGGTCTTTTTTTTGTTATGGCATCTTATATTGCATGATTTTCGTTATGTCGCTTCGGAAATATTAAGTAAATTTGCAGATTACGACTATAGTGCAGTAACCATAAACAAACAGAATATGAGAATACAATACAGATATGTGCTTGTGGCATTTCTTGCCGCTCTGCTCCTTTCTTCATGTGCATCCGTAAAGGATATAACGTATTTTCAGAATAAGGTAATAAATCATCCCGAAAAGATAGACCGTCATGCAGGTATAGTCATCCAACCGAAGGATATGCTATCAATAGTGGTCTCGAGCAGCTATCCTGAACTTGTTGTGATGTATAATCTTCCTGTGATATCATATCAGGCAGGCTCAGAAGTAGTTGAATCTGGCTACAATCAGCGTCTGATGGGATATGTGGTCGATAACGACGGATATATAGACTTTCCTCAGCTTGGTTTGGTCAAGGTTGCCGGGCTTACAAGATGGGAGCTTTCCCAGCTTATCAAAGATAGGTTGCTCAGCAGTGGAGCCCTTACCGATGCTGTCGTAACCGTTGAATTCATGAATTTCAAGGTGTCCGTCATCGGAGAGGTTAACGCACCGGGTACATATACGATCGAGGGTGATAAGGTGACTATCCTTCAGGCAATCAGCCTTGCGCGCGACCTTACCATCTTCGGTATGCGTGAGAATGTATCGGTCATAAGGGAACGAGACGGCGAAAGGATAATTTATGAAATCAATCTATGTGATGTAGACATGTTCAAGTCGCCGGCATATTATCTCCAGCAGAATGATGTCGTTTACATCCAGCCGAACAAAGTCAAGGCGAAGCAGTCTACTACAGACGACAAGGGACTCAGAATGACCAGCATTCTTGTCTCGTCCGGCTCTCTTGTGGTTTCAATAGCTACCCTTATTACAAGTTTAGTCTTAAATTCTAGATAATCAGAGAATTATGGCAGAAAATTACATACCACACCACTTTCAGGACGATGAAGAATCATCAATGACTTTTGCAGAACTCTGGGATATGTTCTGGAGCTATAAATGGTGGTATGCCGTATGCGTTTTCGTATGTATGGCATGCGTTGCCCTTTATATTTACAAGACTCCTGACATGTATGTGAGGACCGCCAAGGTCATCATTGACGAGAGTGAGCAAGATGCTACCTTAAGAAGCCTCGGAGCTGTTACCGGTGGAGCAGTGAGGATGCGTTCGAATGCATCCGTAGCAAATGAGATGGAAGCTTTTGCATCTCCTGACCTTATGCAGATGGTCGTGAGCAGACTTTCTCTTGAGACTTCGTATAAGGAAAAGCAGCTTTTCAGAGAAGTCGATATATATGGCCATAATCCTGTGGAAATGAGACTGGTGGCTCATAATCCGCAGTCTTCATTCTCCTTTATCGTCTCAAAGCTTTCTGAAGACAAACTGCTTCTGAAGGGCTTCAAGGTCGGTAAGGACGAAGTTGACGGTACGGTAGAATGTGCTCCGGGTGATACTGTGTCGACTCCGGTAGGAATGATTGCTCTTCATTCGACATTATATTTTGACGATTTCAGAAATCCTGTGATGGTCTCATGGAGAAACAGCATGGCAGTTGCCAAGAGCTACTGTCAGGATCTGAACGTCAATCTCTCCAACAAGGAATCTACTGTCGTGGCTCTGTCGCTTGAAGACGAATTTCCTCGCAGAGCATCAGATATCCTGAGTTCTCTCATTGACATTTATAATGAGGAGTGGGTGAAGAATAAGAACAGGTCAGCGCGCAATACGTCAGATTTCATAAATGAGCGACTTGTCGTGATCGAAAAGGAGCTTGGAGGAATAGAGGGTGAGCTTAAGGATTTCAAGCAGAATAACAACCTTACCAATGTAAATGCATTGGCTCAGAGCTATCTTGAGGAGTCCAGCGAGTATGCAGGGAAGGCTTTTGATGTGGCAAACCAGCTTGCAATAGCTGAGTTTATCAAGGACTATCTTCATGATCCGGCTACTGTGAATGCCCTTATTCCGGCAAATCTCGGTCTCGCATCTGCAAATGTCGAGGCGCAGATCAGCGAATACAATGATATGGTCCTTCAGAGAGATCGTCTCAAGAACGGAGCTGGAGACAGAAACCCTATGATCATAGATCTGAACAATGCTTTGGCTTCACTTCGTTCGGCCATACTTCGTTCGATCGATAATCTTGTTTCCACACTTGAACTTCAGGCGCAGAAGATCAGAAGCCATGAACAGCAGATTCTGTCAAGGATAGCTTCCAACACAGGACAGGAACTTGAGCTTTTGTCGATAGAGAGACAGCAGAAGGTAAAGGAATCTCTCTATGTCTTCCTTCTTGAAAGAAGAGAGGAGAATGAGATCGCTGCTTTGGTCAATGTGGGCAATACCCGTCTTATAATGAGCCCTAACGGCTCTCCTGAGCCAGTCTCTCCTGACAAGCCGCTCCTTTTGCTTGTGGCCCTTGTCTTAGGTCTGGGTATGCCGTTTGCCGTAATCTTCGTTCTCAAGCTGATCGATACGACTGTGAAGGACAAGGATGATCTCGGTGAGACAGCAGTCCCTGTACTGGCGGAGATTCCTCTTTCCGTAAAGAGAAACAAACTTGGCATAATGACCCGCGCTTCGAAGTTCAACAACAAGAACTGCCATATCATTGTCGAGCATGGCAAAAGAGACATGATGAATGAGGCTTTCAGGGTATTCCGTACCAATCTTGACATGGTGATAGACAGGAAGCCGGGAGAAGCATATGTTACAATGTTCACTTCTTTCAATCCGAACGCAGGAAAGACATTCGTGATACAGAACATTGCTGCCAGCATGGCCTTGAAGGGTGCGAAGGTGCTTCTTGTCGATCTGGATCTCAGGAAGGCGACCCTCAGTAAGGCTCTGGATAAGGAACATACCGGAATTGCTGCATATCTTAACGGTAAGTCTGCAGATTATCATGCTCATGTAGACAGAGTGTCGGACAATCTGTTCGTTCTTCCGGTTGGTACTTTGCCTCCTAATCCAACTGAACTTCTGCTTACAGGCAGATTTGGAGAAATGATGGCATCCCTCAGACAGGAGTATGATTACATCTTCATCGACTGTCCTCCTATTGATGTCGTTGCGGATGCCGCCATCATAACAAAACATACAGACATGACTGTCTTTGTCGTACGCTCAGGCCTTCTTGACAAGAGGAGCCTTCCAAGGATAAAGGCATTGTATGAGTCCGCGAAATATTCTCGCATGGCTCTTATTGTCAACGGAATAGATGTGGAAGGCCGCAGATCGGGCTATGGATATGGTTACGGTTATGGCTATGGAAACAATGAATAAATGGGGCTCTTCGGTTTCATAGGAGGAAGAAAGTCGCTGATATCCAGCAAGGTACTTGAAGGAGCGGTCGATCGCCATTCCCATATTCTTTATGGGGTCGATGACGGGGTCAAGACTCCTGGAGAGGCTCTTGCCATCATTGAATATCAGGAGAAGGCAGGGGTACGAGAGATATGGTGCACGCCTCATGTGATGGAAGATGTTCCGAACGGAAGCGAGGCATTGCAGGAAAGATTCGAGGAGTTGAAGAACATGTACAATGGATCTGTCAAGCTCCACCTCGCAGCCGAATACATGCTGGACAATCTTTTTGAAGAACGTCTGGAAAGAAGGGATCTCCTTACGATGGAGAACGATGTACTTCTTGTCGAGACTTCTACCATGGCTCCTCCATATGACCTCTCCGGCACTCTTTCCAGAGTGATGTCAGTAGGATACAGACCATTGTTCGCCCATCCGGAAAGGTGTCGTTTCCTGACAGACAGGGAGTATGCCCAGATGCACGAGGCTGGAGTCCTGTTCCAGCTCAACCTCGGCTCGCTGACAGGTTATTACGGCAGTTCTGTAAAGAAAAATGCCGAATTCCTGCTTGCAAAAGGATGGTACAGCGCTTTCGGAAGCGATTGTCACCGTCTCAGAACCATTAAGGAACAATATGAAATTAAGGCAATTGCCTCCAAGGTTGCGGTTTCATTGAAGAAGGCAGGGTATTTGGATTTACAGTAGCGAAAGATAAGATGAATCAGATGCTTTACATATTCATTCTTTTCCTGGTGTCCCTCCTGTCCACATTGTGGATATTCAGGAAGGTGCACAGGATCGCTCAGATGAAGAATGTGGTTGATGCTCCGGATGCGAGAAAGCTTCAGGATCATCCGATTCCTGTATTGGGAGGCCTTTCCGTGTTTTTCGGAATAATTGTGGCTTTGGTGTTCTGCCAGTTATTCTTCGGTAGCTCCAGTCTCTTCTCCTTCATTGGCATCATGGCGATAATGCTCATTGTCGGCACAACTGATGATATCCTGTCTCTCTCTCCGATTTTGAGGCTTGTGATAGAGGTCATAGTGGTCCTCCTCTTCATATATGGTACCGGATGGTCGATAAATGACCTTCATGGATTATGGGGAAGCGGCCAGATACCGGCATATGCAGCTGTACCATTGACCGTTCTGGCATGCGTAGGTATCATAAATGCCGTAAACATGATAGATGGAGTGGATGGACTTATGTCAGGATATGGAATAGTGGTATCGTTCGTTTTCGGAGTGCTTTTCTATCAGTCAGGAGATCTGGATATGGCTGCAATGGCCATGATTTCCGCGGGTGCTCTGATTCCTTTCTTCCTATACAATGTATTCGGACAGAAATCAAAGATGTATCTTGGAGACGGTGGCTCTCTTATGATAGGAACGATGATGTCCCTTTTTGTCGTAGCGGTGCTGAAGGAGAATTCATTATGTTCATTGAAGGTAGGAGAGGGGTTCGGCCTTGTGCCTTTTACACTGGCTGTGCTTTCAGTTCCGGTATTCGACACATTAAGGGTCATGACCATGAGAGTAAAGAACCGCAGGTCACCGTTCAGTCCGGACAGAAACCATCTCCATCATATGTTTCTGGATCTTGGATTTTCGCATCCCGGAACTGCATTCAGCATAATCCTTCTTGACTGCATGGTACTTCTTGCATGGTGGATATCATATCGTTGCGGAGCATCAGTCGACCTTCAGCTCTATGTTGTTGTCGCATCTGCACTTATGGCTACTTTCGGGTTGTATATTTCCGTAAGAATGTCACGCAAGCGTAATGGGATATTCTATAGGATGCTCCTTGCCATTGGCAGGAAGACTCATATGGAAAATTCAGGCATATGGCTGAAATTCAGGGATATGCTTGATAACAGATTCAATACTAACAGTAATAATTAGTCATTTATGAAAGCGTGCTTTATGGGACTCGGTTATATCGGTCTGCCTACTGCGATCATTGCGGCAAGCCATGGTGTGCAGGTGGTGGGAGTCGATGTGAATCCCGAGGTTGTGAAAATGACTAACCGTGGAAAGCTCCATATCATCGAACCCGGTATGGAGGAGTTGCTTCAGGATGTCATAGAGAGCGGCGCCTTGCATGCCTCTTTGGAACCTGAAGAAAGTGATGTATATCTGATAGTGGTACCTACCCCTTTCAAGGGAAACCACGAACCGGATATATCGTTTGTAGAGAGTGCGTCTCTGGCTGTGCTTCCTCTTCTGAAGGAAGGGGATCTGTTCATCATCGAATCCACCTCTCCGGTCGGTACGACCGATTATATAAAGGACATGATATTCACTGCACGTCCGGAACTTGCCGGGAGAATGCACATCGCATATTGTCCTGAACGTGTACTGCCTGGGAATGTGGTGAAGGAACTTGTTGAAAATGATAGGGTTATCGGAGGAATAGATGAGGAATCGGCAGCAACGGCGGCTGAATTCTACCGTCGTTTCGTCAAGGGAAGAATCCATTTGACAGACTGCAAGACAGCAGAAATGTGCAAGCTTACGGAGAACTCGTCCCGCGATGTACAGATCGCATTCGCCAATGAGCTTTCGCTCATATGTGATAAGGCTGGGGTGAATGTCTGGGAGCTTATCGAGCTTGCAAACAAGCATCCGAGAGTGAACATCCTGCAGCCTGGCTGTGGTGTCGGAGGACATTGCATCGCTGTAGATCCATATTTCCTTACATCTGATTTCCCTTTTGAATCCCATCTTATCTCGAAAGCCCGCGAAATCAACAATTACAAGGCTTTCTGGTGTGCGGAGAAGATCATCAATGCAATACTTCGTTTTGAAAAGGAGAATCAGAAAAAGCCTGTGGTGGCCTTGATGGGACTTGCATTCAAGCCAGATATCGATGATATAAGAGAGTCTCCGGCTTGTCATATCGTCCATAAGGTCTTACACTCCAATGAAGGAGCTGAAATACTTGTCTGCGATCCGAATGTACATGTATCGGACATTCAGCTTACAGACTTTGAGACAGCTTACGAAAGAGCTGATATAGTGGCCTTCCTTACAGCGCACAGGCAGTTCAAGACCTTGCCTTGGAGCGATGATAAGGTTATTCTGGACTTTTGTGGCATCTTTAAAAGAAACTGAGACATGAAGAAGGTGATGCTTGTGTTCGGAACCAGGCCTGAGGCTATAAAGATGGCGCCGCTGGTAAAGGAATTCCAGAAATATCCGGATTCGTTCGAGACTCTGGTATGCGTTACAGGCCAGCATCGCGAGATGCTGGACCAGGTGCTATGTATCTTTGACATAATCCCAGACTATGATCTTGACATCATGCAGCCGGGACAGGATCTCTATGATGTGACCTCCCGTGTGCTTCTGGGCATGCGTGATGTACTGGCTGATTCAAGACCTGATGTCGTCCTTGTCCATGGCGACACTTCGACATCCACAGCCGCCGCCCTGGCATCATTCTATGCGCACATACCCGTAGGGCATGTCGAGGCCGGCCTCAGAACTCACAATGCATACAGCCCATGGCCCGAAGAAATGAATCGTCAGATTACAAGCCGAATAGCTTCATGGCATTTTGCTCCGACAGAGGAAAGCCGCAGGAATCTGATTGCGGAAGGGATTTCGGAGGAATCAGTTATTGTGACAGGAAATACCGTCATTGACTCTCTCCAGCAGGTGGTGCATAGGATAGACAGTGACTGGACCATGAATGAGGCACTGAGGCAGACTTTGGCAGATTCCGGATATGACGTGAGCCGTATTTCTGACGGAAAGAGGCTTGTACTCGTTACCGGTCATCGCAGGGAAAACTTTGGCGACGGTTTCATGAACATCTGCCATGCCCTCAAGGACCTTGCGCAGAAGTATCCGTCTGTGGATTTTGTTTATCCGATGCATCTCAATCCGAATGTCCGCAAGCCGATTGCTGAAGTCTTCCCGGAAGGGGAGTCTGAATATGACAATATCTTTTTCATAGAGCCACTGGAATACCTGAGCTTCGTTTATCTGATGAAGCTTTCATCCGTTGTCCTTACGGATTCGGGCGGCATTCAGGAAGAGGCTCCGGGGCTTGGAAAACCTGTACTTGTCATGCGTGATGTTACAGAACGTCCTGAGGCGCTTGCGGCAGGAACGGTAAAGCTTGTCGGCACTTCAAGAGATGATATCGTTGCTGAACTGTCCCGTCTTCTTGAGGATACTTCAGCATATGAAAGAATGAGCAATGCTGTAAATCCATATGGAGACGGCAAGGCATGCACAAGGATTGTAGACAGATTGAGATGATGCAGTCATTCCCTTCATACAGCGTCGCGATCAGGACCTTGGGTACAGCCGGTGACAAATATGTCTCCGAGCTGAAATCCATCCGTAGCCAGACGCTGAAGCCGGACGGAATATTCGTGTATATTCCCGATGGCTATGAGGTGGAACCGGTTGCGGACGAGGTGTATGTCAGATGTGACAAAGGAATGGTGCATCAGCGTTCGCTGCCTTTTGATGAGATAAAGTCGGAATACATCCTCTTCCTTGATGACGATGTGTTCCTTCCGGATGATGCGGTTGAAAAGCTTTTTGCAGCATTGTCCCAGAGCGGTGCCGACTGCATCGCACCTGTGTTTTACGAGAACCATCGTTTGTCATGGGAGAAGAAGGTGAAGATTGCATTCTTTGCTGGAACATATCCGGATCACGGCACCAGCTGGGCCTTCAGGGTACGTAGGGATGCACATTATTCGTATTGTAATGCCCCGGTGGATGTAATGCCTTCTCAATCAGCATCTTTTGCTTGTTTTCTGTGTCGTAAGGATGCGTATGCGGACATACATTTTGAAGATGAAAGATGGATCGATACATATGGATATGCACTTGGAGACGATCAGCTTTTCTTTTATAAGCTTCATCTCTACGGCCATAAGCTGGCGGTGCACTACAATACCGGAATCATCCATCTGGATGCGAGGACAAGCAAGGTGATCGACAGGAAGAGAATGGACTATGTGTCACGTCTGATCAGATATGTCATCTGGTACAGGACCATATGGCAGGTAGATGTGACCTTTTCGGGCAGAATGAAGTCAGCGGTGGCTTTGGCGGCAGATGCATTGCGTAGTCTTGCTGCCTGCCTTTGCAATCTTTTCATGGGAAGGACTTACGCCTTGCCGAATATGTTCAGGGCATTCAGGGATGGATATGCATTTGTAAAGTCGAAGGACTATAGGGATATACCGCCATACATGGCACATAAGAAGAATTAAGATGCTGAGCGGAATAAGGAAGACAATAGGTTCAGGCTTGTCAAAGTTCCTGATGGCCAATATGCTGTATTCTCTGAGTACGGCATTGGTAAGTCTTTTGTCTCCGTCCATCCTCCCTCAGGCACCATATGAGGATTTCATCTATATCTTCCAGATGGTCCTCTTCCTTACGGGAATCTTTACGGCCGGATTGATCCCCGGACTGCTGAGGTATCACAAATACGACGGTCAGAAGTATCAGTCGTTTTATTTCCTGACAGCAGGAATAATTGTGGTGGCTTTGCTGATTCTGGGACTTTTCCCGGGCAACTTCCTTTCGTCGTGGCTTAAGATAGGGGCGGATTCTGTCGCTGACAGCATGCTGGTTTATTCAAGCGTCATCTTCTCCCTTTTCTTCATCTTCAACCGAGGATTTCAGACAGCAAAGGAAGATTATGCTTCCATATTCAAGGATGTCATTGTGATCTTCGTCGCCAGGATCCTGCTTCTTGGAGCGGTAGGAATCCTTGGCATTTCAGACCCATATGTCATCCTTGCCATGGTATGCATCATTCCTTTCCTGTATGAGGCATGGATATTCATATCATCTTTCTTCAGGATAAGGTTCTGCACTCTGGAGGGCTATCCTGACTTTCTTGAATTCATCTTCAAGATATCTGTGGCAGGCATCATATTCACGGCTACAAGCAGGCTTTTCATCATTGCTTCCCGATTCAATGACGATTCGCTTGCGGCTGCATTGAGCTTTGCCGCAGGACTTACAGGAATCATCTCCATTTTCAATACGACATTCTCCAGCGTCTTCATCGGAAAGCTGGATTATCGCAATCATGAGGGAATAATTTCCTACATGGGCAAGGTAAGGAAGTATCTCCTTCCTTTCCTTGGATTGACCCTTCTGGTGGGAACCGCAGTGTTCTTCTTTGTTACATTGATATATCCTGGAAATACTCTTCAGGCCGCAATGATAAGCGCTCTTACAGTTGTGCATTGCGCCCTGATGTCATATACAGGCCTCATTACTTTGATGACCAAGACATACAATCTGCTGAATGCGCAGATCATGCTGAATGGAGCTTCGTTCGTCATTGTATGGCTTTTTGTGAAGTTCGTTGCCGGCGGACTCAGCGAGTACATATCTTATATAATCATCAACTCTGTGATGCTTCTGATGGAGCTTGTCCTTGCATTTATTGTGCTCAGGCATGTCAGAAGGCAGGGTGAGACCATATTGAGTGAGAATCATGGGAATGCTTAGAGTGATCAGGGATCTGATCAATTTCATATATGTGTTTGCCATCGTCAACGACAATTTCATCGTAAACATCTTCGGTGAAACATCGTTGAAGGCCTTGTTTGCGGTGTTTTTTGTCGCGAACATTGCTACTATGGCAAGATTCAACCTCAAGCTCAGATCCTCAAGATCCTTCCTGGCGCTTATCATCATCCTCTTTCTCTCATATCTGCTGAACTTCGGCAATTACGAGAATCTGCAGCAGCCGCTTTTCTCGATTCTGTCGGTGCTGGCGATCTTCCTTACAGCCTCCCTCAGCGGACATCCCCAGAGGCTTATGAAATTCTTTCTGGTATCAGTGGTCTTTTCTTCACTGCTGTGCATAACGACAGACGCTACGATAAGTGAATATACATTCAGAAAGACAGGAGGAACCGGCGACCCGAATGAATTTTCCCTCATGACCTTGGCTGCAGTCGGCTATCTGGCTGCAAATTTAAGGATCAAGGCTTCTTTGGTGAAACGTCTGGCCAAAATCATGGCTTTGATCATCTGCCTTGTCGCCATGTTCATGGCGGGCAGCAAGTCGGCTATGCTCACGATGGTCATTGTCTTTCTGGCATATTATCTTCTGTTGGTCAGGAAGAGATCCATTGCAAGGAAGGTAAAGAATACAATAGCTTTCTTCATTCTCTTCACTCTTCTTTGCGTAGTACTGTGGAGATATTATAATGAAATCATACTCAATGTGTTGGCACGATTTGAGGATAATTCGTCTGCAGGGGAAAGGCTTCTTTCGTGGAAGGCCGGTCTTGAATTGTGGATGACAGATCCCTTCCTTGGCGTAGGCCCGCAGAATTATGTGCATATGATAGCGGAAAGATTCCCTTATATCGCAGAATCCTCGCGTGCAGCTCATAACATGTATATCCAATCGTTTGTCGAGATCGGTCTTGTCGGTTTCATAGCATTCGCAAGTTTCCTCTACAGACCGATAAGAAACAGTTTCAGGATGAGGCTTCCGATGGAATATATACTTGGTTTTGTCTCTATTCTGGTGATGGGAATGACGCTGTCGACATTCTATGAAAAGTATGTATGGCTTTATTTCGGATTGATGTGTAACCCTTATCTGATGTGTTCGGATTATAGAAAGCGCTGACAATATGAAGATTGTGGAAATCATACCCCAGTTGTCGTCCGGAGGAGCCGAGCGCTTTGTCGTGGATCTCTGTAATGAACTGTCTCTCAGGCATGAAGTCACATTGATTGTCTATCATGGATTGGCAGAGCATGGTTTTTATGCAGGAGAAGTTTCCGAAAGGGTAAATCTGATAAGCCTTGAAAAGAAGAACGGATTCTCTGCAGTTTTCTTCCGTAAGGTCTATGATGCTGTGAAGAGGGTTGAGCCCGATGTGGTTCATCTGCATACCAGAGCTCTGAACTATGCCTTCCCTTTGGTATGGATGAAGCAAAGGCCGGCTATGTTCATGACCATACATAATGATGCGGAAAGGGAGGCTGGAGGATTCTTCGGTACAATGTTGAGGAAGTCCTGCTTTGCGAGGAAAGCGATTGTCCCGGTGACAATTTCCCGAGAGTCTGCTGCAAGCTTCAGAAGGTTTTATGGATCTGATGCCCCAATGATCTTCAATGGCAGGAATGTAGATAGCGGTATGACGCCAAGTCCGTCGGTTGAGGCTGAATTTGCCAAGTATAGGAAGACGCCCGATACACGCGTACTTGTCAGTCTTGCTCGTTTTACTGATGTCAAGAGGCAGGATATGTTGGCGAGAACGGTCGCGAGACTTGAGAACGAAGGATATGATGTGTGCGCCCTGCTGATCGGCCGTCAGCATGATCCGGCTGTGGTGGAAGGTGTTCTTGCTGCAGGATCCGCAAATGTGCATATGCTAGGAGAGAAAACCAATCCGCTGGAATATCTCTGTCTTGCAGATGCATTCTGCCTTTGCTCGCTTTACGAAGGCATGCCTATCTCCCTTATCGAGGCCATGGGCATGGGTGTGATCCCTGTATGTACCCCTGCAGGAGGTGTCGCTGATGTGGTAGACGGTCAGATAGGATTCCTGTCCGATGACCTGTCCGAGGAGGCATATTACTCTGCCTTGAAGAGATATCTCGATACCGATGAGAATACGCTTTCCGATATGAGAAAGCGCCTCCTGAAGGCTTATGAGCTTTATGGAATGTCGGAGTGTGCATCAAGATATGAGTCTTTGTTTAAAGAACAGAAGAATGGATAAGTCAAGGGAAATATTGATAGTCGGTACTCTTCCTTCCGTTGCAGGAGTTGGAGGAGTCACGGTTCATGTGTCCCGTCTTTGCGAGGCCCTTCGGGATAAGGGAGTTCCGATGGCTTTGTGCGACTACAAGACTCTGTCGCTGGCAAGGCAGATAAGGATGATAAAGGATTCGTCTCTAGTCCATCTACATGTGTCAAACCCATTCCTGAGACTGTTCTACGTGACATTATGCCGGATCTTTTCCAGAAAGTCCGTGCTTACATTCCATGGCGATCTTGGTCGTTTCGGGGTAGTGAAGAATGCTGCTGATCTTGCTGCATTGCGTCTTTGCGATGTCCCCGTAATGATAAATGAGGGCAGCTGGAAGAAATCCCTTGCATATAATCCGCACGCAGTCCTGATACCGGCATATATACCTGCAGGAGAGCCGGAGCCTCTTCCTGAGGATATTGTGAGGATAGTAAGCTCCGCAAGAGATTCTGGCCGGAAAATCATGGCGACAAATGCCTCCTATATGCATTATTCTGATAGTGGCGAGGAAATATATGGCATTCTTTTCCTTGTGGAATATGTCAGGAATCATGACGGATATATGCTCGTGGTTTCAGATCCGTCCGGTCAGTATTCTGCCCGTTTTGAGGGAAAGACGCCTGAGAATGTTTGCTTCATCACCCAGAAACACTCATTTTCGTCCTTGCTTTCGTATGCTGATCTCATGATCAGGGCGACCTCGACTGACGGAGACTCATTATCTGTCCGCGAAGCTCTGGATTCCGGCATCAGAGTGCTTGCGACAGATTGCGTGGACCGTCCTGAAGGAGTCGTGCTCTTTAAATATGGAGATGCTGTTTCCCTGACTGATGCGCTTGAAGCAGAATATGATTCAAAGGAGGAGAGGAGACAGTGCCCTGATACCGTTGGCATGCTTGTAAATGTTTATGAATCAATGAGAAATGGCTGATATTTTGTCTAAATATATCAATACCTTGGTACATCTTCGTCCGGTGCAGATCTGGTATCAGCTCCGCAACAGGATATGGTGCCCGCGATACAGGAACCTGGCTTCTCCGGCTGTGGATTCCTCATTGCGTTTATCCGCTCCTGTTGTCAAGCCTTCTTCATATGACGGTGATACCTTCACATTTCTCAATGTCAGCGATACCTTCACCTGCTGGGATGATACGAGGCATGGAATGCTGTGGGCATACAATCTGAACTATATGGATTGGCTGCAGCAGGAGGGAATGACATTTGAAACCGGGGCTTTCTGGATAGACCGATTCATCGACGCCCTTGCAGATAACAAGGTTGGCCTTGACCCATATCCTTCGGCATTGAGGATCATCAACTGGATAAAGTTCATAAGCGCTCATTTTGATGATATAGATTCAGACAGGAGGAAGCGTTGGAATGATTCGTTGTACTCACAGTACATATACCTTTCTGAAAGGTTGGAATACCATCTGTTGGGCAACCACATTCTTGAAGATGCATATGCTCTTTTCATCGCTTCGGTATATTTCTCTGACAGGAAGATGCATGCCAAGGCTTCAGCTCTGTTGAGGGAACAGCTTGATCAGCAGGTACTTCCGGATGGCGCTCATTTCGAACAGTCTCCTATGTATCATTGCATCATGCTTGAAAGACTGCTTGATTGCTGCAATGTTTCACCTTCGGATTCTTTCCTGAAGGATAAGGCTGCCCTGATGCTTGGACATCTTGATTCCATCCTGTATGAAGACGGGACATATCCTATGTTCAATGATTCTGCAGACGGAGTGGCTCCCGAGCCGAAACAGATTTTCGAATATGCATCAAGACTCGGGATAGAGTGGGAACGGATACCTCTGCACGAGTGCGGTTACAGACATATGCAGAATGAGCATATGGAAATGTTTGCGGATGCAGGCAATGTGGCGGCAAGCTATCAGCCGGGCCATGCCCATGCGGATACATTTACTTATGAACTGAGGGTGGACGGACATCCTTTCATCGTCGATACAGGAATATCAACATATGAAAAGAATGAACGGAGGTTGTATGAGAGGGGGACGATGGCCCATAATACAATAGTGATCGACGGAAAGGATTCCAGCCAGGTCTGGGGCGGATTCAGGCTTGGACACAGAGCGGAGGTCACTATCATACATGATGAGCCGGATCGTTTGACCGCCAGTCATGATGGGTACGGAAAAGATAAGGTGCACACAAGGACATTCGCAATGTGCGCCGATAGCCTGAATATTTCAGATGTGGTTCCATCTGGCTGTACAGCAGTGAGTTATATTCATTTTTCCCCCGATGTAGCAATTCTTTCCTTCTCCAACGGAAGAATCATGACCGATCGTGGAGTCGTGGAGATTTCAGGTGCGCATGATGTTGAGGTGCAGCAAGCCGAGGTCTCAAGAAGATACAGCGGCTTGCGTCCTGCAGCCGTGGCTATGGTACGCTTTGTGGGAAGCATGAGCTATACAATCAAGAAGAATTGATTATGAAGATCCTATTTCTTACAGATAATTTCTATCCGGAAGTGAATGCCCCTGCTTCGCGTACCTATGAACATGCGAGGGAATGGGTGAAGGCCGGTCATGAAGTGACCGTGATCACTTGTGTGCCCAATTTCCCGAAAGGCAAGGTCTTCGATGGATATAAGAACAAGCTATGGCAGAAGGAAGTGATCGACGGAATCGAAGTCATACGCGTCTGGTCTTACATTGCGGCTAACAAGGGCTTTGTAAGACGTACATTGGACTTCATCAGCTTTTCGGTAACTTCATTCCTTGCCGGTCTTTTTGTGAAAGCGGACGTGATTGTTGCTACATCTCCTCAGTTCTTTACCGCATTGAGCGGACGGACTCTGTCTTTCTGGAAGCGTGTGCCGTGGATAATGGAAGTCAGGGATCTGTGGCCGGAGTCGATCAAGACGGTAGGTGCCATGAAAGACAATCTTTTCATAAGATATTTCGAGTGGGAAGAGATGCGTTGCTACAGGTCTGCGAAGACTATAGTGGTTGTCACCGATTCATTCAAGCGTACTTTGACCGCCCGTGGTATCGATGAAGCTAAGATCAAGGTAGTCAAGAACGGAGTGGACAAGGAAATGTTCAAACCTGTGCCGAAGGATGAGGCTTTGATAGGGGAACTCGGGCTGGAAGGCAAGAAGATCATCGGATATATCGGAACGCATGGAATGGCCCATAAGCTTGATTTCATCCTTGATTGCGCAAGAAACATGCAGGGCAGGAATGACTTTCATTTCCTGTTCATCGGTGCCGGTGCAGAAAGGGAGGCACTGCTTGCAAAGAAGGAGCGGGAAGGAATCACAAATGTGACAATGCTGGACTCCGTGCCAAAGGATCAGGTCGTCAAGTATATTTCCATCCTGGATCTGTCGTTGATAAATCTGCGTAAGTCGGAACTTTTCAAGACAGTCATCCCTTCAAAGATGTTTGAAAATGCAGGAATGCAGATCCCGATAATCATGGGTGTGCAGGGAGAGGCTCAGGAGATGCTTGAAGAATATGGGGCAGGTCTGTGTTTCGAACCGGAAAATGAGGTGGACTTCAATGCAAAGCTTCAGCAGCTGCTTTCCGATCCGGATCTATATGAGCGATGCAGGACAGGTGGCGCGGAGATGTCAAGGGACTATGACAGGAAGGCGCTGGCTGACAAGATGTTGGAGTGCATGATGGATACTGTGTCTATCTGAATCTGACAAGCCTGAGGAAGGCTTCGGACAACCATCCTATGCTGAATGAAGCAATGTATCCCGGAAATATCCCGGACAGTTTTAAAAGGCGCTGGCTCTGGAAACGGAAGCTGCGCCATTTTCTTTTAAGATAGTTTCCCGAACCTGATGGTTTTCTGACAGAGTCTGCATGTCCGAAATTGCCGGAGATGAAGATCTGCCGGAGGATTTTTTCTGTTTTCGAAGAATTCATGCGGGCCGGTGCGAGAGGCAGTTCTTCCGGTGGAAGACCGAGGAAGTTTACCGCAAGACGTCCGAATTCCTGCCATACTGCGGTCATCCTGTATGTCTCAAGCTTTTTCTGAAGCAGATCAATGTATATCTGCTCATGATGCTTATGGAGATACATCGTCCAGTCGCAGAGCTGGCGGAAGCCGATGCCGCCTGTGGTCATATGGCGTACTGCATGGTGGAGGATAAAGAAGGCGTCGAATGTAGCAGGGGCAAGCTGCACGGCAGTTCCGCTGTTGTCCCATGTGCGGAGGCGGGGAGTGCCGAAATTCTTGTCAAGACTTTCGACGGTCCATGCCTGAAGGTCACGGTTCATGCGGACGCCGGGCATGTAGTCTGCCTTTTTGTGGAGCTCTATTTCGATTCCATTGAGTTCCAATTGCATATGGTGCTCGCATTCGATGCCTTGCCTGACACCTTCAAGGCTGGATACCACATCGACTGCCTTTCGGAAATCCACCTCTCCTACATAAAGGTCTATGTCTCCGCAGCTACGGCTTTCCGGACGAATGTAATTGCTTGCAACTCCTTGTCCTTTAAGCAGTACGGACGGTATGCCTGCCTTCTCCAATGCCGTTGTGACCATCTTCAGCGTACCGTTCATGAGTGAATGCATCTGCACGTTTCTGGTGCGGTCCATCATCAGTCTGTGCAGGATTTCCTTAGGCGGACACAGGTCCGGAGGCAATGTTCCGATACTGTCGCAGATCACCCCTTGCACGGTCTGCTCTTTAGCTGTCCTGATGATCTCTTTCCAGTCCACGGCTTCCCTGAAAAGGCTTTCGTCAGCCTTTTCTCCCCAAAGTCCTGCCTTCAGAAGCTCTATGAACTGTTGCTGGTCTCTTGTCATCCCCGTCAAATATCTTCCAAAGATAGTCATAAATGCAACAAAACCGACATGTTTGCAGTCCAATATAAGCAAACGATTTTATGATGAGACGAATATTGTTCATATGCTGCTTCATGGCAGCCTTGGTACTCAGCACGAAAGCCCATGCTTTCAGAGATGAAGTCCGCTATATTGAGACATCCGATAGCTGCCGCCTTTATGTTCATGTGAAGGGCGAAGGCCCAATGTGCCTTTATCTCCATGGCGGTCCCGGCTCCGGAAGCGCATGGATGGAGACGCTCGTCGGTCCGGTTCTGGAGAAGCGTTTCACGATGGTCTATCTGGACCAGCGTGGAGTCTGCAAGTCCGAGACTCCTGCGAGCAATGACTTTTCTTTCGACCGTCAGATACGTGACTGGGAAGAGGTCAGGGCGGCTCTGGAAGTTGAGGATTGGATGTTGATGGGACATTCGTGGGGAGGAATATTGATGATGGGTTACTGGCAGAAACATCCGCAAGCCATTGACGGAATGCTTTTTCTGAACTGTACGCTTTCGTGCGGGACGAGTATGGAAGATAGCTGGCTGCCGACAGCGATCGATATTCTCGGAGATCAGACCAGCCCTGTCGCGAAGGATGTCACCCGTCCATTGAAGGAACGCCTCATGGCTGTTTTCCCACAGCTTGATGATGACAACCGCTGGAGGATCTTCTCGCCGGACAGATCTGCGTACAAAGTGTTGGATTCGCCGGATTTCCATAAAGATTGCATCTCCCACAACGGTGAACATGTGTTGTTCATGGATGAGTATTGGCAGGATTTCAGACCTCTGACTTCGAATGTAAATGTACCCGTGCTCTTCCTTTTCGGCACTCAGGATTTTTCCGTTGGCCCGGAATTCTATACAGGCGTACATTTCCCTAACGCCGTCGTATGCGGGGCGGAATGCGGCCACATGATCTTCATCGAGGAACCGACTCTGTTCGAAAACTGCTTGGATGACTATCTCGAACTGTACTTCAACGCGCCACATTAGTCGTTTCCTGTTCGCGACACATCTTTCCCGGCTCTTTTCCATGTGTCGCGAACCGCTTTCTTCTGAAAACCATCGTAATTCTCTTGCGACACACCAATTGTGGCTGAAAACCTTGTGTCACGAACAGGATTTGTACGATATCACTCCCTTTCACACCGCGACACAGAGAATCTGCCTCAAAACCCTGTGTCGCATATCACTTTCTGCTGAAAATAGCAGATTCAGTATAGCGACACACCCAAAAATGTATATAACTTTGTGTCACGGAATCTAAAACAGAAATATATGATACCAGATTGGGCTAAGGAAATGAACTGCGCCGTTACGGTATGTGATGCCGAGGGCGTGATACTTTATATGAATGACAAGGCGAAGGCAACATTCGCGAAGCATGGTGACCTTGTGGGAAAGAATCTCATGGGATGTCATAACGAGAACTCCAAGGAGATAATCAGACGCCTTCTTGAAACAGGTGGGTCGAATGCATATACCATCGAGAAGGAAGGACTGCATAAGGTGATTTATCAGACTGCATGGAAGCAGGATGGCAAGGTTGCCGGCCTTGTTGAAATTTCCATGGTCGTACCTGCAGATATGCCGCATTATGTAAGAGGATAGGGATTTTCCTATTCTCATAACTTTGTGTATCTTTGCAGGCTCAATAGTGTAGTGTATGCCTAAGATTTCTCATAGAGGACATGAAATGCCCTCATCTCCAATACGTAAGCTCACTCCGCTGGCTAATGATGCAAAGGCCAGAGGAATAAAAGTATATCATCTTAACATCGGACAGCCGGATCTCCCTACGCCACAGAAGGCATTGGATGCTTTGAGCAATGTCCGTAGGGAAGTGCTCGAATATAGCCCGAGCCAGGGATTCCTTTCGCTCAGAGAGAAGCTCGTGAACTACTACAAGAGGTTCCGTATCGAACTTACCCCTGATGACATAATCGTGACTACAGGTGGCTCAGAGGCCGTTTTGTTCGCATTTATGGCATGTCTGAATCCTGGTGACGAGATCATTGTGCCAGAGCCTGCGTATGCAAACTATATGGCTTTTGCTGTATCAGCAGGAGCTGTCATCAAGTCGGTCCCATCATCGATCGAGACTGGTTTCGCCCTTCCGCCGGTAGAGGAGTTCGAGAAGCTTATCACCGAGAGAACCAAGGCGATCCTTATCTGCAACCCTAACAATCCTACCGGATATCTCTATAGCAGAAGCGAGATGAATCAGATAAGGGATATCGTGAAGAAGCATGATCTTTATCTTTTCTCTGACGAGGTTTACAGGGAATTCATCTATACCGGATCTCCGTACATTTCGGCATGCCACCTTGAGGGAATCGAACAGAATGTGGTTCTTATCGATTCAGTATCAAAGAGATACTCGGAGTGCGGTATCAGGATCGGAGCCCTTGTCACAAAGAATGCCGAGCTCCGCAAGACTGTCATGAAGTTCTGTCAGGCTCGTCTCAGTCCTCCGCTTATAGGTCAGATTGTGGCTGAAGCTTCAATTGAGGATACTGAAGAATATTCGGCAGAAGTGTACGAGGAGTATGTGGCTCGTAGAAAATGTCTCGTTGACGGACTGAACAAGATCCAGGGAGTGTATTCTCCTATTCCGATGGGAGCTTTCTATACTGTTGCCAAGCTTCCGGTTGAGGATGCGGAGGATTTCTGTGCATGGTGTCTGAGTGATTTCAGCTATGAAGGCGAGACCGTAATGATGGCTCCGGCAAGCGGATTCTACTCGACTCCGGGCCTTGGCAAGGATGAAGTCAGAATAGCATATGTCCTTAAAAAGGAAGACCTTCAGAGAGCGATCTTCCTTCTTGAAAAAGCCCTTGAGGCCTATAATTCCCGAAAATAGCCTTTCAGAGCCCTTGCGTAATGATTTACAAAGAAATTTTCTATCTTTGTAAATTGTATAAAAGTGCTCAAAATGGCGATTTTTAACATAAGAAAAAGAAAGGAGAGAAAGCCTTCGATGTCAAGGAAGCTCTTCTTCAGCCTTGGCTCCCTTGCGATGATACTGCTTCTGTCCAGCGTCATCTCTATTCTTGAATACCGTAGAATGAGTGATTATGTCTCTGAACTGATCGCTGCAAACATCAAAAGCATCAACCTTTCGCAGAGGCTTGCAGACCTGACGCAGGAGTATAATGACCAGATGCTCGCAGTGGTGATCCAGAACGACATATCGATGATGCCGGATTTCAATCTGGATTATTTCAACGCGCAGTCAGATTCGCTAAGGAGTTCGTTCACATCTTCAAGGATGCTCCCTAAGGTGGATTCCGTAGTGATGTCTTTCGATGCTTTCATGAAGACTTCACAGATGTTTGACGAGGTTTTCCTTGCAGATACAGTCAATACCGGAGAATGGTTCTTCGGAAGCCTTCAGCCTACATATATGAAGCTCCGTCAGGACCTGACATATCTCAATGAGGTCATTTATGAAGACCTTAAGAACAATTCATCTGACTTTGATGCCGGTTTCTACAGGAGTATCATGCCTGGAATCGTGGCAATCGGTGCTGGACTTCTTCTGATCGTGCTCTTGTTCTATTTCATCATGATATACTATGTCAGACCTATTTACAGGATGTCGGACGGTATTGATGGATACAGGCTTTCCGGCCGCCGTCATGTGTATGAATTTGATGGAGATGATCAGCTTGCCAATGTCAATGCAGGTGTAACCGAGCTGATTGATGAAAATGTAGAGCTTAAGAAGAGGGTGAAGAATCTGAGGGACGATAGAGAAAGACTTCTCCAGAGCATCTCGGATATGAGCGCTGAGTAATGAATGTAAAGGCAATATCGGTCAATGTAGGAAAGGCCCTGCTTGTCAGTGCCCTTTTCATGTTCCTGTCGCTTATCGTATCGATGGTGTATGGGCGTGATGCTGCATTCACACCGTTGCTCATCAGCTTTATCGTCACACTGCTTGTCGGTAGCTTCCCATTCATATTTGTAAGGGGGCAGCAGCCTCTTTCGCTCAAGGATGGCTTTCTTACAATCGTTCTTTCCTGGGTCCTGTCATTCATTTTCGGAATGATGCCGTACGTTCTTTACGGAGGCGAATTCACCCTTATGAATGCATGGTTCGAGAGCGTCTCTGGATTTACAACGACAGGTTCTACGATTCTGAATGATATCGAAGCTCTTCCAAAGAGCCTGCTCTTCTGGAGATCTTCAACCCATTATATCGGCGGTCTCGGAGTTGTCGTCTTCCTCCTTCTTGTCATTCCTTCAGCCAGCCCGTACCGCCTGAAGCTGACGAATATGGAGATGTCTTCGCTATCTAAAGACGGATACAGGTACACATCAACGAAGGTTGTAAGAATCATTACTACAGTATATGCATCATTGACGGTTCTTGCCCTATTGAGCCTCTGGGCAGCCGGAATGCCGTTTTTTGATGCGATCAATCATGCATTCAGCATCGCTGCGACCGGAGGATTCAGCACAAAGAATCTTTCAGTGGGCGCGTTCAATTCCGATCTGATCAATATCATAGTCCTTATCTTCATGGCTGTCTGTGCCATGCATTTCGGCCTTATCTATGCTGTTTTCGTGACCAGGTCATTAAAGCCGATGAATAATACCGTAGTCAGGTATTATTTTGGGTCCATTCTTGTCATGACTGTGCTGATAGCCTTCTCACTTCTGACAAAGGGCGGATATGATTCTTTTGGCAAGGCTCTGATGGATTCGTCATTCACTGTGGTGAGCTACATGTCGACAGCAGGTTTTGCAATATGTGACAATTCCCTCTGGCCATGGCTGGCGGGAGTAGTCCTGCTTTTCGCTTCCTTCCAATGCGGATGCGCCGGCTCGACTACCGGAGGCATCAAGGTCGACCGAATCATAATTGCATTCAAGGCGGTCTTCAGCGAAATCAAGCACAGACTGCATCCTATGTCAGTATCCCATACGAGAATGAGCGGCCATCATCTGGCTGACAGTGCCGTACATGCCGTCCTGATGTATATGGTAGTATATTTCCTTGTCATCTTCGTTTCCATAATTGCGGTGATTCTGTGTGGCTGCAATGCAACGGAGGCGGTATCCGGAGTGGTAGCCTCTCTGGGTAGTGTCGGTCCTGGTCTTGGAGAGTTGGGAAGCCTTGAGAATTATTCTCTTCAGCCGGCAATGGCTAAGTTCATATTTACATTCGATATGTTCCTTGGACGAGTGGAGATATATCCTGTACTGATCGCTTTATCAATGATATTCAGGAGGAACAGGTAGTGGGAAGGGCTGATTTTCTTTATTCCGGTTTTTTGTCGAAGCTTCAATATGAAGCTACTTCATGTCAGGATGCACTTTTGAGGAAGGTCGCAGATTTTGTGAGTTCTGATGAGAATGACATCCTTGTGGTGAACGGATATGCAGGTACGGGTAAGACAACTGCTGTTTCTGCCGTTATCTCCGTCATGAAGGAGTTCGGAACGAAATGCATTCTCCTTGCTCCGACAGGTCGTGCGGCAAAGGTACTTTCGTCATATGCCGGTCAGCCTGCCTATACCATCCACAAACACATATATCGTCAGAAATCAGTCGGCGGAGATGGATTCGGCCAATTCAGTCTGGCTCCCAACAAGGATAAGGAAACGCTTTTCATTGTAGACGAGGTATCGCTGATAGGCATAGATGCGGGTCAACAGCAGTCTACTGCAGCCTTCGGCACGGGAAATCTGCTTGAAGACCTGATCTCTTTTGTCAGAGCCGGGGTAGAGTGCAAAGTGATCCTGATAGGAGATTCGGCTCAGCTTCCTCCGGTCGGACTTGATGCCAGCCCTGCCTTGTTGCCTGAGTATATGAAAATGATGGGAGGTGTACAGTTCGCCCAGCTGTCAACGGTAGTGCGTCAGCGGCATGAATCGGGAATTCTGTATAATGCGACCATGATAAGGCAGATACAGGCAGAGCTTGAGTATGGACCTGGAGTCATGGATATCTGCGATCTTGGGCTTGAGACTCAGCCGTTCGATGATATAGAGGGAATAAGCGGAGGAGAGCTCATCGAGAAGATCGGAGATGCGTATTCTGCTTATGGTGAAGATGATACGATAATATTGTGCCGCTCGAACAAGCGCGCGATCAAGTATAACCTGGGCATACGTTCTACCGTTCAGTTCAAGGAAGAGCGGCTCGTGCGCGACGATAAGCTGATGATTGTCAAGAACTGTTATCAGTTCCTTGAGGAAGTGGAGGGCATGGATTATATCGCCAATGGTGATATAGCCAAGCTGCAGAAGATATCGAAGTTCGAGGAAAGATACGGGCTTCATTTCGCGGAGGCTCGTATTTCCTTCCCTGACTATGACGATCAGGAGATAGTTGCGAAGGTGGTCCTTGACACCTTGGAGTCTGAGAGCGCATCGCTTACATATGAGCAGTCGAATATGCTCTACCAGGGCGTCAATGAAGATTATGCCCATATCACGACAAAGAAAAAGAGGTATGAGGCCGTCCGTGAAGACAAGTATTACAATGCGCTTCAGCTGAAATATGCCAATGCCATAACTTGCCATAAGTCCCAGGGAGGACAGTGGAGATGTGTATTTATCGATAATCCTTTCTGGCAGGAGGAACTGACTGTGGATGACCTCAAATGGCTCTACACAGCCATAACACGTGCCACAGAAAAGGTCTATCTTGTCAACTTCAAGGATGAACTTTTCTCCTTGTAATCCCGAGCCTTCCCCTGTAATCCTGAACGCAGCGAAGGATCTTAAACCTTGAAAACATTTATGATTATGAATAAGAACATACTACTTTCAACCATCTTTGCGCTTGTCGCTTTCTGCGTATCCGCACAGGAATTCAATCCTATTCCTCTTTCGTGGAAATGGATCGGAGATCAGGAAGTCATCTTTACGTATGATGGCACTTATGCGGATGATGCAGCCTTTGCAATGAACGTGAAAACTGGAAAGATCCGTAAGGGCGTGACTGCGCCGGCGAAGTTTTCTTCCTTCCCGTTGAGACCGGAAGGCGCAGTGAATCTTACATATTCACCGGATTCGACAAAGCTTGCATTTACGCGCGAAAATGACCTTTATGTGGTTGACATTGCCAGCGGCGAAGAGACTCGTCTTACCTATGACGGTTCGGATGTTATCCTGAACGGATATGCCTCATGGGTCTATTATGAAGAAATCTTCGGACGTGCATCTCGTTACAGGGCATTCTGGTGGTCACCGGACAGCAAGAAGATAGGATTCTACAGATTTGACAACAGTCAGGTGCCGATGTTCCCGATCTATTCTGCATTCGCCAATCCGGCAGCCGCAGCATCTCAGTCTCAGAGCCCTCGCGTGACAGATCTTGCTCTCGGTGGATCTCTCAGCGAGACCCGTTATCCGAAGGCCGGTCAGACAAATCCTCAGGTGCGTATCGGCATGGTGGATCTGACAGACGAATGTGTCGGATGTCCTATGCGCTGCGAGGATGCGATTACCTGGGCTGACTTTGATCCTACTCTCGATCAGTATTTCGGCATACCTTTCTGGGGACCTGACTCCAAGGAGTTCTTCATCGCGCGTATGCCTCGTCTCCAGAATACTATTGACCTCTATGCGGTCAATGTTCAGGATGGCTCTAAGCGACACGTGTATAATGAGACCTATAAGACATGGCTCAACTGGCTTGATGGTGTAGTCTTTACAGACAGCGGACTTTATATGACACGTGAGTTCGAGACCGGCTGGCAGCAGATCTATTTCCTCTCGTATGACGGAAAGACCTTCCGCCGCCTTACAGATGGCCCGAACTGGAATGTGACTATTGTGCGCGTAGACGAGAAGAAAGGAAATGTATACTATACAGCGAAACGTGATGCAGTGGCGAAACAGGCTCTGTATAAGGTAGATAAGAAGGGTGTCATTACCGCTCTTACCGATCCGGCATATAATGCTACAGGCATTTCGTTCTCACCGGATGGTAGATATTTCGTGGCTTCATTGTCAAATATGACTACTCCTACGCAGGTCGCTGTGATTGCCGACAAGGGTGGAGCAGTGTCTGATGGAAAGAACAATATCTGTGCATATCCTTCAGCGTCTGATAAAGCGGAAATGCTTGTCGGAAAGATTTGGGAGGCGGCAGAAGTTGTTGATGCAAAGCCTGTTAAATATCCGGCTGCAAATATTGTGGCCGATATGAAAGGTCCTGATTATGATCCGGCAAAATACGCTCTGCCGGAATTGGTCTATATTACCGTTGAGGATGGTTTCAATCTTCCTGGAATGATAGTCTATCCGAAGAATTTCGACCCAGCCAAGAAGTATCCGGTACATGTGGATATCTATGGCGGTCCGAACACACCTCAGGTTCGCGACCGATGGGTGACCCCAAATGCTTCCAACCAGTGGTATTCAGAGAACGATATCATTCAGATTACAGTTGACCCTCGTGCAGCCGGTCATAACGGTCGTGCAAGTCTGGATATGATATATCGTCAGCTTACAGTCTGGGAGGTGAAGGATTTCTGTGCATGGGCTGACTGCCTCAAGGCACTTCCTTATGTAGATGGAGATAAGATCGGCGTGGAAGGCTTCTCATTCGGAGGAACCATGACATCCATGCTCTTGATGCAGGCTCCGGACAAGTTCCATTATGGAATCGCTGGTGGTGGAGTTTATGACTGGGCCCTCTATGACTCTCATTATACAGAGCGCTATATGGACACTCCTCAGAATAATCCTGAGGGTTATGCCGTTTCTAAGGTCTTGAATTACGTCAATGGCTATCCGACAGAATATACTGAATCCGTTTCGGTTTCGAACGCTTCATCTTCAAGTTCAAAGGGGGAGTGTGCGAGATTTAAAGTAGAGCCAGTTATGCTTAAGCTGACTCATGGCACCGGAGATGACAATGTCCATCATCAGAATACTCTCCAGCTTCTGGATGCCATGCACAAAGCCGGAAAGAAATTCGACTTCATGATCTATCCTGACGGAATGCACGGCTATCGCGGCTATCAGGGTGCACATTTCCAGAACGCCAACAACGAGTTCTGGCTCAAATACCTCAAGTCGGAGTAAATCCCGGACTTTATCTGCAAAAGCGTTCCTTGACTGCACTCAGTTTGACAGTCAAGGAACGCTCTTGTTTTCTAATCCTCTGTAATCTAGGAGGTTATGAATCTGCTCCGTTCCTTACCTGCTGTTTCTTCAGCAGTCAAGGAACGGTTAGGGATATGTAGCTGGGTTTAGATGTAAATTTGTCAGATTTTTAATAAATATCAAACAAATTTCTGGGTAGGAATCCCGCTTGCAGACTTCTGGAAAGCCGATTTTGCCGATTATCCGTTGAAAATTAGTTTCAACGGATAGTTATAAAGACATTTGTATCAAAAAAAACGATGAAATATTATCATGTATATACAAAGGGACTTGAAGATGATGTGATTTTTCAAGATCGTCAGGATTTTATCGTAGGCATGAATCAGGTTGCGGTAGCAGTATTCAAGACAGGTGTCGTAATGCTGGCTTTCGTGCTGATGTCCAATCATTTTCACTTTGTGATTATCGGTGACCGCGAAGAGGCTGAAAGTTTCATATATCTTTATAAGAGAAATATCTCACGATATATCCGCCTCAGATACGGGAAGTCCGGACTGCTTAGACGCATAAGTACCAGCTGTGATGAAATAGATTCTGCAGATGATGGACTTAAACGATGTATTGCGTATGCATTGGACAATCCTGTAAAGGCAGGACTTTTCCTGATCCCTCAGGGTTATGAGTGGGGAAGTGCGTCGTGTTATTTCAATGGGATTGATATCTTGAATAAATGTATTCCGGTTACTGAGCTGGGTGTCAGACGCCTCAGGAAGGTTCTTCACTCAGATGAACGATTGGACGGATCGTATATGTTGAATCCTGAGGGGTATATTGAGCCGCGATCGTATGTGGATTATCGTTTCGTGGAGAATCTCTTTGGTCGGCCGAAGTCATTCGAATATTATCTGAGCACATCGGCATCATCCCGTAAGCTAAAGAAGGATGTGATCATGTTCAGTGATTCTCTGCTGAGGGAGGCTATTAAAGAGATGCTTAGGAATAAATACGGTCTTCGTTCGATTGACGATGCAGACGATCAGGTGAAGATGATGCTGGCAAAAGATCTGCGTACATGTTTCAATGCACCCTCAAATCAAATTGCCAGGTTAGTGGGATGCCCTCTCAAGACAGTCTTGAAGGCCTTTGAGGGATAAGTGTTATAAAAATGTTCCTTGACTGCCAAATCTCCGACAGTCAAGGAACATTAATTTTATGGAACCTATTGAAAGTCAGTAAGTTCTATCTTGAGTGTGTTCCTTGACTACAATTTCTTCAGCAGTCAAGGAACGGCATGGAAATTATCTGCGGCGTCTCATTGCACCCTTCATCATGTTGCCCATGTTGGCTCCCATGACGGTCTTCATCATCTTGCGGGTGCCCTCGAACTGCTTGAGGAGCTTGTTAACCTCAGGGAGGGAAGTACCGGAACCGTCTGCGATTCTCTTGCGGCGGCTTCCGTTGATGCAGTCCGGATGCTCACGTTCGTATGGAGTCATTGAAAGGATGATGGCCTCGATTCCCTTGAATGAGTCGTTGTCCATATCGACGTCCTTGAGGGCCTTGCCCATGCCTGGGATCATTGATGCGAGATCCTTGATGTTACCCATCTTCTTGATCTGCTGGATCTGCTGGTAGAAGTCCCAGAGAGTGAACTGATCCTTTGCAAGTTTCTTCTTGAGTTCGCGTGCCTGAGCCTCATCAAACTGCTCCTGAGCCTTCTCAACGAGGGAAACGACGTCTCCCATTCCGAGGATACGGTCTGCGATACGGGCAGGATGGAACACGTCAAGTGCCTCCATCTTCTCACCCATGCTGACGAACTTGATAGGCTTTCCGACAACTGCCTTGATAGAAAGAGCGGCACCACCACGTGTGTCACCGTCCATCTTGGTAAGGACAACTCCGTCGAAGTCAAGTCTTTCGTTGAATGCCTTGGCAGTCTCTACGGCATCCTGACCGGTCATCGCATCGACAACGAAGAGAGTCTCGGTAGGCTGAACTGCAGTGTGGAGGGCCGAAATCTCGTCCATGAGCTCCTGGTCTACAGCAAGACGTCCGGCTGTATCGACGATAACTACCGAATAGCCTTCGCTCTTTGCCTTCTTGATGGCGTTCTGAGCGATCTGGATAGGATCCTTTACGCCTTCCTCAGAATATACCTCTACTCCGATCTGCTCTCCGAGCACCTTCAGCTGGTCGATCGCAGCAGGACGGAAGTAGTCGCAGGCTGCCAGGAGAACCCTCATACCTCTCTTGCTCTTGATGTTGAGGGCGAGCTTTCCAGAGAATGTTGTCTTACCGGAACCGTTAAGACCGGCTACGAGCACGACTGCAGGCGAACCCTTGAGGTTGATGTCTGAAGCATTGCTTCCCATGAGGGCAGCGAGTTCGTCGTGAACGATCTTCACGATCATCTGCTGAGGCTTCACCGCTGTCAGGACATTCTGGCCGATGGCCTTCTTCTTTACGTCGTCGCAGAACTGCTTCGCGATCTTGTAGCTTACGTCGGCATCAAGAAGTGCGCGGCGGATATCCTTCATCGCCTCCGAGATGTTTACCTCGGTAATCTTACCTTCGCCTTTGAGGATCTTGAACGATCTCTCAAGTCTTTCACTTAAATTTTCGAACATATATTTTAATTTACATTTCTATTGTTATAGATTCCTCGACTTCGCTCGGAATGACAATGGTACACTCGGAATGACAATGGTTCGCTCGGAATGACAAAGTTACGAACGGAATGACAGATTGAAATAATCTACTGCCTCCGGAGCTTCGTCCAGCATGTCGCTGAATACGGACGGTGCCAGATCCTTCATGTTATACCTGCTGGCCATGACCTGACCATATGCTCCCGTGCTGCGGATCGCCATAAGGTCACCTCTTACGCTCAATGGGAGAAGTCTTCCTGCTCCCCATACGTCGCTGGACTCACATACCGGTCCGACTATATCGTATGCCTGGAAGGTAGGGAAGAATGACCTCTGAGTAGCCGAAAGATTCTCTATCTTATGGTACGCTCCGTAAAGGGCAGGTCTTATAAGGTCATTCATACCGGCATCCATGATGAGGAAGTTCTTTGTCTCGCCGCTCTTCACGAAGAGCACTCTCGAAATGAGAGAGGCGCACTGAGCAACAAGCGAACGTCCCGGCTCAACATGTACAGCCTGGTTTTCACGACGGATAATGTTGTCGGAAATTGCCTTGAACCATGTGCCGAAATCCGCAATAGGATTTCCGTCAGGGTCATCATAATCCACTCCAAGACCTCCTCCGAGGTTTATGTTGTTGACTGTCAGTCCTTTGCTTTCGAAGTACTTCACAATCTCGTTTACTCTCTTGCACTCAAGCGAGAAAACCTCTTCAACTCTTGTGATCTGCGATCCGATATGGAAGTGCAGGCCGAAGAAGTTGATGTGCTCGCTTTTCTGGATGAATTCGATAAGCTTGTCGAATTCATGGTTCGAAATTCCGAACTTGTTCTCATAAAGTCCGGTAGTCACATATTTGTGGGTATGAGCGTCGATGTCCGGATTGATTCTCACCGATACATTGGCCTTAAGGCCATGAAGATGAGCCATTTCATTGATGACGAAGATCTCCTGAAGCGATTCGCAGTTGAATGCTTCGATGCCGAGCTTCATTGCTTCATATATCTCTCTGTCGCTCTTTCCGACGCCTGCATATACGATCTTATCTGCAGGAAAACCGCAGCTGTGTGCATGCAGTACTTCATTTCCACTTACGCAGTCAGCTCCGAATCCGCTGCCGCTTATATATTCAAGAAGCCTTCTCTCCACATTCGCCTTCACAGCATAGTGTACCTTGAGGTCATGCATGCGTGCAAGCTCTGCTACGTGATCGACCGTCTTTCTGAACAGGTCCATGTCGTAGAAGTAGAAAGGAGTAGCAATCTTGTCGAATCTCTCTATGGTATTGATATCCAGCATGTTGTATAATCAGATTTTATCATGTTTTCCCTATGCTCTAAAAAACGGGGAAAACGGTTGCAAAAATAGCGAAAAAATCCGTAATTTCGCAGATACTTACGTACTTTCAATTAACGAATTACAGATGTCGGGAGTTGCAGAACTTGTCTTCAATATAGAATTGTCTTTGACAATAGCCATAGTGACCTCGCTTGTGTTGGGAGCTTTGCTTCTGCTTATCAATGTACCCGATACGGAATATTCCCGCAAACTGATCCGAACCAAGAACGCGATATCGTTCTGTTTCTTTATTTGCGCAGGACTCTTCTACTATTGTCTCCATCACTCGGGAATCGCTGATTATGAGAAATTTGCCTCTGTGATGATGTTCATCGTGACAGCCATATCATCTGTTGTCCTGTCTTTTTCTCTGATTAATCTCCTTCATCAGGGAGACCGCGATAAGCTCTACATCAATGTCGGTATAGTTGCAGCCTTCGGTGTTGTCCTGATCAGGGCTTTCTGGTGGGAAGAAGGATTCTGGAAGACTTTCCTGATCCTAGCCTGCATCCTGCTGTTCGTATTTCAATGTATAGGACATATTCTTGTCTTCAACAGGGCATATAAACTCTCTGTCAGGCAGCTGGAACAGTATTATGATGAAGAAGAGGACAAGAAGATAAGATGGATCCGATTCTGCTATACCATCATGATGCTGACGCAGATGTTCGTCCTTGTGTATATGCTTCTTCCTTTTGGTTTCATGAAGATATACATGCTTTGCTATTCGTTCTTCATGCTTTACTTTTCTGCAAATTTCATTTCCTTCCTTGGCAGTCACAGGCTTGTTCTGGATGCATTTGCGCACAGGGCTCTTTCTGGACGTGATCTTGTGGCTCTCATCGAAAGCAGAAAAAAGAATAAAAAGCAGAATGACCCTTCATCTCCTGCAATAAATGAAGCGGAGTACCGCAAGCTTGAGAAGGCCCTTGACCAATGGGTGGAGGAGAAGCGCTATCGCGAGTATGACAAGAGCCGTGAGCAGATCGCTCGCGAACTGAACACGACAAAGGATATCCTCCATCATTATTTCGTTACCAAAAAGGGTGTCGATTTCAAGACATGGCGCACTGTGCTCCGTATAGAAGAAGCGAAGCGTCTCCTGCTTGATGACAAGGACGCTTCTACAAATATCATTGCGGAAGTCTCAGGTTTCAGCGACCGTTCAAACTTCCATAGACAGTTCGTCAAGATTGTGGGATGTTCTCCGAAGCAGTGGCGTGATTCAAACGGAAATCCAGAGTTGTAACGGAGTTGTCTTCAAAGACTGTGAAGGTTTCAGACAAGCTCTCGAAGCATCCGCAGTTTTCTTCTCCATCAATGTCTTCGAGTTTAATGGTCAGAGACTTGACCATGTCTTCTTCTGCCTTCCATATCGCTGATGAGAACTCTCCGTCACTGTTGGTGTATTGAGTCTCACTGAAGGCTCCGTCGTTCCAGTCCAATGTGACCTTGATGTGTTCGATCGCCGTTCCTGATGTATCAGTCACATGACCGACAATGAGATGCCTGTGATCTTCGTGTCCGGGCATTCCCTGCGTCATGTCTGCCATGCAGGAAACGGCCACAACGGCCATTCCCAATAAAACGGATATGAGTCGGATGCTTCTCATTACTTCTTTCTTTCAAGATAAAAATCGCAATCGTTCACAAAGAATACATTGTCAAGCATACTTGTCTGTGACCATGAGATCTTGATTTCCTGGCTTGCGCCTTCATAAATCCCGTCAGGATCTTCAGCTGTGACAAGACATGTTGTCTGGTTTGTAAACCCGTCAGCTGATATCGTAAACCTTCCCTTATTGTCTGTGTAGGTGGTTTTTGATACGGTATTTGCTACAGAACCATCCAGCTTCTCATATGCGTGAATCGTTATCTTGATTTCCTCAAGCGGCTGACCTGTGGAGATATCCGATGCTGTGCCTGATACGGAAAGCACGAGAGGGGCATTCTCATCCATCGGTGCTTCAGCTTCCATCATAGGCCCCATAGAGCATGACAATACTGCTGTCGAAGCCAACAGCAGTATCAATGTATTTAAGATCAGTTTGTTCATTCCGGGATTATTATTCCGGCCTAGTCTTTAGCACGCTGCAAATTTATGCATTTTCAATGATTTTGCAAAAAATGTACTAAAACACTTCCTTTGGATCGATGCCCAGAAGCTTCATCCTTTTCAGGATCTGAGGAAGTTCGTTTTTCAAGAACTCCTCCTTCTGGGTTTCCATAACGATCTTCTGTGCGTCAGGACTTATGAAGTAACCGATTCCGCGTTTGTTATAAATGATTCCCTCGCCGGTCAGCTTTTCATATGAACGCATTACCGTATTGGGATTCACCCCGATCTCAGCTCCGTATTCACGCACAGATGGAATTCGTGAGTCAGGTGCAAGCTCTCCGCTCAGGATACGTTCGCATATTGCGTCACATATCTGGAGATATATAGATTTGTTTTCGCTGAATTCCATATTCTTAGTGCTTCAAGGTTTTGATTCTGAACCATATGCCCGCCATCATGGCGATATTCACTACGGTATCCGAAATTGTATCGATGAGTGCGAAGTGTCGGAAAACTCCGTTGTTGAACATGTTGTAGACAAGCATTTGCGCATCTGATGTCTCTGCAATCTTGAATGCCCATTCCTTCATCAATGGCATCATCATCATGCTCATCGCAGTGCCGAGGACTGCAAGCGCGAGGAAAGTCTTGACTGTCTTGCCTTTCTTGAAGAATATGGCTCCAAGGAGGAAAGGCAATATCATGGCGAAGAAATCGTCGATGTAGAGCCAAGGATTGTTGATCTGTCTCAATATGTCCGTCAATAATGTCTGGTCTTCCACTGAAATATGTTCGCTTCCGAAATTCAGTGTCATCATCCCTCCGATTTCATCAATGAATTTGCCGCTATTGCTGAAATAATTTACAACTGTTTTCATAAGGCCGTCGCCGCATGTAGGGTCGAAGGCACATATGATGGCGTCAAGACCGAGGAAAATGGTGCATCCTGCAACCGGTATGATGATGCATGCCAATATGACCATGCTAAGAAATTTCTCAAGTCTGGAAGCAGGGAGGGTAAGCCAGAATGATCCATACTGCTTTTCTGTAAGTCTGCTGTAGCATTTCACCGGCATCGTTACGACCATGCATAGCATCATCATTCCGTAAATGACACTTCTTACAGGGAGTTGAGGACCCTCCCATGAACCTGCCATCAGGTATGCGAATCCTGCAATAAGTGCATAAGTTGCAATGGGAGTAAGAATCGCTATGGTCAGCAGGCTAAGTCCGTAGTTTGCCGCGCATGTCCTGAAGTCGGAAGCAAAATATTTTCCGAATCTTCTGAAATTGAATATCTCGTTGGTTTTCATGTCCTTACTTGTTAAATATACCTTTTATGAGTTCCTTGTGCTTGAGGACTGTATTGAAGAGTGCTTCGATGTTGACCTTGCAGTCCTCTCCAGTCTGATTCATATATACCTGGATGTTTCCGCCTGGGATCATCTCGCTGTAGAGTGCATCTTCGACCTTTTCAGTAGAATAATCGAAATACAGTTTCTCGGAAATCTCGGCTATAGTAGCATTGAGAAGCACATCCTGCTTGTCAAGAATGATGATCGGGTCGATGATGTTCTCAAGATCGCGTACCTGATGGGTTGAAATAAGTATTATCGAGTCCTCGCGAGTGTACTTGGTCACTGCTTTTCTGAACTGCGCCTTTGAGGGGATGTCAAGGCCGTTTGTCGGCTCATCCATGAAAAGATGCTTTGTGTTGCAGGCCAGAGCGAAGGCTATGTATGTCTTCTTGAGCTGGCCGAATGACATCTTGTCCATTTTCTGTTGTGAGTCATTTTCAAGCACTTCCATGATCTCGTTGAATTTTCCGAGATCGAAGCCTTCCCAGAATTTGCCGTATGTAACAGCGTACTCTTCAGCCTTCATGTTCACTGCCGGTACCTCGTCACTGAGGTAGAACAGGTCAGAGAGAAATGAGGGGAGCCTGTCGTAAGGCTTGCAGCCGTCGACGTCGATTGCACCGGTCTGAGGCTTCTTCAGTCCGCAAAGGAGGGTAAGAAGGGTAGTCTTTCCTACACCGTTCTCGCCGAGGAGTCCGTAGATGCGTCCTTCCTCGAGCTTCATGTTGATGTTCTTCAGGACGGCCTTTTCGCCGTATGAAAAACCAAGGTCTTTGATCTGAATCATGACGTTATGTTTTTAATGTCTATTGTTAAGTCCCTTTCGGGTTAATTTTATAGTGTATTAGTGAAGTAGTACACTGCAAATGTAGCAATGATTTTCTAATCCGCAATGCTTTTACGGAAAAATGTGCCGAAATTTAATGAAATGGAATTCAGTGGGGCTATCTGCCCTCGATTGAAAGGTGGCAGCTGCGGCGGTATTCGCGGATCTTCTCCTGAAGACGAGGGTTTTCGTTCGCGTGCAGAGCCCATCCGAGGAAACGTTCGCGGATATAATCGACTGTCTGCTGTGTCGGATGGCACATGTCCTCCGCATAGAAACGATAGTCGCGAAGCTCGTCCATGACGATTTCATATGCAGGGAAGTAATCGGCGAGATAGAATGGATTCATGCTTAAGTCAGCAGGCAGGCCGGCAAGGAGATCGTCGATGCCGAGAAGAAGGGCTGATTTGCTGATCTGGTTTCCATGCGCTCCGTCCTTGAAATGGCGGATAGGGCTGACTGTGAAGATGAATTGTTTCGGACAGATTCCAGCTGACGCATCGCAGCAGAGTTCCACAATCTGCCTCAAGGCCTCTGTCACTTCCGGACAGGAAAGCCTTTCGCGCATGAACTCCGATGCAGTATGCTTTAGGCAGTTCGAAACGATTGCATCCGATTCCTTATGCCTGAAACACCAGCTTGTACCGAGGGTTATGATTATCTTGTTGCATTGCAGGAAATGCTCCCTGGCTGCTTTCAGGGCCTCATTTGCATGGTTGAGGAATTCTTCCATGCTGCTGCGTGCAAAGGATGTGTGATGAGAAAACGAACACCATCTTGTATCTCCGGCTCCGATCTGGACACAGTCGTTTTCTGAGAATGTTTTGCCGCTTATGAGCCTTTCCACGCTTCGAAGGATCGATACCGGATTGTATAATGTTCCGAACGGATTCACGCATACGTCGAAGCCATAGTCAGCTAACTGCTTCCCGATATTGTCAGTGAAACAGCTTCCAAGCATCATTATCTTGTCCTCATACGAAATGCCGACCTTGCATGGTTCGTCGGCTACCGGTGTCTGCAGTTTAATCATTTCTCATGTTCTTCTTTTGCAAAGATAGTATTATCTTTGGGAGATTTTATGACCTGTATATGAGATTTGCAAGTAATGTATGCCTTTGGGCGATTCTGGCGTTTGCTTTTGTCTCCCTGCCTCTTTCCGCAAAGTCGGACGAGGAGGAGAAGCTGCGTTTTACATATGACCTGGATTTCGAGATGAACTTTGATAACCGAGAGTTCGACCGAAGCCGTTTTTCCAAGGCCATGACCATCTTCGGTGCGCGTCTGACTCCGTCCGTGGGAGTGGAGCTGCAGCAGCCGGAACTTGGACTCACCCATAAGCTTATGGCAGGAATCGATGTCATGAAGGATTTCGGAGCATCTCCGCTTTCCCCGTCGCTTTCTCCGGACGAGTCGTCGCAGACATTGACCAACAAGGCCCTTTTCCGAGAGATCACCATGTATTATATGATGGATAAGAAGACCCGAGGCGGTTCATTCGAAATGTATGCTGGAATCTTTCCTCGCAGAATGACCGGAGGTGATTACAGCGATGCCTTCTTCTCGGATTCCCTTAAGTTCTATGACAACAATCTTGAGGGCCTTCTTTTGAAGTTCCATCGTTCGAAATCATATTGGGAAGTCGGATGCGACTGGATGGGCAAGCCTGGTTATGCTAGAAAGGAGAAGTTCATGATCTTCTCAGCCGGTGAAAGCCATATAACTCCGTTCTTTGAAGTAGGATATGCAGCATACATGTATCATTTTGCCGGTTCGCAGAAGGCAAGGGGAGTGGTGGATAACATCCTGATGAATCCATACCTGAAGTTTGATTTCGGCAAGCCGATGAACATGCAGGAGTTCTCGCTCCGTTTAGGGTGGCTTCAGGCGATGCAGCATGACAGGGTCTTCGTCGGTCATTATGTGTTTCCATGCGGAGGCGAATTTGATCTGAACATGCGCAAATGGAATGTAGGCGTACATAACCGGATGTTCTATGGAACAGACATGATGCCTTATTACAACAGTACGGATGCCGGCGGGGACAAATACGGCAGCCGTCTCTACATGGGCGATCCTTTTTATCGTATCAATGATCTCGGACAGACAGGCCCGAGGCTTTATGACAGGCTTGATGTCTATTATGAACCTTATATGGGCAGGCATCTTGCGATCAGGGTAGGGGCTCGCTTCCATTTCCATGGGTTCAGCTATTCTGGATGCCAGCAGATGGTAAGTGTGAGATTTAGTTTATAATGTTGATTATGAGAAGGTTATATATTGCTATATTGGCCGCTGCAGCTCTTGTTGCTTCATGCTGCGGCCCGAAGGATGGGGAATATACATTCAGGATCCTGACTACAAATGATGTGCATGGAAGATATTTCGATTCTCTGTATGTGTCTGATGGAACCAGCAACGCACTTACGAACATTGCGTGGTATGCAGATAGCGTAAGGGTTGCCGAGGGAGCGGAAAATGTTATTCTGCTTGATGCCGGAGACTGTCTTCAGGGCGATAATGCAGCGTATTATTTCAATTATGTGGATACGCTTTCCAAGCATCTGTATGCCCGTATGGTCGAGTATATAGGCTATGATGCGGTAGTTCTTGGAAATCATGACATCGAGACGGGACATAGGGTCTACGACCGCCTTGTAAAGACCATGGAGGTGCCTTTCCTTGCAGCAAACGCTATCCGTACGGATAACGGAAAGCCATATTTCGAGGAGTATGTGACCCTGAAGAGGCATGGTCTCAATATCACCATCATCGGTTTCACAAATCCAAATATAAAAGGCTGGCTTTCGCCTGTGCTATGGGAGGGAATGACGTTTGAGTCGCTTCTGCCGTTCGCTCAGGAAACAGTTGACAGGATAGTTGCTAAGGAAAAGTCAGATGTTGTCGTGGTTGCAGTGCACGCGGGAACTGGAAACGGAGACGGAAGCATCCTCGAGAGCCAGGGACTCGATCTTTTCAAGAGCCTCAGAGGCGTGGATTTCGTTGTATGTGCGCACGATCATAGGCCTGTGGTCCATAAGAGCGACAGCATATGTCTGATCAATGCCGGCAGTCATTGCAGAAATATGGGTTTTGGTACGGTCAAGGTAAAGGTTCAAGACGGAAAAGTCGTGTCCAAGACCTTGGATGCTCTGCTGCTTCCGATCGACAGGAAGAATGCAGACAGAAAGATGCATGAGACCTTCCGCAAGGACTTCGAGGCCGTCAAGACGTTCACTCTCAAGGAGGTAGGTGAGCTTAAGGCTGATCTTCGTACCCGTGATGCCTATGCAGGCATGTCTGATTACATGAATCTTATCCATACTTTGTCTCTTGGTTGCGAGCCTGCGCAGATTTCATTTGCCGCACCTCTTACCTTCGACGGATTCATAGAGGCAGGAACCCTTGTGTATAATGATCTCTTTACTATTTATCCATATGAAAACCAGCTGTTTGTGGTGCGGATGAGCGGCAAGGAGATAAAGGATTATCTTGAATACTCGTACGATCTGTGGATCAATACAATTGATTCTCAGGACGATCATCTTCTGAAGATAAAGGATGCACCGGATCCTCGTACCGGCATGAAGCATTGGTCTTTCATTAACCGTTCGTATAACTTCGATTCGGCCGGAGGACTTGTCTATAAGGTCGATGTAACCAAGCCGAAAGGGGAGAGGGTAGCGATCGAATCCCTTGCTGACGGGTCGTCGTTCGATGAGGCCGCAAACTACAATGTGGCCATGACCTCATATCGTGCAAGCGGTGGCGGAAACATCATGCGTGAAGGCGCTGGTGTGGATACAGACAGGATCGACGAGAGAGTAGTGGCTTATCATCCTGAGATCAGGGATATCCTTTATGACTATCTGGTGGAAACAAAAGAAATCGATCCTGCCACGATTGGTGACAGGACCGTTATCGGTGAGTGGAGCTTTGTGCCTGAATCCCTTGCCTCAAAAGCCATGGACCGCGACATCGCCCTTCTTTTTGACAGAAGATAATTACAAGAGTCCGAGCATCTTGCTGCGTGAGAGCATGCAGGCTCCGATAGGGCCGGCCTTTTCTCCGAGCTTCGAGAACTTGATCGTTGTATCTTTGTTCACCATGTTGAGCGAATGCTTCTGAATTGCGCTCTTTACTGGCAGAAGAAGGTATTCCTTGACCTTTGATACATTACCGCCAATTACCACAAGTTCCGGGTTGAAGATGTTGATGAGGCCTGCGATGGCTCTGCCGAGCACAGTGCCGATCTCTTCGACTACCTCGATGGCAAGAACGTCCTCTTCGTTTACAGCGTTGAGGATGTCATCAAGCGTGATTTCCTTTCCGTCAGCGTATTTGTCACTCAGAAGGGATGCTCTGCCGCCTGCCAGCTTCTCCATGAAGATCCTATGGATGGCCGATCCAGATGCGCCGGTCTCAAGACATCCTGTCTTTCCGCAATGGCATATCTGGTCGTTGTCCAGGAAAGGGAAGTGGCCGATCTCGCCGGAGAAACCGGACTTTCCGTACGAAAGTTTTCCGTCCGAAACCATACCCATTCCAAGTCCCCATGAGACATTTATGAACAGCATGTCATCCTCGTCGTTAGCCACTCCGCAGATGTATTCTCCGTATGTCATGGCCCTTGAGTCGTTCTCGACGAATACAGGACGTTTCAATTCGTCCTGAAGGAATGTGGCGATAGGTCTGTCTTCTCCGATGAAATATGTGAAGCAGTAGCCGGTCTCGTTGTTCACTCGTCCGCTGAGGTTGAATCCATATGCAAGTACATGCTCTGGAGCGATGGCAGCCTTTGAAAGCACGCCCAGGATGCATTTGCACATCTCTCTGAAAGACTCTTCTGAATTCTTGAGCTCGAACGCTACATCCTCCTGGAACTCAATCAGACGACCTTTGAAGTCGGTTATGCCTATGCTGATGCTTTTTCGTTTTACTTCAGTTCCTACAAGGTAGCCGGCCGAAGGATTCAGACCATAGATGCTAGGTCTTCTTCCACCGTTTGTGCCCTGTTTGCCCATGTCGACAAGAAATCCTTCCTCAATAAGTTCTCCCACCAGCTTTGTAATGGTAGGAATGCTTGTGTTGAGCTCTTTGCTGAGGTCTGCAATGCTATAGTCCCCTTCGTTGATGCAGAGGGCTATGATGTGCTTTTTCAGTATGGCGTTCTTGCCGTCAAGGTTTGAGAATGTGCCGTTCATAGTTTAGATAAGTCTTGTTATTTCCTGTTTTCCCAGTATGCTTCGATTTCCTCGAGGGTCTTGCCGGTTGTCTCAGGTACTACCTTCCACATGATGAGCATATATGGTACGCACATCACAGCGAAGATGAAGAATGTTCCTGCCTGGCTCCATCCAAGAAGTACCGGTGTGAGCTGTCCGATCAGGTATGTGCCGATCCAGAGTGCGAATCCTGCGATTGACATGGCGCGTCCGCGTACGCTGTTAGGGTACATTTCTGAAAGGAGTACGAATACGATAGCTGAAATCGAGATCGCGCAGCAGAATACATATGCAAGGAAGAATGTAAGCATGAATCCGTTGCCCAGTCCGATCTGCGAGCCCCATGCGAAGTATATGCCGATTGCGAGGAGACAAAGGATCATACCGCTTACGCCCCAGTAGATCAGCTGCTTGCGTCCTACCTTGTCAATGATGAATACGGCGAGGATAGTTGTGACGAAGTTTACAACACCAACAAGTACGGTTGAGAACATAGGATTGTCGAATCCCGCGTCTGCGAAGATCTTAGGGCCATAGTAAAGCACGGCGTTCACGCCCATAAACTGTCCGAGGATTGCGATCGCGCTACCTGCGATGACAGCTACAAGAATACCTGGCTTAAGGAGGTCTGACCACTTGCCTTTTGTTTCTCCCTTGAGGGATGAGTTGGTTACCTCAATCTCTTCCTTGACTTCTTCCTTTGTTGCGTATATCTTGCTGAGAACGGCGCTTGCCTTGTCAAGTTTTCCGTTGACAATCAGCCACTTAGGGCTTTCAGGAATGAAGAATATGATGAAGAAGAAGAGGAGAGCCGGAAGAGTCTCGCTTCCAAGCATACCACGCCACATCTCGCTGTTCCACATATTTGTCCAGAGATCGCCGGCTACTGCCATGTTGCCGTTCACGTCGATCACCCAGTTTGCGAGGTATGCGATAAGGAAACCTGCGGTAACGGCAAGCTGATAAAGCGATACGAGCGTTCCGCGGATCTTTGCAGGAGATACCTCTGATATATATATAGGTGATACGATCGATACGATACCGATGCCGACTCCTCCGATGATTCTGTATGCAACGAGGGCGTCAAAGTTGCCGCAGACTGCGCATCCGATTGCCGAGATGCTGAAAAGTGCGGCTGAGATGAGCATCGTGATCTTACGTCCGAGGTAGTCGCTGAGGCTTCCTGCAACGAGTACGCCGCAGATGGAACCGATCAGAGCACAGCCTACATACCATCCTTCCATCATGTCTGTAAGAGCGAACTGGCTCTTTACGATTGCTGTTGTTCCGGAGATGACGGCTGTGTCATATCCGAAGAGAATGCCTCCGATGGCGGCAACCACCGCCATGAAGATGACATATCCTAATGTGTTTTTCTGTTTCATTATTTCTTTGTTAGAGATCCTTCACTTCGTTCAGGATGACAGGTGTGACGGTTAGTCAAGATTACAGGTGTGACGGTTAGTCAAGATTACAGGTGTAACGGTTAGTCAAGATTACAGGTGTAACGGTTAGTCAGGATGACTTTTTGATTGTCATTCTGAGCGCAGCGAAGAATCTTTAAGATTAAATGTTAAAGTACTCCTTATATCTATTATAAAGGTTGCCGGCAGCGCCGTAAACCGACTGTGGGCTCAGGAAGTGAGGGAACTCGAAGGTGATCGCCTTGTCATATCCGCAGCGCTTCGCAGCTTCCAGCTTGAGGCGGAGCTTGTCGAACTTGATAGGAAGGAACTTGATCGGCATGTCGCGGTCGAATGTTTCTGCATTTGTCCAGCACTGCATGCCGTACTTGTCCGCCATCTTCTTGTTCACGCTGAAGAATGCGTCAAGCTCATCATAGTCGATGTGTCCGTCCTGGAATGCAACTGCGTCCACAACATCGTGGATGCCCGAGAAGATCTGGCTCCACTCCCTTTCGTGAGCCTCAATAGAGACTGCATCCTCCTTTGTGAGGGCCGCACCCGCTGCGCTCACAGCCTTCTTGCCGTCGATCCAAGGTGAGATGAACACAGGAAGACCACCTGAAACCTCCTTGCACTGTGCTCCCATCGCATGGAATGCGTCAACAGCTCCGATCGTGTCACGACTGATCTCTGTGCTGAGGTACCATCCTCCGAAGCTGTCGTATTTCTCTCCATACATCTTCCATACCTCGTCGATGACGAACTTGTTGTCCTCGATCTCGTGGCTCATATCCTTTGTGTCCCAATAAACACCGGAGTCATAAAGTCCGAGGTAGAACTTCATTCCGTGCTTCTGTGCAAGTCGGCAGAACATGTCGATAAGGTCTACAGAAGGCATATAGCAGCCCTTCTTCAGGAGATATGGAGACGGATAGGTGATGAACTTACGGTATCCGCAGCGTATGTCGATGACAGTATCGATGCCGATAGCCTTCATATATGCAAAGTCCTGATCCCATTCCTTCTCTCCCCAGTTCTGGTGAGGGATGTCGTGTGATATTTCGTCGAGGAATGTTCCTGTGATGCGGAGACCGTTGTCCTTAGGGACGATAAGTCCTCCTGCTGATGTGTCGGTCAATGAATCTGCTCCCTTGTCTGATGAGCATGATGTAAGCAATGACGGAGCTACCAGGGCTGATGCGCCTCCGATGGCCATGGTTTTCAGAAATTCTCTGCGGTCGCTCATGTTATGGTGTTAGTTAATTATTTTAAAAATATTGTCTGCAAATATAATAATTTTCCTTTTATCTGATGTATGAATATAGAAACTGCCATTATTTAAGCGTGTCTGTCCTTTGTTTTGAGATACGGTGTTTTTAAAAACATTGCTCAAGTTATTAAAATTTTTTAAATATTTACATATCATGTATTGCCTTTGCTGAAAAAATTCCTATTTTTGTAGGTCCTAAAAATGTATGATAATGAGAAGACTAGCGGAATTTATACTTTCGATTACATCTGCAGTGGCCTTAACCGTTTGCTGCTCAGGAGAAAAGACCTACAATCATAACTATATGTGGTTTGACTGCGAGGCTAATTATGCAACGCTTTCGCATCCGGACTCCATCAGGTTTTACCTGGAGAAATGTAAGAATCTTGGATTTGACAATGTCGTTGTAGATGTCAAGTCGATCATGGGAGAGGTTCTTTATGACAGCGAGATCGCTCCATATATGGGCGATTGGGAAGGAGTGGAGCGTTCGCGCGACTACGACATGCTTGGTTATTTCATCGAGTATGGTCATGAGATGGGGCTGAAAGTCTTCGGATCGCTTAACGTGTTCGCAGGAGGTCATAATTACTTCGACAGAGGTATCGTTTACATGGATAAGGCCGCATGGCAGTCGATCTGCTATCATAACGGTGTCCTTACTCCTATCTCGGAGATCAAGTCTAACTACAACTGTATGATGAATCCTTCAAATCCTGAGGTTCAGGAATATCAGATTGAGGTGCTGAAGGAGTTTGCACGCAAATATCCTGAGGTTGACGGACTTATCTTCGACCGCGTGCGTTACGACGGTATAACTGCCGATTTCAGCGAGCTTTCCAAGAAGCAGTTCGAGGAGTATGCTGGCGTGACTGTGGAGAATTATCCTGAAGATATCCTCAGCTGGTACGATGAGAACGGAAATCTTCGTGAGAACTGGGTTCCTGGCAAGTACGGAAAGAAATGGGTCGAGTGGCGTGCTACCGTGATCCATGATTTTGTCGAGAAGGCGCATGAGGCTCTCAAGGAGATAAATCCTGACCTGATCATCGGTGACTACACAGGAGCGTGGTACCCAACATACTGGCAGCTCGGAGTCAACTGGGCAAGCAAGGATTACGATCCATACCAGGTCCCAGAATATCAGGCTTGGGCAACCGAGGATTATCATAAGACCGGATATGCAGAAATGCTCGATATCTACATGACAGGCCTCTACTATTCGATGATCACAAAGGATGATGTCGACAAGGCTACAGGTGTTGTAGGTCAGCGCAGCGAGGCGGGTATGGACAACAGCCTTACATATTGCTACAGCGTAGAGGGCGGTGCGGAGATCGCAAAGGAGATCACAAAGGGCGTCGTTCCTGTAATCGGTTCGATCTATGTAGAGCAGTATCTCGGTGATTTTACTCCGTTCGGACCGGCTGTCACTCAGGCACTTAAGAGCACTGACGGAGTCATGATCTTCGATATCGTACACCTTAACAAGCACAAGCTCTGGGATGTTCTCGAGCAGGCTATGAAGAATGCTGAAAATTAACAACTAACAATACCATTCAATGAAAGTGATTTTAAGAAATCTGCTGGCATCGGCAGTCTTTTTCATGATCGGAGCGGCTTCTGCTTTTGCTCAGCCGAACGTTCGTGGTAAGGTCGTTGATGCGGACGGACTGCCGCTCCCGGGCGTTGCAGTCATGGTCAGCGGTACTTCCAATGGTACCATGACAGATGAAGACGGAAATTACAGTCTTTCCGGTTTGAAAAAAGGTGATGTGATCCTGTTCACAAGTCTCGGAATGGGTGATCAGACATTTGAGTGTGACGGTAGCCTCAACAGACTCAATGTCACAATGACAGAAGATGCTACATTCCTTGAGGAAACCATCGTGGTTGGATACGGTGTTCAGAAGAAGTCTTCAATGACTTCAGCTGTATCTGCAATGAAGGGAGATGAGCTTCTCAAAGCTCCTTCTACAAACGTTTCGCAGCTTCTTGCCGGACGTCTTACCGGTGTGTCTTCTGTTCAGGAGTCCGGTGAGCCAGGAATGGACCAGGCGTCTATCCGTATCCGAGGTTCACAGGGAGCAGTAAAATACGTTGTCGACGGATTCCCTGTAGACAATATCAATGACATCGATCCGTTTGATATCGAGAGTATCTCCGTGCTCAAAGACGGTGCTTCTGCAGCTGTTTATGGACTTCAGGCGTCCAATGGTGTCATCATCGTGACTACAAAGAAAGGTGCTTCTGGTAAGCCTAAGATCACATATAATGCTACAGTCGGAGCGTCAATGAATGCTAATTTCCCTGAGTTCATGGACGGTCCTCAGTTTGCGTACTATTATAATGTAGCTCAGATGATGGACCAGCTCTCAAGTGGAGCTATCGCTAGTGAGTCGGATTATGTCCCTTACTTCACTAAAGAGCAGGTGGAGATGATGACTAATGGCGATCCTACTGACGGATGGGACAATGTGAACTATATCGACAAGGTCTTTGGTACAGGTATTACCCAGAAGCACAATGTGACAGTACAGGGTGGTTCTGAGGCCTCTAAGTACTTCGCATCTTTCGGATACCTTGGTCAGAAAGGTAATATCGATAACTATAATTATGACAGATATAATATCCGTGCCAACATCGAGTCTGAGCTTGCAGAGAACTTCACATTCACTATGGGACTCTCTGGCGTGATTTCAAATCGCCATACTCCTGGTTTCGGTACAGGTGGATCGGATATGGGCAGTGAGACAGGATGGCTTTCGATCGCTAACCAGACTATCCAGATGCATCCGTACCTTCCGGAGAAGTATAACGGTTACTGGACTGCATCTCAGAAGAAGAACACAGGCCTTCCACAGAGCCCGCTCGCAGCGATCTATGAGTCAGGATATAAGAAGACCCGTAGTCTGGATGTTTCTGCCAACGCATCACTTTCATATGATGTTCCTTGGTTGAAGGGACTTCAGCTCAAGGCTTCAGGATCATTTGATTACGGTGCATCGATGAACAAGAACCTTAATACACCATTCGACCTGATGATGTATTCGGGCGGATCTTGGTCACAGGTGGTTGACCCAAGAGGTAAGGGTGATGGAGTAAACCTTGGTGAGGGAACTTCATACTATCAGTATATGACAGGTCAGGCAAGTGTTTCTTATATCAACACTTTCGGTAAGCATTTCGTTGAGGCACTCGCTCTTGCTGAGATCCAGGACAACCGCTCAAATGCACATTCTGCATATGCTAAGCTGCTTCCTTTTGCAGATCTTCCAGAACTTTCATATGGTCAGCCGGCTAACAGCCCTATCAGTGGATGGAGCGGAGCTTCCCGTTCAGCTGGCTATGTCTTCCGTGCACGTTATAACTGGGACGAGAGATATCTTGCTGAGTTTACAGGACGTTATGACGGTTCATATAAGTTTGCAGGTATGCGTACTACACGCTGGGGATTCTTCCCTTCAGCTTCAGTTGCCTGGAATCTTGCCAAGGAGCCTTGGATGCAGGGTGTTTCCGGGCTTGATGACTTCAAGATCAGAGGTTCAGTTGCTCTTCTTGGAAATGACTCGATCGGTGCATATAAGTTCCTTAACACATACAGCAAGTACTATCAGCAGATCATTTATGGAAATACCAGTGGTGGAACAATCGTGACACCTGGTTACGCAGATTCTGGACTTGCAAACCCAGATCTTACATGGGAGAAGAGCCTTTCATACAATGTAGGAGTGGACTTCAAGATGTGGGGTGGAAAGCTTGCACTTGAGGCAGATGCCTTCTATCGTTATAACTTTGACCTTCTTACTTATATGGGAGCGGATTATCCGCCTTCAATGGGAGGTTATTATATGGAGGCTACAAACCATAACGCATATGATACAAAGGGTATTGACATTATGCTTTCTCACAGAAACCACTTCATGTTGGGTGGCAAGCCGTTCCAGTACGGTGTGAGCGGAACAATGACCTTTGCGCGCAGCCGTTGGATAATCTATACAGAACAGCCTAATATTCCTGAGAATCAGAAGGTTATTGGTAAACCTCTTGGAGCAGTGATGGCTTGGACAGCGGATGGCCTTTACCGTTCGGAAGAGGAAATCGACAACTCTGCGTGGTATGGTACCCGTCCAAATGTCGGCGACATCAAGTATGTGGACATCAATGGTGATGGCAAGATTGACTGGACAGACAAGGGCTTTATCGGTCGTACCAACAGACCTGAGCTTACTTATGGTCTCAATCTTGACTTTGCTTGGAACGGATTCGACTTCAATGCTCAGTTCACCGGCGGTGCTATGTTCGACGTTTCACTTACTGGAACATATTATAACGGTAATGACGATAACACCATCTGGACACAGACATTCAAGGAGAATGCAAACTCGCCTCTCTTCCTTGTAGAGAATGCCTACAGTATCTATAATCCTGAAGGAACATTCCCACGTCTTACTCTCGGAACTCCGGGACATGGTGGTGATAACGGTCTTGCGTCGACTTTCTGGATGCGTGACGGAACATATCTCCGTCTCAAGTCAGCACAGCTTGGATATACAATTCCTAACAAGCTGACACAGAAAGTAAATATCGAGTCTCTGAGATTCTTTGTAGAGGGTCAGAACATCTTTACTCTCGATTCTCTTCCTGAAGGAATTGACCCTGAGTCTCCAGGTGTAAATAACGGATATTATCCACAGCAGCGCCTGCTTATGGGTGGTGTGACTCTGACATTCTAATTGTGTTATCATTATGAAGAAATTATATAAAGCAATACTTGCAGCGGGAAT
>JAZRQM010000036.1:0-22997 GCA_045649795.1 Candidatus Cryptobacteroides sp. | reverse complement strand
AACTCCTTGGCTCACAGAACGACATGGCTACGATCCGACTTCATCTCCAGCATTCACATATTCAAATGTCAGGAATGGCGCGGGATATTTGTGTGGCTATTCAGTCGTACATTCCGAGTGGATCAAGGATAATTTATTTGAAGAGTAATGAAGAAGATTATATACATATTGATATCTGCAGCACTCTTATGCGGCTGCGAAGAATTCTATGGCAGTTTTGATGATGCAAGTCAGGAATTTGTAGAGATTGCCGCCATCAATCGAAGCTCGATGCCTGTCAGTCTCAATGTTTACGGCGCTGATTGGGCGGATCCTGCAGAAACTATATATCTGAAGCCTCATAACGGTCTCTGGAAAGTAGAGGAGTCAAGGGAGAATTATCATGGTCAGGAAATACTGCCAGTCAGATATTCTGTCATCAGAGCTGATTTCAATAATGGCGAAAGAGTAATCTATTTTGATCACGCATCAGACCTGCCATACAATCCATGTGCTGACGGAGCAAAAGAAATATGGGATGACCGTTACCAGCATAGGATAATCGAGTTCAATGATGAAAATTGCGAATCGCTATTCAAGAAACTGGATTCATGGCATCTGTTTGACATCAGCATGAACTTTTCTCCTTCAGATGCAGTGGAAGATCTGGTCGTCCCAGGTTCAACTGAGGGTTATTTTACTAGTCTGTTTCCTGCCGGTGATGTCAAGGAAAAGCTGAAGCTTGGAGCTGCAGTCTATGCTGAGGCCGAATCCATAGCCAAGGTGCGCTTTGTTGATGACTTGACTTATCAGGCAGACACACTTGATGTATCTGATGAAGTCAAGCACCGCTATCATCAGTTGGAAATTTATCCGTACTATGACCTTGAGCAGCTCCGAAACCTTGGACTGACCAATTTCGGATGTGACTTTGCTGCTCTTACAGGTCGTGCAGACGGAGATTTCGACTCTTTCTGCGGAGTTGTGAAGCTTGAAGTTCATGTAGGCAAGACTGAGAAGATCTGTGATAGAGAACATCCTGAAGAACTGCTGGCGAAGCTTGACAATGCCTCAGAGCCTGCTTGCATCATTGATCAGATCGAATACGGAAACTTCATGATTCTTCTGGCAGAGGCAAATTGCTCACATGCGAATATCAATGCTTATTTGACTGGAAAACTTCTACGAGAGGATCCTTCGGAGTATTATTACTATGAGGACTATTACACTCCGGAGATTACATTTCACCTTATAACGCTTGATGATAACGGTGAATTTGTCTGTCAGACAGGTGGAGAAGAATTGGCTGCAATCTTCTACAAAGGCTATGAAAATCCCGCACTTCATCCACTGTCATATCATTTGACTGACCTGAGGGATAATACAACCTACATTCATATTAAATAAAGTTTTAACAATAAAGTCAATTGACATGAAGAAGATTCTTTTATCTGCAGCATTCATGCTGCTGGTCATCCCTGCGGTTTTCAATACAAGTGACATATCAGCACAGACCGTTTCCGTCAGTGTCGGAACCGATAAGGAAGAGAAGAAGGAAGAGCCTAAGGAAAAGTCTGACGTAAAACCAGTCCAATCATCCGGCCCGACTCTCGAACAGGAACTGAAGAAAGCATTCGGAATGAAGTCTGAGACATCTATCGGAGGTTCGCGTATAGAGAATCTCGGAAAGTATTTCCTTGACAAATATACCGGTCAGGTGACTCTGGTGACATACCAGAGAGGTGAGCCTGTGAGATGGAATATCCTCAGAGACAGAACTCCTGACGACATCATTTACGATGAGCAGGCATACAATTATCAGCTCGTACGATATGGTGACGGAAACGACAATATCCTTCTTATAAACGTCAACACAGGAGCGATGTGGGCGATAGACACAAAGGGACTGACTTTCACATATAAGAACACCCGACTGAAGTATATCCCAGCGGTAGATGCAACTTGGTAAATGAGCTAAGGAGGTCTGTTACCTGAAGATCAATGTGAAAACTGTACTTGAAGCATCACTTCTGGTCAGATTCAATGAACCATTGTGCAGCCTCATTATCTGACGGGAAAGACTCAGACCGATGCCTGTGCCTTCCTGTTTGGTCGTATAGAACGGAACGAAAATCTCCTCCTGGCTTTCCTTGCTGATCGGATGGCCGTCATTGGTCACATTGATGATGATATGCTCCGAAAGGTTGATCTCTGCAGTGATCTCGATATTCTTCGCTTCTGCCTGGACAGCATTCTTGACCAGGTTGATGAGAATCTGAGTGATCTGGCCTTCATCGGCATACATAAGCACATCTTCCGATTTCTCGACATATGTACATACGGCTCCTGAAATGACGGCCTGATCGCGAGTCAGATTGATTACTCTTTCGGCCAGTTCCCTGAAATAGAATGCCTTCTTTGAAGGCATGGCCACACGTGTGAGATTGCGATATGTGTCCACGAACTTGATAAGTCCTCTGGATGACTGGGAAATGGTGTTGAGTCCGTTGCGGACCTCTCCATCGACATCGTCAAACTTAAGGAGAGTCTCACTGAGCGAAGCGATAGGGGTGACTGTATTCATGATCTCATGAGTCAGCACCCTTATAAGCTTTGACCATGACTCCTGCTCATTCTCTGCTATTTCATTGCTTATGTCGTTGAACGCAATGACACGCACATGCTCCTTTCCGATCTTTGCAGCTGAAGCCGTAATGGCAATGGTCATCTTTCCGGACTCATTATAATAACTTGCTCTTTCTTCCACGCCGTCTGTAATCGACTGGAATATATCATAGAGTAAATCGCTTACGGTGCGCAACTGACGGATGTGTCCTAATGTCGCCACGCCAAGAAGCGTCAGCGCAGTATTGTTGCAATAATTGACACGGCCGCTGTCTTCGACGACTACGACTCCCGTCTTCACATGGTCCAGCATCAAGCCGAAATACTTCTCCTGTTCTATGATCTCGTGCCTTTCTTTATCGAAAATTCCACGCAGACGGTTCAAAGTCTTGTTAAATCGGCGACCGACAAGTCTCTTTTCGTCAAATCTGAAATTCAGTTCCTTATCCTCCAATGCATCAAGCATATATGCCACCTTATTTCGCATCTTTCTTGATGTCATTAAAGTAGCAGCTGCGACAGACGCGATGGCTGTCGCTATTACTATAAGCATGATATGGACTGTTGATATCATAAAGTTAGGAATCTAAATTCCGTACTTCTTCAGTTTAGAGTAAAGTGTCGGGCGGCTTATCTCAAGCGACTTCGCCACCATGGACAGATTTCCTCCAAAACGGGCCATAGCCGCGCGGATCGCTTTTTCCTCAGTCTCCTCAAGCGTGTCAGTGCTTGATACTTCTATGGATTCTGCTTTCCTCGCCGGTACGATCTCCAGATCTGCGGCGCTCAGCGACTCATTTTCGGAAAGAATCACTGCCTTCTCGATGCAGTTGGAAAGCTCACGGATATTGCCGCTCCATGAATGTCCCTTCAAAAGTTCTGCTGCATCTGCGGAAATTCCGCAGACGTTGCGCCTGTATTTCTCTGCAAACTTCTCCACGAACATTTCTGCCAACGGAATGATCTCATCAGTCCTTTCACGAAGGGCAGGGAGGTGCAGATGCATGGTGTTGATCCTGTAGTAAAGGTCTTCACGGAATTCTTCATCGTGCACCATTTTATCAAGATCCTTGTTTGTAGCACATATGAGTCTGATATCTACAGGGATTGTCTTTGTATCTCCGACTCTTGTAATGCTTCTGTTCTGGATTGCTCGGAGAAGTTTGGCTTGAAGATGCAAAGGGATATTGCCGATCTCGTCAAGGAATAGTGTGCCACCGTCTGCCTGCTCGAACTTGCCTACATGATCGGTATGGGCATCTGTAAATGCACCTTTCACATGACCGAAGAGTTCACTCTCGAAAAGAGTCTCCGTGATCGCTCCTGCATCTACGCATATCATAGGTCTGAGAGCCCTGTCCGACATCCTGTGGATCTCTCCCGCAAGCACATCTTTTCCTGTACCATTCTCACCTGTAATGAGCACGCTCGCATCTGTAGCAGAGATCTTCTCGACAGTCTGTCTTATAGCGCTCATCGCCGGTCCCTTGCCCCAGAACATCTTCATTGACGAAGGGGCTACTGCAGTCTTTTCCTTCTTGCCAGTCCGGTCGTATGCTGCTTTCAGCGTTTCAACCAACTTATCATTATCCCAAGGCTTCACGATAAAGTCGAATGCACCTCGCTTCATTCCCTCTACAGCAAGCTGGATGTCAGCATATGCAGTAAAAAGCACGACCTCAGTCTCCGGAGTGCGTTTCTTGATCTCTGAAAGCCAGTAGAGGCCTTCGTTTCCAGTATTTATGTCGGTGTGGAAGTTCATGTCAAGCAGCACCACATCCGGACGGAAGTCGGCCAGCTTGGTAACAAGTTCCTTTGGAGACGGAATCAGCTCCACCTGCGAAAAATGCAGTGGCAGCAGCACCTTCAATGCCGCCCTGATGCCGCTGTTGTCATCCACAACCAGTATTTTTGCCTTGCTTTTTGCCATAGAAACTATTTGAATACACAAATTTAGTAATTATCTCAGTTAAATTTTACCCTGGAGTATTTTTTTACTCCTTCTTCAATGTCTCGGCCGGGTTGGTGCTCATCATGCGGATACCTTGGATGAGGATGGCTGTAATTACTACGATGAGCACGAGAGACAAAGCGCCGATATAGATGATAGGGGAGTTGTCTGTGCAGACTGCATACCCTTCGAGCCAGCGGCTGATGACCATGTATGCCACGGGGATGGCAACGACAGCGGATATCACGACCGGAAGCACAAAACTGAAGACCAGTTTTTTTATGAGTTCACGCTTTGAACATCCGAAAACATTGCGTACCGCGTTGTCACGTTCGTTCGTCTTCGCATGGTAACTGCTCAGACCGACAACCGTCATTATGGTCATCAGGATGCATATGATCGAGAATCCGGAAACGAGCTTGAGAAGATTGTTTTCCTCCTTCAGCTGTTCCTCAAGAATTTCCCTGAATGAAACTATGAACACATTTTCGTCATTGTATCCTTTTGAATTGTAGAAATTCTTGATCTTCCTGCATGTTTCATCTACATCATCTTCTGTCTTTATACATAATTGTTCGCCAAGACCGAAGGAATTTTCATAGTCATTGATCATTGTAATTCCCATAAGTCTTCCCGAAGATTCTTCAGACAGCCTTCCCAGCTTCAAGTCCGAAATTATACCGCATATCGGAGTCATTCCTTTCCATGTAGGTATCATGTCTCCGTCCCTGAATCCTGCAGTAGCCTCATATGTACTTTTACTCAGGTAAATGTTTTCCATTCCATCAGGGGCAGAAAACTCTTCAAGAATTTCAATACCCAGGATTTCAAAATACTTCCTGTCTCCATCGATGAATTCCAGAGAAGCTGTCTGACCGTCATATTTATGAACCATCGTCGCAGACGGAGCGTCCGGCCTGTTTGTATATAATCCTATTCCGGACACATACGCCTGTGATTTCAATTCATCGAAATGGCGGTTCATGCCTCTGTCCAGAAACTGTACGAAGATGATACCTTCATGTTCATAACCGAGTGGCTGGTTCATAAGATGTCTTGTCTGCCGTGTGATGCCGAAGCATATGGACAGGGCGGCTATGCTCAACAAGCCGGCAATTCCTATGAATAATTTCCCGTATGTCACCTTGTCCTTGTATCTAGCCTCGCCTTTGATCACATTGATGGCGCTGTAAGATGACAGTATTATCGAAGGTAGGGCACTTGCCAAGGCCACCATCATGAGTATTATGCCAGCAAGTATCAGATACTCATTCAGATGCGTCAGCGGGTGCAGTTCCATGCCGAGTATCTGACCGACAGGCCCCTTGAATGCTACCGCTATCAGCACGGCAAACAAGCATGAAACCAAAAGAAGCAGGAATGCTTCAAGAAAACATCTTACGATGACACCTTTCCTGTCGGTTCCGAGCAGCTGGCGGGTCGCAATCTCCTTGATTCTGAATCTTGAGAATGCTATTGTCAGCACAATGTAGTCGAGCAAGGCTACGATTGTCAGGAATATGCACATTATCAGATATATACCGAAAAGTTTTCCGTTTCTTATATTGCAGAAATACATTTGAACGGCTGGAAGATCTCCTGGTGAAGGAGTCTTGAGGTCGTCAAATGCTGTCAGCCTGTAATCTGTATTTATCGGGTGGCCCTGTGAATTCTCGACTTCTTCCTTTATCTTTCGTGCCAGCTCATGAGTATCCGTTCCATCAGCAAGACGCACGCAATGAAAGCCGTTGAATACAAGCATTCCTTGAAACATACCGTTCAACTGTTCTTGATACAGTCCGATGTTTATGATGATGTCCGGTTCATGGAAAACGGTCTTTGAAAATGGCTTGAATATACCTGTTACGGTTAGATTGACATTGAGGTCCATGAATTCCGGATAGGTGTTCTTCAAAGGATTTTCCTCAAAAAGATTGATCTCTTTACCGATGGCATCCCCGTCAGGGAAGAATGCATCAGCAAGTTCTTCTGAGATTATGACTGAGTTTTTGCCTTGCAAAGCTTCCTTCGGATTTCCCTCCGACAGTGGGAATGTAAAGAAATCTAAGAAGTTACCTGAAGCCGACATGCTTGCTACCTGATACTCGATGTCGCCGTGACGCGCCATAGTGATACCGGTAAACATCCTGTTCTGTCCCGCACTGGTGTTGAAGGTGCATTTTGCCGTAATTTCAGGTATCTGATCGAATGCAATCGCCACATTATCACCCGCGTTCAAGTAATCCGTAAGGCTGCATAAGTAAATGTCCTCGGTATTCTTCAGCACCTTGTTCACACTCATATCATCCACGATATACGCGCTCAATACGATCACAAACGCCAGGGCAAGGCTCAGTCCCACGACCTCGATCGCTGTGTACAGCTTGTTTCTTCCCAGGAATCTCAGGTAACTTTTCATTTTTGTATATCTTATTTATTTAATAATCATCATGCTTTTGTAGCGGACGCCTATTCCTTCTTCAACGCCTCGGCAGGGTTCGTACGGGCGGCGCGGAGGGTCTGCCAGAGGACGGAGGCGAGGGAGATGACGAGCGAAGCGGAAATGGCCGCTACATATACCCACCATGATGTGTTCAGTGAATTTGCATATGGAGTCTGTTTCATCAGATCAAGCAATATGTATATCACAGGTATTGCCAATATATCAGATATCAGCGTCATGCGGATGTATGTAAGTACGTTTCTGAACGTCTCAGAATCTGTCGTCGCACCGAATACCTTTCTGACAGAGATTTCATGCCTGCGTTCTGAAGCATAATAGACGCTCATGCCTGTCATTCCCATCATCGTCATGGCGATGATCAGGATCAGCACTAGTCTCATTAGCTTGATTGTACTGTAAATCGGGGCGAGAGTATCCTTGTGGATTTCCTTGATATACTTTGATTCGTGGCCGAATTTCATTATGTCGCTGATCGGCACATCATAGACCTTGGAGTAGGTTTCAGCTATTATCTTTCTGGCCGCCGCATGGTCTGGAACGGTCTTGATCACCAGAGATGGAAGCCAGTGGAGATCCGCTTCCGGAGCTACGAAAAGAAATGAAGCGACTGGTCCTCGATCTGTCGAAAATGGTTCTATCAGGTAGGCCTCTATCCTTCCTGCCGGATCCGGATGGCGAGTCTCGGTTTTTCTGACGACTTCATCAAGGACATCAGGATATTCTGCAATCATTCTTTCTGTTTCCGGAGTCAGCCATAACCCGGATTTCCTGTCATTGTCAAATTGTTCAGTTATCTCGAATTCGAGAATATCGAAGACATTTTCGTCACAGTACAGATATGTATAGAAGAATTTGAGCATCTGGTCCTTTAAATAAGGACGACCAGATCCGATTGCCGGGAGATCGCTGTTATAGCCTATCATGCCGGAAGAAATGATTTCAGGATGTTTCATCAGTTCTTCTCTCAGTTCTTCCGGCTTGCCGGATGCTATTGTTCCAGGAGTGAGATAGAATACATCTTCCAGATTACAGTGATAATCCACGTTCAAAAGCTGGCCGTAATTGACTTCCATTACCAGAGATAATGAGATCACTATCACTGATATGAAGCTTTGAAAGCATATGAATACCTTGCTGAGCCTCTTTTTGCTGTAGTATCTTAAATCTCCCTTAGTCACATCCAGCGGAGTAAAGCGGGATACTATCATGGCCGGAACAATTCCACATATCAGGGATGTCACCAGAATCAAGATGACAAACAGAATCATGTCAGACATTGTCCATGAGACAGTCAGGTTTGTTCCTGCTCCATTGGTAGCCTGGATGAACGAGTTCAATGCCGGTACGCTGACCTTTGTAAGAAGCAGACCGAAAAGAAAGCAGATTGTCGTGAAAACAAGTGACTCCACGCAGTATTTCATTATGATCCCTGGCCTGTCCGCACCATTGAGTCTTCTCATCGCCATTTCCTTTGCACGTTTTGTAGTCAGAGCGACGCTGAGGTTTATGTAATTGATGAGAGGGATGATAAACATAAGAAGGCAGATAACTCCAAGAAGCCATCTTAAGGCTGCCGGATGGGACAACCCGAATATATTTGATCCATCGGTAGTTATTTCGTCATATCGTACAAGTCTGTATCTGCTTTCATCGCGGTAACTGTCACCATACGAACCCCAATACTCTGCAGCGCTTTTGCGGAGTTTATCCAATACAGAACCCATCTCTGCATCGTCCCTGACCGAAAACAATGTCATGGCCTGTTCTGCCAATGGATATTCACTGTTTAGATGCCCCTTCCATATTTCATTTTTATTCGCAAGCATGTCCGCCTTATACAGAATGCCGCTGCCGTAATCTTCGAATATGGCTGCTACAGTGTGGACCCTGCGTAATCCGTTTATCTGTCTTCCCAATACAGGACCGTCTGCTGCAAGTACTTTGGCATAATCCGCTGAAACCGCTACAGCACCCGGAATGTCAAGAAAGTTTTCATCTCCCTCAATGAAGGTGCATGGAAAGAAATAGAAGAAGTCCTTGTCGATGAAGTCGGTTTTCCTGTTGTTATCATCAAGGATCTCCTGTTTCTGCAAAACAGGATTAGTAACTTTCGCTATTTCAGGAATCCTTTCTTTGAGGAATGCACCAAACTCTGGTGATGTGCCCTGCAGCTGGTCAAAACCTACGCTATAAATGTTTTCATAGTTCTCATGACCCTTGCTGATTTGCCTGACGCTGTTATTGTAACACAACATCGGTATGGCAAAAGCGATGGCAATGCTCAGTCCCACGACCTCTATCGTTGTGTATAGTTTGTTTCTGCTCAGGAATCTTAAGTAACTTTTCATTAGGTTAATTTCTTAAAATCAGATTTCAATTGTCCTCTATTCTTTCTTCAATACCACAGCTGGATTCGTGCGCATCAGACGGATGGTCTGAAGCACGACAGAAACGAAGACCACCATCAGCACGAAAACGACGGCTGCTGCATATATGAGCCACGAATTCTCTATGCGTGTCATATAATCCTCAAGCCACTGTGATACCATCAGGTATGCCACTGGAACTGCCACGACCGCGGATATGAGCACCGGTGCGATGAAGCCCCATACGTTCTTGCGGAACACTTCGCGTCGCGACTCACCGAACACCTTGCGTACCGCGGTGTCATGTGTCTGCAGCTGGGCGTAGTAGCCGCTGAAAGCCGCAATCGCCAAAGCTGTCAGCAGCAGGCACATCAGCACAAAGGTAATCAGAAGATTCTGGAGATTCTTCTCTTTTCTTATATCGTCTGTAAGATATTGGTTCAAGGACTTTACTGAAATCATCTTATCGTCATATCCCAGCTCCTTGTACATGTCCTGCAGCTTTAGAACGGCTGCATCTTCATTCCCGCTTACCTTTACAAGATAGTCGTTCTGGGTAGGGTAGCGTTCTGCTTTCCAATCTGCAATGACAACTGCTGCACATACATCTGCAGTATAATGTGTTTTCAATGTTCCTGTCTTGAAGTGACCGCAGGTTCCCATGATCTGCCGTCTGCTGCCCCAATCGTCCATGAACCATTCGCGGTCTGCTATCGCTCCCGGAATGTCGTCCATTGTCCGCTCACTCAGATACAGTGCCTCACCGGTAGGTCCGAAATCAGTTTCACCGTAGTCATTTATCTCTATACCAAGCATGTCAAATGTCGAACGCTCTGCTTCTATAAGACCGAGTGCACCGCCTTCGCTTGGAAACAGGACCCTGTAACGGTACATCGGGAGGCAGTTCATCAGACCGACTTCCTCGACGAAAGCCTGGCTCTTCAACTGGTCCAGATATCTTGGACTTTCGGTCTTGAAATCCAGATATATCAGATTGTCCTTTTCGTACCCCATCGGATAATTCAGCATGAACATATTCTGTCCGGTTACTGCGATGAGCATGGCCGTTGATGCGATTGCTATGCAGCCTTCCAGACCGATGAACAGTTTACTGAGCACAGCCTTTTCATGCCTTCTGTTCTGCCCTTTGATTATATCGACCGGACTATACTTGGCTATGGCTATCGATGAGGCCAGACCAGCAGGGATTGCCATCAGAAGCGCTGTAGAAATCAATATGATGTATTCTCCTATGGTACTCATCGGATGCAGCTCAGTATCGAGAAGACGGCTGAAGATTTCTTTACATGCTGTGGCCATAAGTATGGCAAGGGCCATCGAAACCATCATCATGAACAGGGCTTCAAAGGTACATCTGACGATAACACCGCTTCTGTCTGTACCGAGAAGCTGACGTGTCGCCATCTCCTTTATCCTGAAATGCGAATATGCTACAGTGAGGAGTATATAATTCAGTAATGAGAGGATAGCCAATATGATGCATATATTCTGATAAACGTTGTAGATGTCTGTGTTTCTGAATGTTCCGTCCGCTCTGGCTCCATATCCTTCCTTGCGGTGGTAATCCTTCAAGCTTATCAGTTCGATATTATAAAATTCATTCCTTGGAGCAACGCTGTTCAGTATGTCTGTCAGACTGTTCTGTATGGCATCTAGGTCGCTCTTGCCGTCTGTTCTGATGAATGCAACTCTCGGGTCTTCTGCACCCTCTCTCATTGTACCCCATACCTTGGCTGCACATTCATTATAGCTTTCCTGACCTATGATCACATCAGCCTTCGGAAGTGATGTGTTAGGGAATTCTTGGAAGACCCCCTCGACGATAAACTCGTTCTTTTCACCGAATGAGACGAATGGTATAAGAATGGCCTTTCCTATCGGATCTTCTTTTCCGAATATCTTATCCGCAAGATCCTTTGATATGACTGCACCATTACTTCCTTTCTGATCAGCTATAGGGCTCCCTGAGAGAAGAGGGAAACTGAAGAAACTGAAAAAGTCATCCTGTACAGCCAGCAGGGAAGTGAAGTAATGCTCCTGTCCTTTGTATTCAGCCGCAAATGTCTGGCCTCCCAGATTATCTTCTTCAAAGACTATCTGGGTCATGTTCTTGATTCCAGGGATAGAACTGACCATCTCTTCAGACAAATCATGGCGCACGAAGAACTCCTCCATAAGGTTCATGTTGCGCATGACATATACTTCGTCAACATCTTCAATACTCCTGTCACAATTCAGGTCCTCAAGCACATACGACCCCAGCACGATCACGAACGCCAGCGCAAGGCTCAGTCCCACTACCTCGATCGCGGTGTATAGTTTGTTTCTCGACAGGAATCTCAGGTATGATTTCATATAGAATAGTTTTTTCGTTTTCTGACAAAGTCAATAGCTATAGCTGTGCCAAACTATTTAATATGTTGATTTGTAGCATTTTATCGCCTCTTTGATTGTAGGTTGAGTGTAAAGAAACTTTACAAAAGTGTAAAATCGGTGCATGTTAAATAAATTTTAATAATGCTTAAATTTATTTATGCATCCGCAAATGTGCACAGAAAAATGCAATAATCATCAGAAAAAGAAAAATCTTCCTGATTTCGCCACATAAATTTCCGTTAGGCAGATATCGTTCGGAACTTCATGGAAAAAAGCATGAAGAATTATCGTCTGGCCGTCGATGAAAACGGCTCTCCGTTCGTCCTGAACAGCAAAGGCTCGATCGATTTCGGGTACATCACTGAAGAAATGAACCTGCCGGCAGCACCTATTAGAGTTGCAGAAGGGGATGATAACTATGGTTTAGCCCATATAGAACTTCGCCATGGAGAACAGTTGCGTGATAATGGATTCAATTCTGCGCATGAATTCATAGAATACGTTTCAATGAACTTTGAATCCATCAGACAGGGAATAGGAGATACATTTCTTCTTGAAGTTCAGAATGAACATAATGATACTTTGTTCATTAAACTCGTAAACGATCTGGGATACTGGAAAGTGATCAGCGGAGGAGTATTCAATCTGCGATACTCTAAAAAGAAAAAGGAAATCTACTCCGGCTCTGACAACCGGGCACCGCAGCCAGCCCCTGACGGTGAAGGTTTGAGTCTCTCAAAGATGTAAGGCAGGATAATCTCGAGAGACGAGCAGTATAACTCCTTTGTAGAAATCCTTTTCTACCCGCAAAGATATCAAAATTCATTCAAAATCAATGCTTTCTATGAAGAATTATCGTCTGGCTGTTGATGAGAACGGCTCTCCGTTCGTCCTGAACAGCAAAGGCTCGATCGATTTCGGGTACATCACTGAAGAAATGAACCTCCCGGCAGCGCCTATCAGGGTTGCTGAAGGAGATGAAAGTTATGAACTTGCACATATGGTCAAGAATCATACATTATTCATATCGTTGTCCAAGACTGAAGATTACTGGAAAGTGATCAGTGGAGGAGTGTTCAGACTGAAGTATTCCAGAAATAAGAAAAAGGTCTATTCCGTACCCGCAATCCGGATGCCTGAACCTGTCTCTCAGGCAAAGGTTCCTGCTTCTGGTGAGATTCAACAGGACTCAACCGAAGCGAGCGGGGATTCCTTATAGACCTTTTCTACCCGCAAAGATATCAAAATTCATTCAAAATCAACACTTTCTATGAAGAATTATCGTCTGGCCGTCGATGAAAACGGCTCACCGTTCGTCCTGAACAGCAAAGGCTCGATTGATTTCGGGTACATCACAGAAGAAATGAACCTCCCGGCAGCACCCATCAGGGTTGCTGAAGGGCTGACCGGTCCCAAGGGTTATGGTCTTAAACATATTGTCGAAGGACATGAAAAGGAAATCATCAATGCCGGCTACAATTCGGTGTATGATTTCGTAGAAGATGTAGCTAATGATTTTACGGAGATTAAAGAGGGTAAGAATGGCTCGTTTCTATTGGAAAAGGGAGATGCTTACCATAATACACTGTTCGTTGCATTATCCAGAGAAGGGGATTATTGGAAGGTAATCAGCGGGGGAATATTCAGGACCAGATATTCAAAAAATAAAAAGATAATCCATTCTGCCTCCGAAGTGCGGACATCTTCTCCTGCTGAAGATGATCTTTTGCCAAATGAAGATATAGTATAACAGGAATCTTCAAATGCTACCGGTAATAGATCTGGACTATCCTTTTCTATCTGCAAATATACAAAATTCGTTCAAAATCAACACTTTCTATGAAAAATAACGTCATAACAGCTGCACTAAAGTAACGACGAATCCAGATACCTTTCGATAGTCTCCTTCGTCTGTGGAATAGAAGGACGCAGATGCTCTCCGAAGTCCACGATGACACCATCCTTGTCGATCAGGATGTAGAACGGGATGCCGCGACCGGTATGGAGGATCGGATCGAGGCCCAGTCGCTGTTCGTCTGTAAGATGATATGTTTCAATGTCGGTGGCGAAAGGATTGGTGCCGTCCGAACCATTGTCAAGATAGAAATTGACTATACGCAGCGGCTGATCCTTATATGCTTCTGCCATTTCGCTCTGGAACGGTGTCTCATACCTCGTTGCTGGGCACCATGTCGCTCCTATTTGTATATATACGACCTTATCTTCATTTCTTGCAATCACCGAACGCATCAGTTTAAGACCCTCATTCTCCTTAAGCGAGGACAACTGTCCCTCTCGCGGACGGTCTGCATGCAGAATCGCATCAGAAAGAGTCTTGGGATTCTCTGCATACGCCTTCTTGACAATGTATCTGTCTCTGGTGTTCAGTTTCAGAAGGGGATAGGTGACGGTTTCATTGAACTCCTTGAAGTGCTTCTCGAAACTCTCTGTATCATTCGCTTCCAGCATCTGGTTATAAAAATGAGTGATAAGCATCTGAAGCAGCATCTTGTTCTTTGTTCTTTTCTTGAGGAAACGCATCAAAGAAGTGTTGTCAGTCATCATTAAAGCCGCCTCTTCAGGATCCATATCATGCAGAAGCCAATAGTTGATGTTCGACGAAAGCTCAAAAAGGTTGCTCGGCATACAGTCCGGACTGAATAGCCCTGCAGCATCCTTGACATGAAAATAATCCGACACATCCTCTCCGGCATTCTTATACGACAATAGCCCCTGGATAAGCGTAGAAAAATATTCTGCTTCGATCTCCTTCCTGCAAAGTGCCTCCAGTTCCTTGCTTGGATGCTTCTCCTTTATAAATGCCTCAAGCCTTGAAAGATGATACTGGCGTTTCTCCTTCAACGCACCTACAAGACTCTCCGCATCATGATACTTCTTTGCTGATGTACCATCATCCGAAACCTCACGGTTTCCATGGCTCGGCCAGTCATGGCCGAGATAATAGTACATATGGAACTCGTTCATCTTCACATTGTTATCCGCACCATTCCCCGAAAACCGCACCATCCCGAGCTCCGCGAAGTCGAGCTCGACATGAATCGAATCCCCGGGACATATGACCATATGATCGACATACGGAGCCATCGAAATCGTACGCGGTGCATACGGCAGCACAGAAAATCCGAACCTATCTTCATATTTCGAAGAAGTCTGCTTACTGTCCACTCTATCGTAGAAAGGTATACTAATCCCGACCTCTGTGACATTGGGATAGATATCACGATTGGCAATATGTCCAGTAATCACCGCAGGTTTCGAGTAATACGCCTCATCTCCCTCAATATTTTCTGTGCTGAATACAAAATCAGCGGGTTCGCTTATAACATTCTGTCTGCACGCACATAGCAGAGTGCATGCAGACAGAAACAGCGCCTTTATATTACTTCTTATTCTCATTTCAAAATAGCATCAATTCTTTCGCGTATTATTCCGTCTCTATGCCCAGCCCAAATATCGAGGATCTTTCCTTCCTTCGATACTATCACAAAAGTCGGAATACCTTGAGTTTTGAAACGCGTATTGAATCCATGTGAACCTTTAAGATCATTGAAGTCATGCCATGAGACAGGATTTTCTATGCCTTTGGATTTCCATACGGTCTCTGTATCCAAATTGAACCCTACCACTTCTACTAGACAATTACCTGAACTTATCATACTGTCGAGTTCCTTCTTTGCTGCAACGCATGGCTTACAGGAGTAGCTGCTGAAATATAAAAGCATAGCCTTGCCCTCAAATTCAGCTAATGTACGTATCTCTCCATTCAGATCAGACACCTCTATTTCGTATGGAAACGCATCTCCTACATTAAGCGGTTCTCCATTGGGATATAACATGTTTGAGATATTCTTGCCTTTTATACTGGTTTTATAGCCGTCATCTACTTCCTTCCAGAGTTCCTGTAATTGCTTAAGATTATCCTTTTCATTGTAATGTCTGGCTCCCTTGACAGCTTGAAGCATCAGGTCCATCCATGGTTCACTGATCTGCTTCTGTTTCTTCAGCCAATGCAGCTGTATGGAATTTATATTCGCTTGATACGGTTTATTCAAATTAAGATAATCCCCAGAACGACCTTCCTTTCTGCACTGAAGTTCCAAAAGCTGCAGTTCCTTGAAAAGCTCATCCACTTCATCAAAATATGACTGATAGATCTTCTGTTCCTTGACTTTTGACTTGATTGTCCAATTCTTTGTCAGATAATCCTGTCCATGAATCTTAATGCTGGCGCCGGGTTCTACATAAAAATCCAAGGCCATGCTCGGAAATATTCCGACATGGGGAGCAATGACATGATATTGGACTCCCGTTTCAGCAGGAGCCGAGAATTCGAATCTGCCGTTCTTCAAAGTGTCCACAGCAATAGTTGTAGTCGAACCGTCAAGATTGCTTTTGAAAAACAATATCAGATAATCGTCTTCCACATTCTCGATTTCACCTGTCACGGTAAAAGTACTTGTCTTCTCACTTCTGCACGCTGCCGTCAGCAGAACCGCAGATATCAGCGCAAATTTCAGTATTCTTTTCATGTTGTTCTTTTTGCGTGGCATCCATGTGCCTGATTTTCAGCTGATTAAGGGGAGATACCTGCTACGTTTTTCAGCAGGCGTCGATGTCTATCTCATTGGATAACAGCGGTTTAGGCGCCACGGCCCTATTCTTTCTTCAGCGCCTCGGCCGGGTTGGTGCGGGCGGCGCGTGATATCTGGACGAAGACAGCGGCAAGGGAGATCAGCAGCGACAGGAGCACGGCTATGACATATACCCACCAATGGTTGTCGATCCTGTACACGAAGCCCTCCAGGTATCGTCCGCATGCCAGGACTGCCACCGGAACGGCCGCGACGGCAGATACGAGAACGATCTTCATGTATCTCCATATGCTTCCGGCAGTCTCGTCCCTGACCGTACTGCCGTATATCTTCCTGATGGCGATGTCGCTGATGTTCTCTGACGAGAAATAAGTGCTCATGGCGACAAGGCCCATGAAAGACAGAAGGATCGCCAGGAACATGAAGAGTTCCATCAGCCTCATGTTGTTTTCCACATCATCGAGCGTGTCACGATGGAGGTCCCTGATGTACCCGTATTCGTATGGCTCGGAATAAATGCCGGCCCTCTCTATGATGTACCTGCGGTATGTATCCTCGATGGTCTTTCGGTTCTCGTCATGGCAGCCTGTGGTCTTTAGCAGAAGTCCGCCGCCCGTCGACATGAACGGAGTGAATCCCCCTGTACCGAAGACCTGGATGAACCCGATGGCGTCCGGTCTATCCTTGAGTACGTCGAATGCTGCATATTCTCCGACCGTGCCTCCGAATACCGTGCTCTTCGCTGCCGTAGGCAGACCCCACAACATTTCCGGCGATTCCGGATCCAGACCGGATGCATCCAACGTGCTCTGTGTCATCCATATCGTGTTATGAATGGACGACGCTAGCATTGTCTTGCGCTCGAATCCATATAGTGAGAAAGCGGTGGAATCGCAGCGGATCATTCCGTATGTGACGGTTCCGTCGGGAGTATCCTTGAGGACTTCATTGGATTTGCCCGGGTATCCTTCAGAGATACCTAATGCCTCTACAAAAGGAAGTTGCCTCAATGCGTTCTCTAATTCCGAACAATCGCCAAGATTGTCGACATAAAGAAAATACAGGTCATCAACATCCGCTCCTACAGGTCTGTCGATCATGTGCTTCATCTGAAGTTCCATCATCATGGCAAGAGCGATCAGAACTATTGAAACCGCGTTCTGCAGACCTATGAATACCTTGCTGAATATCCTCTTGTTGTCCTTACGGGACTTTCCCTTGAGTGTGTCCATAGGCTGGACAGAGGTACCGATAACAGCAGGAAGTATGCTTGACAAGGCTCCTATGGAAGAGACGACAGCTGCATATACCAGCATTGATGCAGGGGAGAGGCTGATCTTTATCGGTATATCGCTTTTGAGCAGACTGTTAATATACGGTTCGAGTGCAACTGCCATGAGTACGGCTATCACTCCACAGAAAAGACAGAGAAGTACAGATTCAATGACATACCTTGAGAATATCCTCCTTCTGCCTGTTCCAAGTACCATTCTTGTAGCCATTTCCCTTATTCTCTTGCCGGACATTGCGGCGTTAAGATTGACGAAGTTTATTATGGCGGATATCAGAAGGACGATGACTACAATAAGCATTATGTTCAAGGATTTCTTATCCGCCTTGTTAAGTCTTGTCGTGTACTCAGTAAAGAATAGTTCCTGATAATCAAGAATCACACTGCCTTCATAAGGAAGGAAGGCAATGTCCTGCTTGACCATTCTCTCTATTTCAGCGTCCAGTTTTGTAATGATTTCCTCACGGTCAGTACCTTCCCTTATCTTTAGGAACGGATTGGTGTCGCATATGTATTTATACTGTTTTCTGCTGGCATTGAAGTCGGCGTTGATATTAAGTACGATATCGCAGTAAGGTATGACTGAATTGCTGAAGTCTTCCATTACAGCAGCGACAGTGAACTCATCTCCGCTGTACCGGAACTTTTTACCGATGACACTTTCCGTACCTCCGTTAGCCTTCGCAAAAGATTCGCTGACGACCGCATTCGACATGTCCTTCAGAACTTCATGCGACCCTGTCAGGAACTCCGGTCCGAAAATATGGAAGAATCCTTCATCCACACCTGCACCTGAGGCATGAATTTTCTCACCCTCAAGGGTTATGACACTCATATGCAGGTCATAATGGCTTCCTGCTTCCTCAATTTCCGGAATATTCTGCTTCATGACCTCTGCCGCTCCCAGGTACATTCCCGTACGTGGATAGCCCATTCCGTCCATACCCACCGTCCATATCCGGTCATAATCCTTGACATTTCGCGAGGTCATGTACTGCTGCCAAACATATGTACCTATCAGCAACACGAAGGCCAGCGCAACACTCAGCCCCACCGCCATGATCGCGGTGTACAGCTTGTTTCTTCCCAGGAATCTCAGGTATGACTTCATAATTATTTCTCCTCCATGAATTTCTCCTGTTTCACATAGTTGATGCTCAATTCTACGAATCTGTAGCCTTCAGTTCCAGGCTTGCCGAGTTTCAGGTATCGTTCATAATACTCCAGTGCCTTGGTATAATTCTTCAATCTCTCGTAGCAGTATCCGATTGAAGATAAGGCAGATATGTTTTTAGGATTGTACTTGTAACTGAGCTCATAGTATTTTATGGCTTCTGCATACTGTGCAATGGTATGGCGCGCCATTGCCATGCTGCCGTAGATATTGTGCATCATCGTCGGAGACGGCTGAAGCATTTCCAATGCCTTGGAGTATAGTTTTTCAGACTCCGGATTCAATCTGTGTGACTCCATGCCTGTCATTATCGGCATATGACTCTTGGCATGAGCCAGCTGATATACGAGCGTCACATCCGATGAGTCTATCTGATAGGCCTTTTCCAACTCTTCTGCAGCACGCGGCCAATTGTCCATCATGTAGTGGTTCAGGCCTAAATAATAATGTACAGCATATGAATCATCGCCTAAGTCCCGCTGATGTTCGAACTGCTCGATCGAAAGGGGATAGCTGCCCTGAAGATGCAGGGCAAGCCCATAGATCGGAAGCATGGTCATATTGTCGGGATCTTCCTCCAAGTACTCACGGCTCATTTCAATGACAGGAATGTATTGTTTATCCGATAACAATATATCCGCCTTCTTGCTCAAGGTCGGAACATGCATTGGCTTCCTATCAAGAACATAGTTGTAGTATACCATGGCGGAATCTGCTTTGCCAAGAGTCTTGTATCCATCCGCAATCATGGACAATATTTCAGGAATGCTGTCCTGGACGATGATTGCCTTGCAGGCCGCTATACTTTCCTCATACTGTTTCTCTCGATATAATATGCGTGCCTGGCATATCTTGAAATACGAGTTATCTGGCTGCATCTGTGTGAGAATTCCATACAGATTGAACGCCTCCAGAGTATTGCCTACCTGCATATGAGATTCCGCCAGATCAGCCATCAGTTCCATATTGAACTGATCCAGATACAAGACCTCAGCCAGCACCTCTACAGATTCCTGCATGCGGTACAATCTGCGAAGGCATCTGGCCTTTTGAAGGGCAAGGTCAATCACTTCCTCGCGATGTTCTGCAATAGACGTACTGTCTGTTCCGATCTCTGCGGCAAGGCTGTCAATCACACTGATGGCAGTCTTGTAATCATATCTGGCCAGCAAATCCTGTAATCTGTCCTGTCCACTGCTTATAAGGCATGACAGGAAAAGCAGAAAGGCACACATTCTAATCCGTTTCATTATTCAGCTAATCAGGTTATTGAGAAACTCATATTAACCAACATCTGCCGTGCCATAAGTTGCAATCCGCTGGGATACAGAATGTTGCATTGCTTTCGTTCCAACAGTAAGTGTAAAGAAACTTTACACTTTTGTAAAGTTGTAAAGTCATTGACCGGCCTCATGTTTCGCATAGCGGAATTCCTGGTCAAAGAAACTTTGGGTGGTGCCTATGGTGGAAACTCCGAGCACCTTGCCTTCTTTGTTGCATATGAACCCGATCTGAGTATAATTCTCCAATGAATTGACCTTCAGGAAATCTCCTTCCGGGTCGAGTATTACAGGGAATCTGCAGTCATATCTCTTGAGCATATTCATTATGCTTGCTGAGTCAGCAGGGCTGGCATTAATATAGAATATGAACTGCCATGAAGGATTTTCTTGAATGATCTTGTCAATCTTACCGTCGGGAGTATGGCTGAGTGTGCTCCTGAAGTTTGCATCCGTCGTAAAAAGATAGTAATGATGCTTTGAATGGTCTATTGCTTCAGATGTTTCTCCGTTTTTGTCGAAGACATGATGATATCCTTCCCAAGGCAATATGGTTTTACCTTGGGAGCATGATACCAAAGTAAGCAACATGATGATTGCCAGTCTTTTCATTATTTACAATCTAGGTTTCTGGGCAATAGTGATCACGATTGAGACCGCATATACTATCAGCCCGTAGAAGAATGGGATCATAGCGACTTTAAAACCGCTGCATAGTACTCTGAAAGAAACCTCTCCATACATGGCGATGGTATCGAATATCTGGAAAAATCCCATAGCGGTAAGGAACAGCGTCACCGCAAAAGAGAAACGTCCGAGATCCTTTACCCATGCCGGAGCCTTCCATGCAGCAAAGAGAATTGCTATAAGCAGTATCGTGATGACACTCATAAGTATTGGCCCGCCGGCCATGAAATACTCAGCCAATGGGACGCGTGCAGGAGGAGGAAGTTCTATAGCGACAGGAATGGTGTCCGCTACAGCTGTGGTAATGTCTGAAGGATACATGATAATTGTGTTTAAGTGTTTACATCGGCAAAGGTATGACTGTCCGGCATATGAGCCAAATCCATATCCCCATGACCTCATGCCATATCCCCATAAACTGCCGTTCTGATGCGTTCAGATGCACTTTTGTTGATTTTATTTCTTAAATTTGCTATGTAATCATAAAGCCCTATGAAGCAATTTTTCATAATGATATCGTATTGGATTCTGGCTGTTTTTGCAGTATCCATGCTGCTGATCGGTCTTGATTATTCCTTCGGTGATTCACTGTTTCTTGGCGTCCTTCTGGTTCCTGGGTGCCTGGCGACAAGGTGGCTGATTCCGAAGATAAGATCGGAAAAGAAACACATCAGGATCATAAATACAGTCTGTGTCATTGCCGCCATTCTGATGACTGATATCCTGCTTATCATATGGTATCATGTCTTCCGTCAGGAAAGTTCTTTGTGGTTTCTTTCGGATGCGATGTCTCCGATGATGCTCAACCCGGTCTTCCTCGGACTGATAATGGCCGTCCTGGCATATTGCGATTATCTTCTGTCCGACTATCTGAGACGAAGATTCAAAGACGAACCGAAAACCATTACATTCACTTCCGAATACCGGAAAGTCACTCTCGAAATATCAGAAGTCATGTATGTGGAGTCCCGAGATACAGAAGTCTGGATTTATGCCACCAAGAGCCGCACCTTCCGCAACAGGACTCCCATAACCCAATGGCAGAACATACTGGAAGACGGCTTCATCCGAATCCACAGGTCATATCTTGTCAACCATGCCTTCGTCGAATCATATGATAACGAAACCGTTACCGTCGGTTCTCAATCCCTTCCGATCTCTCGCAAGAACCGTAAGGAGATTCTACACCTCTTGGATTAAGATTTGCAAATTCATTATAAATGACTATCTTTGCAAAGAAAGATGAGAGTTGCATATAGGCGCGATCATATCAAGCTCCGCAGCCGTCTTAGTTATACAAGGCCGTAAGTTTCCGCTTACGGCCTTAGTATTTCCAACTTACTCTCAATCTCTTTTCTAGTCTGATACTTTGAATTCACTCTTACTGCTTTTCGACAATATACTACTCCTTCTTCAGCGCCTCGACAGGATTTGTCCTGGCAGCGCGGAGCGTCTGCCAGAGGACGGCGACCAGGGAAGTGCAGACTGTTAATGTCACTGCAATTGCTGTCGGGAGCGCATATGATATGTCCATGAATGAATAATCTGCCATATAAGTCTTCATTACATGCAGGCCAAGCGGTACGCCGAACAGGCATGCAACCGCTGTCAGGAACATGTAGGCTCTGATGTTTCTTATGGTTTCGCTTCTTACTGTTCCTCCATGGATCTTATGGACGGCGATGCTTTTTGTGTTTTCATTGGCATAGTATGAACTCATTCCAAGCATTCCCAGGATTGATATGAGTATGGAAATGATGGTAAAAAGTCGTACTGTCTTCATCATTCTGTTCTGCTCGAACATGGCCACATCTCTGAATTCTTCCGGATAGACGCAGTTTTCAGGAATGCCATATATTATCGAGCCTGGTTCTTCTATGGCCAGCTTTGTGTTAAGGTCTATCAGAGCTTTCTTGACTTCTTTACGGTTACCGGACAGTTCCATGATATTATATATAAGTCCCTGAGTATCAGGAGTGATGACGACCAAACGTCCCGGATCGGTAGCTTCAGTTTTTCTGGCTACCAGTCGGAAATCTTCGATGATTCCTCCAAAGTGGTAGTCAGATCTGCCTGTTATAGCGAATATGTTTCCTGCAGGTCCGTTCTGCACATCTTCATATGTCAGTCCGAGATTATTCATGAGCCGTTCAGATATCCAGACAGACTT
>JAZRQM010000035.1:0-2586 GCA_045649795.1 Candidatus Cryptobacteroides sp. | reverse complement strand
GCTATGCCGCACTCTGGGAGAAACTTCAGGAAGGTGCTCACATTCTCAACCGCAAGTCCTATCTATATATGATGGTGCGAAACCGTTGTCTGGACCATCTTCGTAAGAAAGGCATCCCTACAGAATCCCTCAAGCCATACGACACCTACGGAATCATTGACGATGACGATGCTCATGAGAGGGCACAGACCGAAGCTCGTATATGGACGGCAATCGACAGTCTTCCGGAAAAATGCCGTGAGGTCTTTATCCTCAGCAAGCGTGACGGACTCAAGTATGAGGAGATCGCCGAGGAGCTGAATCTGTCCGTCAATACGGTAAGGAACCAGATCAGCAAGGCCTTGAAAGTCCTGAAGGAGGGTGTCCACAAACTTTATACATTCTTTTTTGCATAATTTTTCAAATCATATAGTACTTTTTCAAAACACTTCCGTCTTAATGTCGGATTAACGGAATCTTAGATCTTAATTATGTCAGACTTTGAGGATAAACACATGGACTTCGTCCTGAAACATTATCAGGAAGGCAAGTTCGACACTCAGAAGGCGATCGACCGCTTCAATGAGGCTCACGGCATAGTGCAGAAGCCTCGCAGAAGAGTTTTGCCTTGGGTGTCAGCCATGGTGGCAGCAGCCGCTGCCGTTGTGCTTTGTGTGTTCCTCTTCCGTGACAATGGCCAGCAGATCCAGCTCATGGCAGATGCCCAGGTGCAGGAGTTTGTCCTTCCTGACGGTACTGAGGTAACTCTTGCTCCAGGATCCAAACTCTCCTACAGCGAGAAGTCCCCTCGAAACACAGCGCTTGAAGGAAAGGCTTACTTTGAGGTTGCACGTGACGAGGCCGTGCCGTTTGAAATCACTTCGGACGGTGCATTCGTAAGAGTGCTTGGAACAAAGTTCATGGTGGATGCCGGTTCATCGGTCAAGGAAGTCTATGTGACAGAAGGTAAGGTACTGTTTGCAAAGTCTTCAGATGCTGAAGGTGTGATCCTGACAAAGGACATGCAGGCGACTCTTTCGCCATACGAAAATGTCCCTGTCATAGCAGTGGAGCCAGACGTCAACTCCATAGCATGGCAGCGCGGATCGTTCATCTTCGACAAGACTCCTCTCAGAGAGGTTCTTGAGACTCTCTCAGAGCACTACAAGGTGTCGTTCGCGGCGACTGACCTTGACAAGCAGCTCAGCGGAGAGTTCTACGCAGAAGACCTTGACCTTATCATCAGCCTCATAGAGTCTGCACTGGATGTACACATTGTAAAAAAATAATTTTAACAATGTGTACATACTAAAAAAGTCCGTCACAAAGTGACAGGGTCAAGAGATAAGATTCCCAAACGACTTGACAATGAAACACGTACTATTATTAATTACAACAACTCTCGCTATGGCCATCTTTGCCATAGCCCCTGCCTCCGCCCAGCAGAGCAAGACTCTCAAATCCGAGATGGAGGTCATCCACGAGTCACTGGGAGTGAACTTCGTGTATGATTCAGCAATCGAGATCAATGTACCGTACTTAGGCAAGCCGATGAAGGATATCATCAAGGGCAACAAGAAGGAGCATTCTGCTCTTCTGGAAGAATGTCTGCAGACCCTTTTAGCAGGCACTGGAATCGAGTACGAGGTGATGAAGAAATATATAGTCCTGACTCAGGCCGACAAGAGAAAGAAACCAAAGGACTATACCATCTTCATAGAGGAACAGCACGATACCATCAATGAGGCAAGTATCACGGCTTATATAAACAGGCTTAGAAATACTACCCAGACTGGTCTGACTGAAATCGATGCAAGCATATTCAGTAAAGGTTTCGCCACATTCAGCTCGCCTGACCTGATTAAGGAGCTTCAGAATCTCCCCGGCGTGAGCGGTGGTACAGAAATGCTTACAGGCATGTATGTTCATGGCGGTGACGGTAATGACAACCTTTTTCTGCTTGACGGTGTTCCGATGTATCAGGTCAGCCATTTCGGTGGACTTCTATCCTCTTTCAACACAGATGTGATCGAGAGTCTTGACTTCTACAAAAGCGGTTTTCCCTCAAGATTTGGCGGCAAGTTATCTTCTGTCGTTGATGTCACTACACGCCCCGGTGACCTGAATGAATATCATGGCTCATTCAATATCGGACTTCTTAATGGAGGCCTGCAGTTTGAAGGTCCGATTGTTCCCGGACGCACTTCGTTCAATGTTGCTCTTCGCCGCAGTTGGTTCGATGCCTTGAGCATACCCTTCCTGGCCGTCTATAACAGTACTCTTCCGTATCCTGAGGAATATGACTTTCGCTATGCGATGACCGACTTCAATGCATCTGTAATGCATGTTGTCAAGCCGGACAGTAAACTGTCGATGAATTTCTATGCCGGTTCCGACTATATAGGATTTGAAAACAGCGTCAAGCAGGTCGCATGGTGGGATGGCGTTCGCTATACCGGCAATAATGGTTATGAAATCGACGCCAGATGGGGCAACATCCTCGGTAACCTTGCGTGGATGAAGAAATTTTCTGACGATCTCCATCTTAATACATCTCTCTATTATACCAGGACCAACACGGACGTCAGCCTTTATCAGAATGAATGG
>JAZRQM010000034.1:0-27305 GCA_045649795.1 Candidatus Cryptobacteroides sp. | reverse complement strand
GTGGGAGAAGATGGATTCGAACCACCGAAGGTAAAAACCAGCAGATTTACAGTCTGCCCCATTTGGCCACTCTGGTATTCTCCCAAAATTCTTGTAGAACTTGGTAGTCCCGAGCAGACTTGAACTGCTGACCCCTACATTATCAGTGTAGTGCTCTAACCAACTGAGCTACGGGACTGTTTCTTGTGGGAGCAGAGGGAGTCGAACCCCCGACCCTCTGCTTGTAAGGCAGATGCTCTAAACCAACTGAGCTATGCTCCCTTTTTCAAAGAGGATGCAAAGATATAACTTTTTGCGATACTCCCTACAACTTGCCTATGATTTTCTTCGCTTCCTCTGCTGAAATCTTAGAAAAACGTCTGAATGTCTTTCCGTCCCTCTCAATCACTTCTTCGAACATGGACTTAGGCCTTACCCATACGCCACGTTCCCCGTACATGGCCTGATATACGACCATATCTTCGAGGGTTTCCGAATGCTTTGCTATGTGAAGGACACGATAGACGTTGCCTTTGAAATGTCTGTAATATTCTCCCGTCATATCAAGTTGTCTTACCATGTGTTTCATCGTGTGCCCGAAGAAGTCCTTGTCATCGAGATAGGTAAATCCTAGCCTGGAGTACAACGCTTCAACTTGAGGCTTATCTATATCGACTATGAGTCCTGCCACTTTGTGACCAAGTGCTGCTGCACGTTCACACTGTGCCTCAATGATCCTTGAGGCGATACCTCTTCCCCTGTATTCAGGGAGTACTCCTACTGAATCCAGATAGAACTCTCCAGCCTCGGTCTCTTTCATCTTCGCAAACCCATTGTCCGGTCCGAGAGCGTCAACGATAGGCTGCTTCAGTCTCTTGTAATCCGCTCCGTCATAGGCGCACATCGCTCCTACGACCTTGCCGTCAATCTCGGCTACAATAGTATTCTCATAGCTGTAGATGGTCTCCTCGTTTGCCGCTATCAAAGTGATGGATTCATGCAATTGCTCATACGCAAGACCGGTGGATTCCAGAATCTCTTCCACCGGCCATGCCAGCATGAAAAGCTCCGCAATCTGCGATGCCTCTTCCTTATGTGCCTGTCTTATGATAATGTCCATAGTTCTGGATTTAATTTAGTTGTAAAGCGAAGAATGATACTGCATGCGAGACGACTGTCTTGAGCTTTTTGGTGATCATATGGTTCTCACCTTCAACGACAATCAGCTCCGCATCTTGAGTATAAGTTTCGACGTACTTCTCGCTGCAAGACATAGGCACGATGGTGTCATTACTTCCATGGATGAGCCTGACAGGTCCTGTATACGCCTTTGCTGTGCCGTAAATGTCCAGTTCCTGAGTGCTGAGGATGTACTCCCTTCCGAGTTTCATGATGCCGAAGCACTTCACATATTCTGGCGGATCGGCAGGGTTGAACTCAGCTCCGAAGAACCTTCCGCCCTTGCATGCATCTTGAATGACTGACCCTGGGGCAACGAGCACCAGAGCCGCAGGGGATTCACCTCTTGAGGCAAGAATGCCGGCAGTCATGGATGCGACCACGCCGCCTTGTGAGTGTCCGAGAAGTCCTATCTTGCTCACATAGGGGAGTGACTTGGCATATTCCCACATGGCCAAGGCGTCTTCTATCTCCTTGCCGACGGTCATATGTTCCATTTTGCCTTCGCTCTTCCAATGACCGCCGAAGTCAAAGCATATCGATGCGATGCCTTCCTTTGCCAATGCTTTTGCCAGTGCCGGAATCGGAACGATGTTCTTGCTTGAGAAGATGCCGTGCATGAGGATGACCATCGGACACTTGTCGGTATCCATATTGAAACCATCCGGAATTGTCACTTCCATCGCAAGTCCTCCCTGAGGACCATAGACCTTGTAATCCTTCGAGAATCCAAAGAGTGAGATGGTCACGAATATGAGAATAAGATAAAGTCGTTTCATAAGATGCAAAGTTAAACAAAAAGTCCGGCTGTCGATTCTCATCGAAGCAGGACCACTACACAAAAACTAATCATGAATCTTGGACTCCTATAGAGTCTCGCTGTATCTGCGGCTCTTTGCGAAGGTACGGACCTTGACAAAGAATCGTTTCAATTTATACAAAACCTTTTCCCTGATCCTTCTTGGAAACAGGTGCAAGGTAATCACTAGAAGAATAGTGAGTATGCTGATGATCATAAAGTACGAATCGTTTTAATGTTATTGACGTAAATTCTGATGCTGATTTGGAATAGTTCCTCACGAATTATGCGTGCAATTCTCTTGCCAAATTATGAGCATGATCGTACTTATTTCTTGCAATGAGTCCCATTGTCATTCTGAGATTGATTTCCGAGACGGGAATAAAGACAGGGGAGTCAGCTTGGCAGATGATCTGGTCAACTCCGAGAAATCCTTCATAATGTCCTGCAAGGGTGTCTGTAAGAATACCTGTCAGACTCTCGCGGACAGCTGTCAGCGTCTCTCGTGAGATATATCCGGCAACAATATCTTCAATTTCCTCGTTGCTGGCAAGGATATTTCTGCTGTAAGCACCGTTCCTGGATTCAAATAGGGAATATCCGATGAAATCGATGCCTCCATGATGGCACTCGAAGAGCATAGCGCATTCCTTGATGATTTCAAACCGTCGCTCGACTATCACAGAGCCCTGTTTGTCAATGGTTTTTCTGCACCAGCCTTCGTCGCTCTCGGAAAGAGCTTTCCTGACAAAACGGATTCCTTTTCCGCTGCCTGACATCGGTGACTTCAGCACCGCACTTCCATTGGCGGATACGAAGTCTTCTATCTCACTGACATTAGTGGCAACGATTCTGTAATCCGGTCCAAGAATCTGCGGATCCCCACAGCTTAGGCGTGAATGCACATCCAAGGCAAACTCACGCCTTGAGTGAGTGCGTATGAACTGCAGCTCTTCTTCTGAAGGCAGGGTAGCCGGATCAATGCCTTCATTGATGAGCCGTTTCCTCAGAGTGTGATTCCATCCCCATGGGATAATCTGCCGGCGTTGCTTGTTGGGCCTCCTGAGGCATTCGGACAGATCTATATTCTCTTTCGCAAATCCCGCAGCAGACCTTGGGGGCACGAAGTTCTCGTCCCCATTGGCAATGCACAGGTCGTGCTCCGGATTGAAGATATAGATCTGCTCTGACATCTTTATATTGAGGATAAATATGCATTGATCTCATCCAGGTCTCCGCTCACCAGGTCGAACAGCTTGTACATAAGCTCGGCTTCCTGCATTTCGGGTATATAGACGATGACTTTCTTGCCGGAGCCTTTCATCCATCCGGCTTCGGTATGGGCACTGCGGCCGCATGGGAGCACCAGAAGACATGTGTCTGCCCAGTTGAGGGCATCAAGATCTGCCTGGAACTGGCGTTCGGATGAGGGGTGCTGCAGGCCCTGCTTGTACTGCTCGACATTCCATCTGTCAAACTCCGGATCAATGTCCTTCCACATGAAAGCTCCATGATTGTGCGGCGGATTGCGGAAATCATAGACTTCGTGGCCGTATTCGCGGAGTTTCTTCACAACTTCAGGGTAGTATGTATTTCTCCAGCTGCTTGCTACATATATCTTTGCCATGTTGGTATTGTGTTAGTTTTGCGAAGATACTTAAAATTTCCCTTTTTTCAGGCACCGGCGGCAGAATATACACTCTCCGCTGTCTACAGATCAAATGCTGCGCGAATCATAAATTTACTGATTTTTCAAAGGATGTCCCACAAAATGGAACAACCTCCCTCTAATTTTGCACTCAGAAAGTTAAACCTCTAAAACATAAAGCAATGGAAAAGAAGAACGAATCCCCAATCAAGACTCAGGTTTACAACCTCGTTATCCTCGACAAGTCAGGCTCAATGGAGTCAATCCGCAAGGAGGCTATCGACGGATATAATGAAACTCTCGGCGGTATCCGTGCAGCACAGCTCAAGCATCTCGACACTCAGGATCATTTCGTTTCTCTTGCTGCGTTCTGCGATTGCGGCATTGACATGATCTATGACAAGACTCCAATCAAGGAAGCTGAGAAGCTTACTTTCAAGGATTATGGTCCTTGCTGCTGCACTCCACTTTTTGATGCAATCGGAAAGACCGTGAAGAAGATCAAGAAGGATACGAAGGACGTTGAAGATGCGGCTGTTCTGGTTACGATCATCACAGACGGCTATGAGAACTCCTCAAAGGAATGGACTGGTCCTATGGTGAAGAAACTTATTGACGAGTGCAAGGAAGATGGCTGGATGTTCTCATTCATCGGAGCCGGTGAAGATGTGGTCAAGGTTGCTACCACTATCTCAATCACTAACACAGTTGTTTGGGAACAGACGGCAGAGGGTACTGCAGAAATGTTCGAGAATGAGATCCAGGCGCGCAATCGTTTCTATGATAAGATGGCTGCCCCTTGTTGCTGTGCTCCAATGTCGGTAGAAGAGCGTAAAGCCATGAAGAGAAGACTGGCTGAGGAATACTATGACGAGGACAAGAAGTAGAAACGATTGGTAATTGAATCATATTCGTTAAATTTGTTGCAAATCAATTTCCAATGAAATCATACGCCCTATTTCAGCAATACATCTGGCTTGTGAACACCATTCACAAGTACCGTAAGCTGACACTCGATGAAATCAACCAGCATTGGCTTGATACCGATATGAGCGGAGGACTTCCGATTGCCAGGAGTACTTTCAATCGCCATCGTGATGCGATTCTGGATATGTTCGGGGTCATTATCGAGTGCGATAAGAAAGACGGATTCAGATACTATATCTACAATGCTGAGGTATTGGAAGAAGACTCTATTCAGAACTGGATGCTTTCTACATTGTCGGTAAACAGCATTCTCTCAGAGAGCAAGGGTGTGTATGATCGTATCCTTTTGGAGCAGATTCCATCTGACGGAGACAATCTTCATAAGTTTATTGATGCGATGAAGCGTGGTGTACGTGTCAAGGTCGGATACAGAAGATACGGCTCGCAGGAAATCAAGTCCACAATGACTCTGGAGCCGTATTTCGTGAAGTTCTTCAATAAGCGTTGGTATGCTCTCGTGAAGTTCCCTGAGCCGACCGGAATGCTCTTCACTCTTGCTTTTGACCGTGTTGTCTCGCTTGAGGTAACTGAGGATAAATACGTATATGATAAGGACTTTGATCCAGCAGGTTGGTTCAAGAACTGCTATGGTATCGTAAGGGATAAGGATGTTCCGGTAGAGACTGTTATCATCAGGGCTTTCGGCCATGAAGCCAACTATCTTCGTGATCTTCCTTTCCATCATAGTCAGAAGGAGATTGCTACAGAGGAAGGATATTCTGACTTTGAATTGTCTCTCAGTCCGACTGCGGATTTCTGGACTCCTCTCATGTCAAGAGGTGCTGCAATCAAGATCCTGCAACCACAGTGGCTGGCAGATGAAATCACACGTCTGCATCTGGAAGCGGCTAAACTTTATGAATAATATAAACTTAACACTATGCGTACACCTAATACATTTCTCCTCTATTGGAATCCGTACTTCTCAAGTTACAAACTGGAGAGGTTTATGAATGACTTCAAATTTGGCAACGGAAAGGACATACTCACGGAAAACGACGATTGGGATAGATCTCCTGATATGTTCAATTGGAGTGTTGCTGAATATGAAAAGGCTCAAGCCGGTGATCGCTTTATATTTGTAAAAGTTGGTTATGAAAGACCTACAGGAATAGTTGGCGTCGGTTATTTTACCTCTGACCCATACGTTGATGGAGACTGGTCTGGACAAGGAAGGACGATTCATTATATGGATATGGCTTGGAAGACAGTAATAAATCCAACCTCAGATAAGATCCTCAAGGTTCATGAGCTGATCAAGAATATCCCAGAGATCATCTGGAGTAAAGGTAAAGCCGGTGTAATGGTAGCACCTGAGATCGCAGAAAAGATCGAATCGCTTTGGAAGAAACATGTAGAGTCAATCAAGTAGGTATTTTTATTCAATAAACTGGAGGTTGTCCCATGATTTGGGGCAACCTTCTTTCATCTTTGTTCTCGGAAATAACAAACTGACATTTACGATTATGGAAAAGAGAACAGAGAGAAGGAAGCACTTCCTTCACACCAATGTCGCAGGATTCATGTATTGGGATGGATGCGAGGCATTCAGCAGACTTGAAGTCGGAACAAAGCTGGAAATGGTTCGAGAGGCTGACAATAAGCACGATTGTGATGCGGTCGCTCTTTACTACAAGGATTACAAGCTGGGATTTATCCCTGGCTCTGAAAACGAGATCTTCGCCCAGTTCCTTGACATGGGGCACTCAGATCTCTTTGAAGTCAGAGTCTGTCGTCTTTGCCCTGACGCACATCCAGAAAGACAGGTTTATATCAACATTTACATTAAAAGGAACGAGAAATAATGAAACAGAATACTGTAATTCTCATGTGGAATCCTTCCATATCATCATACACAATGGATAGATTCGTGTCCGACCTTTTTGATATGGCAGACGGATGGCCGCCAACCGACTTTAATTGGAGCGTATGGGAACATGATAAAGCCAAGAATGGTGACAAGTTCTTCATGGTCAAGGTAGGCCCTGGAACCAATGGAATAGTGATGAGCGGCGAGTTTACATCTGACCCATATCAAGATGAGGACTGGTCCGGTAAAGGAAGACAGGTATTCTACATGGATATGGAAATTAAAGAAATGATCCATCCGAACCTATGCCCATTGCTCACCTCGGAAGAGCTTGCAAGGGAGATTCCTGACTTCGTTTGGACTGGTGGCCATTCCGGACAGCTTCTCACTGAGGAGCAGGCAGTTAAGTTGCAGGAACTTTGGGATAAGTACCTTGACGATAATGCAGTTATATTTGCACCAAGAGCGGCAAGAAACGAAGATTAGGCAGAATATGGCAACACTAGAAAGAGCTATTGAAATTGCAAAGCAGGCACATGCCGGACAAGTTGACAAAGGAGGTGCTGATTATATCGGTCATCCGCTCAGAGTTATGGAAAGGGGTGAAAATGAAGAGCAGAAAATAGTTGGAGTTCTTCATGATGTGGTTGAGGATTCTGATTGGACTTTTGAGATGCTTGAGGCTGAAGGGTTTTCAGATGAGATTATTGATGCTCTTAGATGTATAACTAAGCAGTCAGAAGATGAAGATTATGATCACTTTATTGATAGGGTGTTGACTAATCAACTTACAATGAGAGTTAAGCTTCTTGATCTCGAAGATAATATGGACTTAACCAGGCTTGCCGAGTGCTCTGAGGCTGACATCATGAGAAAACAGAAATATAAAGAAGCTTATGATCGTGTTCTTAAGCACAGAGACAACGGTTTCTCAAGCAAATAAATAGCGACGTGAGCTATTTGTGATTTCCATCATAATAACTTAACTTTGCTAATACCTCATTTTTAAACACTAATAGAATGCGAACATCAATCATTACATCCATTGCAACTGTCGTTTTTGCTTTGTGCCTGCATGAAGCTGGCGCTCAGAATGTACAGTTCCATTATGACATGGGACGAGATGCAGCTACCACTACGGTAGAAATGTTCAAGGCAGACAATGCTGGAAGCACATTCTTCTTCGTGGACCTTGATTACAATCCGAGGGTAAGCGGCGCCTACTGGGAGATTGCGCGCGAACTGAACTTCTGGCATGACAGTAAGGTGAAATGGCTTTCTGTGCATGTCGAGTATAATGGCGGACTCAACACGCAAGCAGGTCCCTTCAATAACTCATGGCTGGGAGGTCTCACATATTCCGGCAATTCAAGCGACTGGAGCAAGACCTGGTCGCTCACTGCCTCATACAAGGCTATTCCGGGCACTATCGGCCTGAGTGGCAGGCAGCAGGTACATAATTTCCAGCTTACAGGAGTGTGGAATCTGGATTTCTTCAACCACTGGCTTTCGTTTAACGGTTTCGCTGATTTCTGGAGAGAGGCAAGGCCATGGCAGGGAACAGAATTCATTTTCATCAGCGAGCCTCAGATCTGGTTGAATCTCAATAAGATAAAAGGATGGGAAGAGGTCGGCCTCAGCGTTGGAACCGAGGTCGAACTTTCCTGCAATTTCGTGGCAAAGGGCTTTCATGCCATGCCAACACTCGCTGCAAAATGGACTTTCTAGCAAACTAATATCCGATCAATATGCTTAAAAAACTATTCGGTTTTGATCCTGCGAAGACGACAGTCAAGACAGAGATCATAGCAGGTATTACCACATTCCTTACAATGTCGTATATCCTTGCGGTAAATCCCTCAATGTTCAGTGAACTCTCGATGCCGGGCGGGGCAGTATTCACTTCTACGGCTCTTGCAGCTATCATTGGCTGCGTAGCTATGGCATTCATTGGAAAACTTCCGTTCGGACTTGCTCCGGGAATGGGCCTTAACGCCTTCTTCGTCTACAGCGTATGTCTTGGAATGGGATATCCGTGGCAGTTCGCGCTCACTGCAGTTCTCATTGAAGGTTTGATATTTATCATTCTTACCATCACCAATGTGCGCGAAGCCATTGTGAATGCCATCCCAGCCAGCCTGCGAAATGCCATCGGAGCCGGTATCGGTCTCTTTATCGCATTCATCGGCCTCAGCAGTGCCGGAATCGTAGTCAGCGATCCGTCTACCTTGGTAACTCTTGGTGACATCACATCCGGATCCGCTCTTCTGGCCTTCATCGGAATCATAATAACCGGCTTCCTTTACGTGAAGAACGTGCCTGGAGCTATTCTTCTTGGCATCATCATTACCATGATCATCGGTATTCCGATGGGAGTTACGCAATTTCAGGGCGTATTCTCCCATCCTGAGTCTATCAAACCGATCTTCATGCAGTTCCAGTTTGACAAGATCTGGTCTCTTGACATGCTCTCCGTCGTGTTTACCTTCCTCTTCATTGATATGTTCGATACAGTAGGAACCCTTATCGGCGTCTGTACAAAAGCGAACATGGTCGATGAAAAGGGCAATATCAAGAGGCTGAAACATGCATTCATGGCCGATTCTATCGCGACCACAGCAGGTGCCATGCTTGGAACTTCAACAACGACTACATATGTGGAAAGTGCCGCTGGAGTTGCCCAGGGAGGCCGTTCGGGACTTACTGCTTTGGTCGTTGCCGGATGCTTTGCGATCGCTCTCTTCTTCTCGCCGCTCTTCCTTTCGATCCCATCGGCTGCGACCGCACCAGCTCTTGTCCTTGTCGGACTTATGATGATGGAGCCGGTTACAAAGATCAAGTTCGACGATTTCGCGGAGTCTATTCCTGCATTCATCTGCATCATCGCGATGCCGCTCACATATTCTATTTCGAACGGTATCCTTATCGGAATGATCACTTACGTCCTGATGAATATGATCTGCGGAAATTTCAAGAAGATCACTCCTGTGATGTATATACTTGCTGTAATATTCATATTGAATTATATCTTTATCTAAGAATATGAAAAGACTTTTCCCATCATTATTGCTTTTCCTGGCTTTTCTCATAGCCTCTTGTGCAGGGACAGACCTTGATCTCTCCAAGGTTACTGTCGTTTATGACGGATCAGACCATCCTCTTGCAGCACAGATGGCTCAGACTCTTGCCGATGATATCGAAAGGGTATCAGGTGTGCGCCCAAAGGTGGCTCAAGGTCAGGTGGATGGCCCGGTAGTGGTCCTTGGTACCGCAGGCCAGTCGTCCTTGGTCGATGACGTGGATGACCTTGCAGGCAAATGGGAGACATATAGGATCAAGACATCTCGTGATAAGATCGAAGTTACAGGATCAGACCCAAGAGGTCTTGCGTATGGAGTCTTCCATATCTCCGAAGCTATCGGCGTAAGTCCATGGTATTGGTGGGCTGATGTGCCTGTGAAGCAGAATGCAAACGTGAAATATGGAGAGAATTACATTTCAGATGAGCCTTCTGTGAAATATCGTGGAGTCTTCATCAATGACGAGGACTGGGGACTCAAGACATGGTCGGAAAGAAACTTTGAGAAGGATCTCGGAGACATCGGTCCTAAGACTTATGATAAGGTGTGCGAGCTTATGCTCCGCCTCAAGGCAAATATGCTTGCACCTGCCATGCATACATGTACAGGCGCATTCTACAGCCATCCTGACAGCCAGGTCGCAGCAGATAAATGGGGCATCATGATCACTACAAGTCACTGCGAGCCACTCCTTTTCAATAATGCCGCCCCATCTGAATGGGATTCGGCGCGCGATGGCGAATGGAACTATATTACAAATGGCGAGACTATAGTCAAGAAACTGGACGACCGTATCCGTGAGACCGCTGAGTATGACAATATCTATACAATGGGTATGCGCGGCCTTCATGATGAGGCTATGAAGGGTTCGGAAGATCCTGCCGTAAGGGCACGCACGCTCGAGAAGGTATTCCAGGTACAGCGTGAGATTCTTGAGAAATACAAAGGAATGCCTGCCGATCAGATCAGACAGATCTTCGTTCCGTATAAGGAGACTCTTGACATATATGATTCTGGTCTTGTTGTTCCGGATGACATCACGATCGTATGGACTGATGACAATTATGGCTATATGAAGCGTGTCTGCAACGAAGAGGAAAGTCAGCGTAGCGGTGGAAACGGAGTGTATTACCATCTCAGCTATCTCGGAACTCCGCACGATTATCTTTGGGTCAATACGACAGCTCCTGTGCTGATGTATTCGGAGCTGAAGAAGGCTTATGACGCAGGTGCAGACCGCTATTGGCTGCTCAATGTCGGTGACATCAAGCCGATGGAACTCGGTATCCAGATGTTCATGGATATGGCATGGGACTTCGATGCATTTACATACGAAAATGCGAATACATATCAAGCGGAGTGGCTTGCTTCTGTATTTGGCGAAGAGCATCAAAGCCGCTTCCAGACTATTCTGGATACATATTATCGCCTTGCGTGGGACAGAAAGCCTGAGTATATGGGATACGAGCGTGAGTGGGATCCTATCCCGACCAACAACGACCTCCATGATTCCGATTATTCATTTGAGGATGGTTCGGCGCAGCAGCGTCTTGCAGATTACAAGATGATTTCGGACGAGTGCGAAGCTGTGCTCAAAAAGATGGATCCGGAGCTTGCTACAGCCCTCTTCGAGGTGCTCGGATATTCTGTGAAGTCTTCGTATCAGATGAATCAGAAGTTCCTTATGGCTCAGAGAAATCATGAGACCGGAGGTCTGGAATATGCGGATGCATGCCGTGCTGCCAATGACAGCATTCAGGCTTTGATAGCTCAGTATCATGCACTTGAAGACGGAAAGTGGGATCAGCTCATTTCGGAAGTGCCGCCGGGATTCTGCGCTAAATATCAGATGATGCCGGAGCTCGTCAATGAGCCTACCGACCGATTCAAACTGCCTGATTTCCTTACATATCCGGAGTTTGAGAACAAGATAGAACTTTTTGCTGCAGACGCACAGAAACCGTTCAGAATTCTTGAGGGAATAGGAACGGACTGGAAGGTTATCCAGCTTGGCGAGCCGCTTGACGATATGCAGGATGCCCTCAGCGCTGCTTCAGACCATATCGATATCGAGTTTACGGCTCCTGCTGTCGAATCCGATGAGATCACCCTCTGCATATCTACAGTGCCGATGTGGCCTGTATATGACGGAAGAAGCAATTCATTCGGGGTCAGCGTTGACGGTTGCGCTCCTGTGAAATGCGAGAACTTCATCAAGGAGTGGGATGAGCCATGGAAGATGCAGGTGAGCGAAAACAGAAAGGATTATATCGTGACTCTTCCTCTGGATCTTTCTAAGAGAATCCATACTCTTTCTTTCCATATCGGAGATCCTGGTCAGATGATTCAGAAAGTGACTTACAAATAGTCTTGGCTTATGAAAGTACTCATTACAGGCACATCGCAAGGCATCGGAAAGGCCATTGCAGAGTTATTTCTTGAGAAAGGCCATGATGTGGTCGGAATCGACCGACAGGAAGCATCAATCAAGCATGATCATTATGCACATATGCTTTGTGATGTGCGTGGAGAGCTTATGGAAATCCCTGATGTAGAGGTTCTTGTGAATAATGCCGGTACTCAGAATGAGGACGATATCGATATCAACCTCAAGGCATTGATAAGGGTTACGGAGAAGTATGGTGTGCAGCCGGGGATCAAGGCGATCCTGAACATCGGCTCAGCAAGCGGACATACCGGCTCGGAGTTCCCAGAGTACTGTGCGAGCAAGGGGGGAGTGATCGCCTATACCAAGAATGTGGCTTTGAGAGTGGCGCAGTTCGGAGCAGTATGTAACAGCCTCGATCCAGGTGGAGTCATTACTCCTCTGAACGAGTGTGTCATCAACGATCCTGAATTATGGTCTGAGATAATGGAGCAGACACCTTTGAAGAGATGGGCTACAGCCCGGGAAATCGCCGAATGGGCATACTTCCTGACCGTAACCAACCGATTCTGCACTGGCCAAAGCATCGTCGTCGACGGAGGCGAATCCATCAATTCAAAGTTCATCTGGCCGGAATAGGCTTTCTTTTGCTGATATTATTCGACAGAAAGATTTTCTTCCACGAATGCTACGAGGTCCTGAAGCTGTTTTTCGTTCGGAGCACATGCCAGGACTGTGAGCAGACTGTTCTTTCCCAATGACGGAAGGCCTACGCAGAAGAAGAAGCATGGCATTCCATCATCAGTCAAAATGTTGAATCCATACGCTCTGCGGTTCTGGAAATCAAAGGACACGATAGGCTCATCATTTTTCTGGAGATCCTCTTCGCAGATTACATCTTCATATGCTCTGCTGGCTTCTACATATGCATCAGATCCTTCAGGAATCGTTCCGATGCTGAGGTCGATGCTTCTTGCGTCCCTGCCGTTTCCGTATAGGCAGAGGCTGTATGACTTGCTTCCATCTGCTTCATCGTATTCGGCGCTTTCCGCTTTCCAGTTCTTCGGGATCTGCATCGCGATGCCCGCATATCGTATATTCTTTAATGTCTGATTGTTCATGTCTGCCTGCTTATCTGTTTATTTTGCGAAGATAGACAAAATAATCCTTATATTAGCATCATAAAATCCAAATGTCATGATACTTACTACAACCCAGACAATCGAAGGCAGAACCATAGTGGAATACAAAGGCATAGTCTTCGGCGAAGTGATCAGCGGAATTAACTTTTTCAAGGATTTCGGAGCGGGCATCAGAAACCTCATCGGAGGTCGTTCAAGCTCATATGAAAAGGAGTTGCTTGACGCAAGAAGAAAAGCCCTTAGCGAACTCGAAGAGAGGGCAAGACTCATGGGAGCCGATGCTGTCGTCGGTATCGATATTGACTACGAAGTCCTCGGAGAAGGCGGAGGAATGCTCATGGTGACTGCTTCAGGAACAGCTGTAAGACTTGGATAGGTGCATGACTGAAAAGGAAAAGATGCTCTCCGGAATGGTCTATTCAGCGATCGATGACCAGCTGCTCAAGGAGTTGAATGAAGTCAAGGAAATCATCCACGAATACAATGCCTTGAAACCTTCGCAAACTCTACGCAGATTCCAGATCCTGAAGGACTTGCTCGGACATGTGGCTGATGATGAAATCATTGTGAATCAGCCGTTTTACTGCGATTATGGCAAGCAGATCAGAGTCGGAAAAAGATTCTTCGCAAACTTCAATCTGACAGTTCTCGACGAGGCTCGCGTGACTATCGGCGACGACTGTTTCATCGGCCCTAATGTCAGCATATATACCGCATGCCACAGCACGGATCCTGTCGAGCGTAACACCCGCAGAGAATGGGCAGAGCCTGTGACCATAGGGGACAATGTGTGGATCGGCGGAAGTGTAACAATACTGCCCGGAGTCACCATTGGCAGCAATGTTACCATAGGAGCGGGCTCTGTAGTGACAAGGGATATCCCGGACAATGTAGTCGCTGTAGGAAATCCCTGCAAGGTCATAAAGAATCTTATCTGATATAGTGCGTCTCGACGAGTTCCTCCTGGATCTTCGGTGAGCCGTATTTCTCCAATCCAAGACGGAATGACTTGATCATGAATGCCATGTTCAAGCCGAGCTGACGCATTGTCTGCATTCCTTCCTCGTCCTGAAGTACTTCTTCAGGTGATGTGCCATGAGCGATTGACCAGTACTGCGATGGAACTACAGGCATATTGGTCTTGAGGAAGTATTTGTTGAGAGCGTCCATTGTTGTTGTCGCTCCTCCGCGACGGGCTATGCTCACGGTCGCTCCGACCTTCATGCTCCAGTCTGTATGGAGGTTAGAATAGAAAAGTCTGTCCAGAAGAGCCAGCAAAGTGCCGTTCGGAGTCGCGAAATATACCGGCGATCCGATTACAAGTCCGTCAGCATCCTTCATCTTCTGAGAAATCTCGTTCACAATGTCATTGAAGGCGCAGATACCTGTATCCCAGCATTTATTGCATGCGATGCAGCCATGTATGTTCATATGTCCGACATGGATCCACTCGGTTTCGATTCCTTGCTGATTGAGAGTCTGTTCTACTTCGCGCAGTGCTCTTGCTGTATTGCCCTTTGCCTTCGGGCTTCCGTTGATGATGATAGCCTTCATAGTCATATTGTTTTTTAGATACCTCGTTCACGGCAGATCGCCTCGTATGCTTGAGATACGGCCTTGAACTTTTCCTCTGCTGCTTTCTGTACGTCCTCGCCAAGTGTTGCTACCTTGTCAGGATGATACTTTACAGCCATTTTTCTATAAGCCTTCTTTACCTCCTCGTCCGTAGCATCAGGGGTGATCTCCAGAATTTTGTAGTTGCTGTCGTTGCTTGGACGGAATTGGGCAAATATTGAGTCTGAATCTCCCTTTGAAAGTCCGATGTAGTTTGCGATTGTTTCAAGAACGTCGATTTCTCTCTGATGCAGTCCGTCGCAGGCCCCAAGGGATACAAGGAAATGATACAGCTGAAGTCTCTGAGAATAATCCATGCATGAACGGATCTGTCCGCATACTTCGTAAAGGTTGAAATCCTTCTGCACGAGCTCTTGTACAACCTCACAAGCCTCATTTCCCGCCTGCGTTCCGAAGTTCCTTGTGAAGAACTCACGGAGTCTGTTCATCTCTTCCGACGTTGTCTTTCCGTCAGCCTTGATTACAGCAGCAGAAAGTACGAGAAGGCTCATGAGGAAGCTGTTCCTCTGCCCCTGATTCCATGACTGTTCTTCATTATATATGACACTCGCTTCTGCAAGTCTCTCAATCCTTGATGCGAAATAATAACCGAGAATGCCTCCGATCGGGCCGAACATCGCCCATCCGAGTGCTCCCACTATCCATTTACCGAATCCCATTACCTTATGTTTTACAATCACAAATTTAAGCAGATTAATTTTAATTCCTTATCTTTACGAAAATTAAACGTCAAACTATGAAAAAGATACTCTTTCTTCTTTTGATCGCTGTTGGTCAGATTCTTAGCGCCCAGCCGCAGGTAGGCAATCCGGAACTTTCTGATAATGATACATTTGGCTATCTTTATTGCCATGTGTCTGAGCATGGAGGATGGGTCGCATATGCAATGTCCCAGGACGGTATCCATTTCCATGACATGCTTTGCGGTGATGCTGTTCTTCCATCGTCATTGACTGAAGGCTTGAACGGAAGCACTCCTTTTATTTGCCGTGCTCTTGATGGCGGATTCTGCCTGGTCGCATCCGGAAATTCGGTCGTCAAGGTTTTCAGAAGCAATGACCTCATCGAATGGACATGTGCTGCTACACTGAATTTACCTCGTGGAGCGAAGACAGGAGATGCTAAGCTCATCGCTCATGACGGAGGATATATGCTTTATTTCCCGATGAAGAAGTCAGAGAAGAAGGGACATATGGATCTGTATGGCGTAAGTACAGACGGAAAAATGTCGAAATGGTCAAAGCCAATCCGTCTCGGCAGCTGGGGAATGGACGTCAAGGATGTCATCATTTATCCTTCGGATGAAGGAGGATATGCCGCTCTTTTCCAGAGGGATGTGGCAGGGGATTTAATTCTTGTATCCAAGTCTGAGTCACTTACAGGAAAGTGGTCTGAGCCATCTGTAATCATTCCGGAGCCGGGAAAGAATATAGCAGGACCAGCCGCATTCCGTCTTAAAGATACACCAGGCTGGCAGCTTGGATATGTATGTACTGATGCTCCTATGACTGACAGATATCGTATATGTACAGTAGATGAAAACTTTGCCGATCCAAGGCGTCCGCAGTATCTTGAAGGAGTATATGGTCCTGACAAAGGATCATTCATCAGAGTGAACGAATCAGAGTATAGGAAGCTTCAGGCTTGGAGTGATGCGGAAGAACCAAAGCATCTTGCTCCTTCTGTCAATAATCCTGTCTTCCAGGGTCTTCATGCCGACCCTGAGGCCTTGTACAGTGAACAGACCGGTAAATATTATATCTATCCGACTACAGACGGCGCCTTCGGATGGCACAATCATGACTTCAAGTGCTTCAGTTCTACAGATTTGAAGAACTGGAAGGATGAGGGAGTCATTCTCGATCTTCACGATCTTGATTGGGGAAAGGAGTATGCTTGGGCGCCATGCATAATTGAGAAGAAAACAGACGAGGGCTATAAATATTACTACTATTTCGTAGCGAACAAGAGCATTGGTGTGGCGGTTGCCGATAAGCCTGAAGGTCCATATCATGATGCCCTCGGAAAGGCTCTTCTGACCAAGGAGGAGATCAATGCGCCGAATCAGGTCATCGATCCGGATGTGTTCTATGATCCAGCTTCTGGAAAGTATTACCTTTACTGGGGCAACTCTTATCTTTGGATGGCAGAACTTGCGGACGATATGGTGTCCCTCGTTCCCGGAACGATGCGTGAGCTCATCCCGAGATCAAGAATAGGCGAGTACCACTATCTTGAAGGAACTCACGTGTTTGAACGCAATGGCCTTTATTATTTCACATGGTCTGAGAACATTACGCGCTCGGCTCGTTACTGTATCCGCTATCTTATTTCTGAGTCTCCGACCGAGTTCATACGCAACGGTAAACCAGCTAAGGTCGAAGAACAGATTATTCTTCAGCAGGATCCGTCACTTCAGATTTTCGGAACCGGCCACCATTCTGTCCTCAATGTTCCAGGAACTGACCAATGGTATATGGTATACCATCGTTTCACCCGTCCTGAAGGTATCAAGATGGGCCTTTCAGGAGGCTACAACCGCGAAACATGCATCGATCCGTTGTATTTCCGACCTGATGGAACTATTGTGCCTGTCGTGCCTACGCTTTAGCGGAAACTATTTCTTGTGTCCTGGTCCTTCAGGGAACCATCCTTTTCTGACGCGTTCTTTCTGATGGATCAGTTCAAGTATGCTCCAGAATGATGAGAAGGCGGTGACGCCGAGGATTGTGGAAAGAATAAGGTTGCTGACTGTCAATGAAATTGCTCCGAAGATGATTCCTGCGACCAGGAACATCCACCAACATTTTGTACCGAGATAGTATTCAGCCTTGATTACGATAGGGTGAAATACGCCGATGATGAGGAATGTTGCAAGTCCTGTGATTATGCCTGTAAAGTTCATAGTTTGCGTCATTTTTTGCAAAGCGAAGTTAGACATAAATCCCTTAATTTTCCTATTTTTGTGGGCTTAATTGATGATTTTTAATTTGAACTAACTATGAAACGTTTGATATTCATTTGTATGTTGGGTATGATTTCTTTCTGCTGTATGGCACAGGAAAAGAAATTCATCAAAGGTTTTTCAGGAGGTATGATGGTCCATTCCGGCTATCAGTACGGTGGTGACAATCCATATGATTATGATCCGAAGGGAGCGACTTACGGTATCGGAGGTGTGGCAAGACTTCACCTTTCCGATCATTTCCGTGCCGGTTTCGAAGGATATTTCTCAACTCTTGGCTTGAAGAAGGATCTCGTCAAAGGAAGCCATAACAAACTTTTCTGGACAGGTGTACTTGCCGACTGGTATTGGAAGGCCGGTCGTTTTTATCCATATGTTGGAGCAACTGTCGGCGGCGGTATGGAGACAGCATATTACATGTTCGAAGGCGACAGCCATGACTGGGAGCCTGAAGTCAATGCTGTATTCAATAAGCAGCCTTTTTTTGCAGTCGATCCGTTTGTGGGATGTGATTTTGCTGTCGGTGAGGCTTTGCGTCTGACTCTTAAGGTGGACTGGCTTATGGCGATCCGCAGCACAGGTCTCAATAAACCATATGGCCCTAGAGTCTATTTCGGATTTATCTTCGCACATTAATGGAATATCTGTCAAAACATAGATACGAAGAGATTGCATCCGAACTTGATCACCTTATCAGTGTGGTTTACCCAGAGGTGAGAGATCAGGTTGCAGAGACCAGTGCGCAGGGGGATAGGAGCGAGAATGCAGGATACCGTGAAGCAAGACGTAGACAGGCAAAAACCATCAGTCGTATCCGTTTCCTGCAGAAAGTACTGGAGAACTCCCGTGTAATCGATCCTGACGCGCTTCCTAAAGACAGAGTGTGCCTTCTGAGCATGGTAGAGTTCACGAATCTTTCTACCAATACCCGAATGAAATTCGAAATAGTCAGCCCGCATGAAATGAATCTTGAGGCTGGCAAGATTTCCCTCAAATCTCCCATAGGGGCAGCCTTGATGGGCAAGAAGGTCGGCGAAATAGCCGAAGCTCATACTCCCTCAGGAATCCTTCGCCTTAGAATCGAAAACATTTCGTTTGATATGTTTTTTGATAAATAAATATTAATTAAATTTGCAATGCTGTTAGGGGTGCTGAGCACTTGTGGCTCGGCTGAGATTATACCCTATGAACCTGATATGTATAATGACAGCGCAGGGAAACGGTATGGTATTCATTGTTTGCAGGCTTGGATAAAGCCGTCTTCTCTGGGTTGTATAATATCTATAAGACAATGAAGACCACAATTTCCAACGACGTGCTTTCTGCAGCGATCGCTGCTGTGAGGACTAAGAGCCCTCTTGTGCACAGCATCACCAACTATGTTGTAATGAACAATTCCGCCAATGCCTTGCTGTCAATTGGCGCCTCTCCTGTCATGGCTCACTGGAAGGATGAGATGGAGGAGATGACTGCCATTGCCGGAGCTTTGGTAATCAACATCGGTACATTGGATACCGAGTGGATTGAGGGAATGAAGGCTGCCGGACTGGCTGCTTCGCGAAGGGGTACTCCGATAGTCCTGGATCCGGTCGGTGCCGGAGCGACAAGTCAGAGGACAAATGCAGCATGGGAGATAATCAATCTATGCCATCCGACAATCATCAGAGGTAACGGAAGCGAGATTATGGCCCTTGTAGACGCTGATGTGAAGAGCAAGGGCGTTGACAGCAGCGCTTCAAGCGATGACGCTCTTTCGGCTGCGAAGAAGCTTGCTGCGGATACAGGGGCGGTAGTTGTCATCAGTGGAGAGACAGATTATATCACAAATGGAAATGATGTCTATACCGTTGAAGGTGGCGATCCGATCATGACTTCGGTAACAGGTCTGGGATGTACGGCCACTGCTCTTACAGGTGCATTTGCTGCTGTAGAGCCAGACCCGATGGTTGCTGCAACCGCGGCTATGGCAGTGATGAGCCTTGCCGGCGAAAGAGCCGCAGTAAATGCGCGTGGCAACGGATCGATGCAGATGCATTTCCTTGATGAACTCTATAACCTGACTCCCGAGACTCTTTAGAATATGAAGGATTATCTGAAACTGTATCTGGTTACGGATAGGGAGCTTTCTCTGGGCAGATCTTTGGAGGAAGTCGTGTCTGAGGCTGTCCAGGGCGGCGTGACAGTAGTGCAGTTGCGCGAAAAGGAAGCGTCGACAGGTGAATTCATCGAATTGGCCCGTAGGCTTATGAAACTGCTCAAGCCGCTTTGTATTCCATTGATAATCAATGATAGAGTGGATGTTGCCCTGGCGGTTGATGCTGACGGCGTACATATCGGTCAGAGCGATATGTCATACGAAGATGCCCGAAGACTCCTTGGTCCGGATAAGATCATAGGCCTGTCTGTGGAAAGCTTCGAAGACATAGAGGCGGCTAATGCTCTTGATGTGGATTATATCGGAATATCTCCTGTTTATGGAACTCCGACGAAGACCGATACAGCAGAGCCTTTCGGCCTTGAGGGACTCCGCAAGGCTGTGCAGATGTCCGTACACCCTACCGTAGCGATCGGCGGCATGAATGCATCTACAATCGGCGAGGTCATGGCAGCAGGAACCGATGGTGTAGCTGTAGTGTCGGCAATCTGTTCGGCAGAGAATATCCGAAAGGCGACTTCAGAGTTGAGAGCGATAGTAGAAAGGAGCTGGAGCAAGGAGGTCTGGAAGAAGTCTGCCAGAATATATGATTCCATTCTTGAACTTGAATTTCTCAAGGAACTGGCGGAAGGAAGCCTGTCCAATGATGCTTTCGCACGCTATATAGCTCAGGATGAGATATATCTGAAGAACTACTATAACCAGATGTACATGCTGGCAGACCTGATGGAAGAGGAACAGGACAAGAACCTTTTCCTTTCATTTGCCCAGAGCGGAATGGAAGGAGAAAAGGCCTTGCATGACATGCTGATCGAGAAGTACGGCATCGATACGGAAGTCGAGGCATCAAAGGTTACAGCTGGGTATAATGCTCATATCCGCGAAGGCATCGCTACCGGTAATCCATGCGTTGCATTGGCTTCTGTGCTGCCATGTACGTGGATTTACAATCAGGTAGGACTCCATATCTTGAATCACTCGAAGCTTGAAGGAAATCCCTACAAGGAGTGGATCCTTGAATATGGTCAGGAGGAATTTACAACAGGCGTAAACAAGGTCCTGAAGATGATAGACGGATGGGCTTCAAAGGCCGACAGCCAGACAAGGGAAATGATGGATTATTATTATCTCAAGGCTGCCCTTTACGAATATGCATTCTGGGATTATGGCTACCATAGTGATGGCAAGTCCTACGATTACATCGATTCATTGGAGGAATGGCTATGAGTAAAAGAGGAGAATTCGGCTTCATAGACTATATCAAGGCAAACTTTCCGGCGCAAGAGGGAACCATAGGAATTGGAGATGACTGTGCTGTAATCCCTGCAGGTGAGGGAGAGCTTCTGTTTTCCACCGACCTCTTGATGGAAGGCGTACATTTCCTTAGAAGCGAGTCATCTCCGGAAGATGTGGGCTGGAAGGCTGCAGCGGTGAATCTCAGCGATATTGCCGCCATGGGAGGAATTCCTGTGGCGACATTCCTCTCGATTGCTCTGCCGAAAGACGCACAGGGAGAATGGGCGGAAAGATTCATTAAAGGATATACTCAGATCAGCAGGACGTATGATGTGCCTCTGTTTGGCGGAGATACAACCTCCTCTCTTAGGGATATTGCCGTAAATGTCGGAGTCTTGGGAAGATGTCCCTCAGGAAAACGACTGATGCGAAGCGGAGCCAAGGTAGGTGAGACTATCTATGTTACGGGGCCGTTGGGAGATTCTGCAGCTGGCTTGCAGGCTATTCTGAAAGGGATAGAAAGGACGGAAGAAGTCACCAGGCTGATCGAGCGTCACAAGCGTCCGGTCCCACGGATTGATGCTGGCAGGATCCTGATGGAGTCCGGCAAAGTCGGGGCTATGATGGACATCTCGGACGGTATAGCATCTGATCTGCGACATATCATGAATGCTTCCGAGCTGGGTGCAGTCATTGCGCTGGATAGGCTTCCGTGTTCTCCGGAGCTTGTTTCAGTATGTGCAGAACATGGGTGGGACAGATATGAAATCGCAACAAGCGGGGGAGAAGACTTCGAACTTCTTTTTACTGGCCCGGAAGGTCTGGAAAATGAATTGGATATCAAGATTTATCCTATCGGTAAAACAATCCCAGGTAACGAATTGACATGGACTCTCGACGGCATGGCAGTGGATTCTGATTACATGGGTTACAAACATTTTTAAACTATGAAAAAATACAACAGAGTGCTGACCATCGCAGGAAGTGACTCCGGTGGCGGTGCAGGAATTCAGGCTGACATCAAGGCGATCAGCGCTATGGGATGCTATGCAGCTTCAGCGATCACAGCCATTACGGTACAGAACACCCTCGGAGTACAGGCGGTTCATCCTGTACCTCTGGAAATGCTTGAAGGACAGATTGATGCGGTTCTGTCAGATATAGGTGCAGATGCAATAAAGATCGGCATGCTTCACTCTGCGGAGGTGGTCAATCTTGTGGCCGACATGCTGGAGAAGTATCAAATCAGAAATGTGGTTCTCGATCCGGTGATGGTATCTACATCCGGACACAGACTTATAGAAGAGGATGCTGTCGAGGTTATAAAGAGCCGCCTCATGCCATTGGCCCGTGTCATTACACCCAATGTTCCTGAGGCGGAGATTCTTGCCGGATGCTCGATCTCAAGCGAAGATGATTTTGATGAAATCGCCCGCAAGCTGTCTGGTAACACCGGTATCTCAGTTCTTCTGAAAGCCGGTCATCTCAGCGGCGACAGCCTGGTAGACTACTTCTACAATGCAGAAGACGGTACCATGACGAAATTACCCTCAAAACGAGTCCATACGAGGAATACGCATGGCACAGGATGTACCTTATCCTCAGCATTTGCTGCAGCTCTGGCAAAAGGGGAGGATCTGACAGCAGCTGCAGTATCTGCCAAGAAATACATCGAACAGGCGATCATCTCCGGCGCAGACTACGAAATCGGCGGCGGACATGGTCCCGTAAACCATTTCTGGTCGATAGGATGACTTTTATAAGTTTTTCGAAACTATTGTTCCTGTTGCCTGATATGTCGGCATGACAAGAATATCTGCAACCTGCATGTGCTCAGGGGCAGAGGCAGCAAAGTAAGCCACTTCGGCAATATCGTCTCCATTGAGCGGTTTTATGCCACGGTAGACATTGCCGGCCTTTTCTTTGTCGCCACGGAATCTTACTACTGAGAAATTAGTCTCCACCAGGCCTGGCTTGATGTTGGTGACTCGAAGCGGTGTGTCAACAAGGTCGATACGAAGGCCGTCGGACAGGGCTTTGACAGCAGCCTTGGTTGCGCAATATACGCTGCCACCAGGGTATGCTGCATCGCCGGCAATGGATCCGATGTTGATGATATGGCCTCTGCCTCGTTCGACCATTCCCGGAACTACAAGGCGAGTCATCGATAGAAGGGCTTTGATGTTTGTGTCGATCATCACATCCCATTCATCAAGGCTGCCTTCATGTTCCTTGTCGACTCCTATGGCAAGTCCGGCGTTATTGATCAGCACGTCAATAGATCTCCATTCCTGCGGAAGCGCATTCAAGGCAGCGGCAGCCGCCTCGCGGTTACATACATCAAATGGCATGACGTAGCATTCTGCATCATACTTTTCTTTCAGTTCTTCAGCAAGAGCAGTCAGTTTATCTGTACTGCGCGAGTTCAGAATCAGTCTAGCCCCTTGCGAAGCGAACTTTCTTGCACATCCTTCTCCGATTCCGCTGGATGCACCGGTTATCAATACTGTCTTTTCCATTATTGTCATGGTTATTCTTTATCAGGTTGCTGGCCGTCGTGAGCCTTCCACATGCATTCAGTGATCTTCATGTCGGTGAAGACTGCTGTGAATGACGAATCTTCAGGAGAACATGCGTAGATGCCGAAGCTGATCTCTTCTGCTCCCTTGTACATATGGCAGATGCGCATCTGGCTGAATGTGACTCCGTCTGTCGAGCACTCGATGCAATAATCATCGGCGCGGCGGGAGAAACGGTACCACATGGTCTTCACATCCGCAGGAATGGCAGTTGTCGCCCAATCAGAGTATCCGTTGTTGGTAACAACGCTTCCAAGATGCTGGAACTGCTCATTTTCATATTCAACTGAACCTTTGAGCCAATTGTCGCTGTCAAGATACATCACTATACCGCACTGGTCAAAACGATGATGGCTCTGAGTGAAATCCGTCTTCACGACGAAGCTGAAATACTGCTCTCGCGTCTTCATCTGCAGCACAGGAGCATTGTCATTGCGGAAATGATAATATGTCCTCTGCCATAGATCCGTATGTGGTGCAGTCGTAACCGTAAGAGTATCTCCATTAACGTTAAAACTTTGAGGTTCGCGAGTCCATTCCAGAAGTTCTATATTAACCTTTCCTTCGTTATTCAAGGCTTCGGTCACTCCGTCTACGAATGAACTTTCAGATGTGTTTGTACATGATGCCATAATAAAGCTAAGACATGTTGCAAGTATTGCTGTTGAACGTTTCATTTTATATGCTTGTGTTGATTTCTTTCTGCAGGTTGGCTAAGAATCTACCGGCGTGGCCTCCATCCATCTGGACATGGTGGAACTGGAATGAGATAGGAAGAGTTGTCTTGAACCAATGCTTTCGGTATTTACCCCACATTACCATCGGATTGCAGAACTTGTCAGTATACTGGTTGACTATGCTGTCCAGCTCTGTCTGAATCATCGCTGATGTTCCCACGATCATATAGTCTTCAAGGAAAGTACTTTTGCACTCGGTCGCAACCTTCTTTGTGAGGGTGTCATATTCATGAATAAACTCCTTCAAATTATCTGTATAAGGTATATCGCAGGAGTTGATTCCGCCCTTGCTGTTATTCACGATGACATTTACAGCAATGCAATCGTATTGAAACAACTTGCCATTTTCAGGCAGAAGATAGAATTCTTCAGTCTGTGTTGCGGCTTTAACGATGCACCAGCACAGAAGAGCATTGAATTTTACTCCAAGTCTTCTGCTTGCCCTGATCAGATTGCTCACATCAAAGGTTTTGGTCAATGTCACCATCGGCATAGGAGAACTCATCCAAAGCTCAAATGCCTCCGCTCTATTTGTGTCTTGTGGATTTACTTCAGTTTTCATACATCCTTGTTTTTATTCTTGGTCTTGGTGTTCTTGAATTTCGATTTCATCTGTTTGTTATTCTTTCGTGAAGATGTATACAGCCACTGTTGGCAGAATGACCAATAGCAGCAGAGTGATCTCCACCAAGGCATACGACCCGAAATAGTCGACCAAGGTCTGGAATTTAAGGATTCCGTCAACCAGCAGGACAAGGAGGGTGAACCAGCTGATTCCAAATATAGCTGCGAACTTGAGTTTTCTTTTCTTCAGTTTCATCTTGTCAGATAGGCTTTATCCCTTGATTTTCTTTGGCAGCATCTCGCACAGTGCATCCTCTCTGATGACCTTGGGGGCTGCCTTCCCCGCCAGAATCAGCACCTTCTTCCCATTACGGTAAATATGAAGCTGTCTTGAACGGACGACAGCAGTCAGCTCAGGATCCTCCTGCATGGAAGTCCAAAGACCATGATAGATTCCGTCATCTTCGAGGAGTTTCTTCTGAAGATGGGAACACATATTCGATGTATCTATGGATTCTATAATCATACTGTTGTCTGAATCGGCTTTCACCTTTGTCTAAGAGCGGCCATTATGTAGTGTACACTTACGATTTATCGGTGTAAAATTACAAAATATGAGTGAGAAATTAAATCTTATCTGTCGGCTTCACTCATTTGTATCCGCAAATGTAGATTCCTCTTTTGGGCACATTCAAGAATCACATACGATTGATCAGTCAGAATCTTGATTTGAAAGCATAATTTCTGCAAGACTTGCAAGTTATAAAGAGTAATCAAGTCTCATGATTTTTACCGGCCTTTCATCGCCTTTGTAGAGCTCGCTCAGCCAGTTTATGTCTCCTGTGTCCCGGAATCCGCATTTTCCCATCACTTTTCCGGAAGCAGGATTATCGACAAAGTGGTCTGCCCATAACGTAAGAAATCCCTTTGTGTTGAAGCAGTACTCAATCATCTCACGCAACGCTTCGGTGCAGTATCCCTGATTCCAGAAAGGCTTTCCGATCCAGTAGCCTACCTCTGCTTCTCCTTCAGCAATGCCGATGTTGCTCTCGTTGTGGTCATAGTAGCCCATGCATCCGATCAGCTGGCCGGTTTCCTTCAATACCAAAGCCCATACATGGTCGCTATAGAATACGGTATTGATGATCTCCAGGCTTTCTTCTACTGATTTATGCGGTGGCCATCCTGCTCGTGGACCGACATCCGGATCTGATGCAAGTCGGAACAGTTCCTCTGCATCAGCCTCTCTCCATGTACGAAATGACATGCGCTTGGTTTCAATCATAGACGGACAAGATAATATCCGGCTGCAACAAGTGCGATACCGGCAATGACACTGATTGCAACATATGCCAGAAGGCTAAAGAAGTTGCCTGCCTGCAGCATCATCAAGGCTTCCTTGGAGAAAGTCGAGAAGGTGGTGAATCCACCGCAGATGCCGACGGTCATGAAGAGCGCCCATGAGCTACTTTCACTAGAGTTCTTGCTGAAGAATCCCCAAAGAAGTCCGATAACCAGACAACCCACGAGGTTCACAACAAGTGTTCCCCACGGGAAACCTTTGCTCATGGTCTTCATCGCGACGGATATCAGGTAACGTGCGGCACCTCCTAAGAAGCTGCCGCAACCGATGAAGACGGTGTTTCTTATGATTTCAGGTATCATTTTACTCAGCTGCCATCTGACGTCCTGCCTCGAATGTCTTCAGCAGGTCCTCCTCCCAATGTGTATCGCGCCACTGACGCTTTGCCTCTTCAGAGAAGCCTGCGAGTTCGTAGCGGTCATAGTCCTTCACCTGATATGTGTTGTATGCAACGAGGCGCTGCGGCTGGCCAAGTGCCCTTGTGATGCAGAACTCCATGCTGCCGTAGCCGTTGCTGTTGTTCCTCTCAGGCAGGCCGTTAAGCGTCTCGATCAGAACCACCGGCATCTGCTTAGGGGCAGTCATGCTGTAGTCATTATACGAGAGCCATGGGAATGATAGTCTCTCAAGGAAGGCGCGCATCTGACCTGTGACATCTCCGAAGTAGATAGGCGAGCCCAGTACAAGACCGTCTGCCTGAGCTATCTCTTCAAGGATAGGGGAGATTGCATCTTTGAATCGGCATACATTGGACGCTCTGTCTTTCAGCTTGCAGGCCATGCATGACATGCAACCCTTGTAGTCAATGTCGTATAGCCTGTAAGTCTTGACCTCTATGTGTTCACCTGCTGTCTGCGCTCCTTCAGCGAACTTCTGAAGCATCTGTGCCGTGTTCATATTGCGGCGAGGACCGCCATCGCTGATTATTATCTTTTTCATTTCTGACATCTTTCTGTTAGTTGTGCATGTTGTCTACCAGGTACTTTTTGTCGCCGATCTCGAAATAGACCCTTTCGCCATTGCCGGTAAGATAGAATATGTATTTGTTTTTTGTCTTGGTG
>JAZRQM010000033.1:0-85156 GCA_045649795.1 Candidatus Cryptobacteroides sp. | reverse complement strand
GGATCCACCTCTTCCCATTCCGAACAGAGAAGTTAAGCTCACCATCGCCGATGGTACTGCCCCACCAGGTGGGAGAGTAGGTAGCTGCCACTTTCTTATACGACACCCTGTCATCATACGATGACGGGGTGTTTTGTTTTTTGGCAGAAAGTTTGATTATCAGACCTTTGATTTTTAAACGAACTGCTATGCTTTACAATTTTCTTTTTCCCCAGCAATTCAGAGGGAAGGGTGTTTCCCTCTTGCTGCTTGTCGTCAGGATTGTCTTCGGCATTTTGTTTTTTATGCATGGATTGGATAAGCTGGTCAATTTCAATACATTAGTACAATCTTATCCTAGCCAATTCGGCTTCGGCAGCTATATGACTCTGATGCTTTCGATCTTCACCGAGTTCTGCTGCTCTCTCTTTCTTATCACCGGTCTTCTTGTACGTCTGATGACTATTCCGATGATTGTCGCTATGGGTGTGGCTTTTTTTGATGTACATGATGCAATGATGCCGGAAGGTGAGCTTGCCTTGATCTACTTCATTATCTTCATCATTCTTTTTCTTACAGGTCCAGGACGTTACTCAATCGATTATCTTATTGATAAGAGATTTCAGAAGGATAAGCAGACAGCCGAATAGCTTTTACTCATATTTAGCAATGGTATTCTTATCCTCATCCCAGGATATGGGTACCATTGTTTTGCTATTATTCCAAAAAAATAATAACTTTGGAAAATACGCGGTATGTTCCGCAGCCTAAACCCAATCTTATGTCTGGACTTTCAGGAAATATTTCACAGATCATCGGCCCTGTTGTCGATGTACATTTCAATATAGATGACTCTCATTCAGATCAGCTTCCCGCAATTCATGAGGCTTTGAAGATTGTCAGAAAGGACGGAAGAGAGCTTATTGTCGAAGTTCAGCAGCATATCGGCGAGGATACCGTTAGAGCCGTCGCCATGGACTCTACAGATGGACTTAAGAGGGGCATGCCGGCTGAATGTACCGGTTCGCCTATTACTATGCCGGTTGGATCACAGATCAGAGGACGTGTGATGAATGTGGTAGGTGAGACGATAGATGGCATGCGTGATCTGGACAAGGAAGGAGCTTTCCCGATCCACAGAGAGCCGCCTAAGTTTGAAGATCTTACCACCTCCCAGGAGGTACTTTTCACAGGTATCAAGGTAATAGACCTTCTTGAGCCTTATCTCAAAGGAGGTAAGATCGGACTTTTCGGTGGCGCTGGTGTCGGCAAGACCGTGCTGATCAAGGAACTTATCAACAATATCGCCAAGAAGCACAATGGATTTTCGGTCTTTGCCGGTGTCGGCGAGCGTACCCGTGAAGGAAATGACCTTCTTCGCGAGATGATCGAATCCGGTGTCATCCGATATGGAGATGAATTCCTCAAGAGCATGGAAGAGGGTCATTGGGACCTTTCGAAGGTCGATTACAATGAAGTAGAGAAATCACAGGTAGCGATGGTATTCGGCCAGATGAATGAGCCGCCGGGAGCACGATCTTCCGTTGCATTGTCCGGACTTACACTGGCTGAGTCTTTCCGTGACAGCAGGAGTGCTGACGGACCGAAGGATATACTTTTCTTCATTGACAATATTTTCAGATTCACACAGGCGGGATCCGAGGTGTCAGCCCTCCTTGGTCGTATGCCTTCAGCTGTAGGATATCAGCCGACATTGGCCACAGAGATGGGCCAGATGCAGGAACGAATCACATCCACCAAGAATGGTTCGATCACTTCCGTACAGGCTGTATATGTGCCGGCGGACGACCTTACTGACCCGGCCCCTGCCACTACGTTCTCCCATCTCGACGCCACTACGGTCCTGAGCAGAAAAATCGCTGAATTGGGTATTTATCCGGCTGTGGATCCGCTTGAATCGACCTCGCGTATCCTTGACCCGAACATAGTGGGAAAGGATCATTATGAGACCGCGCAGAGGGTAAAGCAGATACTCCAGAGAAACAAGGAACTTCAGGACATCATATCGATCCTCGGCATGGATGAACTTTCTGACGAGGACAGACTTACCGTCAACAGGGCAAGGAAGGTACAGCGTTTCCTGTCCCAGCCGTTTGCTGTAGCAGAGCAGTTCACCGGTGTTCCGGGAGTCATGGTCCCTATCGAAGATACCATACATGGATTCAAGCTCATCCTTAACGGAGAAGTCGATGATATCCCTGAACAGGCATTCCTTAATGTCGGTACAATCGAAGAAGCAATCAGCAAGGGCGAGGAAATGCTCGCTGCCATAAACAAGTAGAGCAATGTCTTCCACTGACTACATATCACTGGTAATACTTACGCCGGAGGCAACCCTTATGGAGAAGCGTGTGAGCAAGATTTCACTCCCGGGCTCCAAGGGCCGTTTCATGATTCTCAAGGATCATGCGCCCATTATTTCTTCATTGGAAGAAGGGGATGTCATCTTCGGGTCGGATGGCGTTACCGAAAAGGTGAATATCATGTCCGGATTTGTGGAAGTGAACAATAATGTAGTTACTGTATGTGCTGAGCTATGAGGCTGCTGAAGATCATATTTGTGGCTCTTGTCATGCTTGTCTGTCCGGAGATTTCCGGTCGGGCTGCCAATGATGTGGAAAGCCATGAAGAAATCAATGTAGGCGAGATCCTTTTCGGACATATCGGTGACTCGTATGGATGGCATATCACGCAGTGGAATGGTAAGCACGTGAGCATACCTCTGCCATGTATTGTCAGAAGCAGTACGGGCTGGCATGTCTTCATGTCTTCGAAGATTGAACATGGGCATGAATATAAGGGCCTTTTCATAGCCGAAGAGGGCAGGTATGAAGATAAGATAGTCGAGAGGGGTGCTGACGGTGAACTTGTAAGGCCGTTCGACATATCGATAACGAAGAATGTGGCTTCGCTGATGATGGCAGCAGTCCTTCTCATAAGTCTGGTGCTTGCAACGACGCGGTGGTATCGCAGACATGATGCATCGGAGGAAGCTCCTGAGGGCTTTGCCGGACTGATGGAAATGATGATAATGATGGTGAATGATGATATTATAAAGCCATCGGTAGGCGAGAAGCATTACAGGAAATATTCTCCATATCTTCTCACTGCATTTTTCTTCATCTTCCTATGTAACCTCATGGGACTGGTTCCCTTTTTCCCGGGAGGAGCGAATGTTACGGGAAACATAGCAGTGACGATGATGATGGCATTGTTCACATTCATTGCCATCAATGTCTTTGCAAACAAGCATTATTGGAAGGAAATCCTGTGGCCGGATGTGCCTCTCTTCCTGAAGTTTCCGATACCGATCATGCAGACGATAGAGCTCTTTGGTGTGATTTCCAAGCCTTTCTCATTGATGGTCAGGCTCTTTGCGAACATCATGGCCGGTCATATGATGGTCTTGGGACTGGTTTCGGTGATATTTGTGACAGTCAAGCTGGGACCGGTGATAAATGGTTCGATGACTGTGATCGCTATGGTATTCGGCCTTGTCATCAACTGCCTGGAGCTGCTGGTGGCCTTTATACAGGCATATGTGTTTACCATGCTGTCGGCAGTGTTCATCGGCATGGCCCATCAGGAGGAACATTAAAAGAAATATAAACAACTAAAAACAATAAAGACTATGTTACTTTCAGCTATTTTATTGCAGGCTGCAACAATTGCCTGGGGACCTGTAGCAGGAGCGATCGGAGCAAGTATCGCAGCCCTTGCTGCCGCATGGGGAATCGGAAAGATCGGTCAGTCCGCTATGGAATCGATTGCCCGCCAGCCGGAGTCGGCAGGAAACATCCGTACAGCCATGCTCATCATCGGAGCTCTCGTGGAAGGTGCCTGCCTTTTTGCAATCCTCGTTTGTCTCCTTGCAGTAGTATAGGTTTCATATGAATCTGATGTTGCCTGACAGTGGTCTTCTGTTCTGGATGACCATAATCTTCGCCATCGTTTTCTTCATTCTCGCAAAGTTCGGCTTTCCTATCATCACAGGAATGGTCGACAAGCGTGCGAAGAGGATAGACGATGCCATTGCTGCTGCCCGAAAGGCTGAGGAATCGCTTGCGGGACTTGCAAAGGAGCAGGAGAGACTGCTTGCTGAAGCAAGGGCTGAGCAGGCACGTATCCTTCAGGAAGCGGCCACACAGCGTGACAATATGATTGCGCAGGCCCAGGAACAGGCAAAGGAGGAAGCGAAGAAGATAATGGACGAGGCAAAGGTCAGGATTCAGGAAGAAAAGGAAGCTGCTCTCAGAGATGTCCGTAAGGAAGTGGCCATCATGTCTGTGGCAATTGCCGAAGAGGTGGTAAGGAAGGAACTTTCTACGGATAAGGGTCAGATGGAACTTATCGACAGGATGATTGAGGAAATGTCATGAATGCAGGCGTAGTCGCTTCGAGATATGCAAAGGCTCTTCTGAAGTTCGTTCAGGAGACCGGGAATGGGGATAAGGTTTATGCCCAGGCCGGTGTCCTCACGTTTCGTATCCAGGAGATAGGACAGCTCAGGGATTATGTTGAGAATCATTCAGAGATAGACCTTCAGAAGAAGATAAAGTTGCTTGAAGCTGCCTTGGGCGAGCCTCTGGCAATGGAATTGACGCGTTTTGTCGGCCTTGTCATCTCTCGTCGCAGGACAGAGTTCTTCCTCAGGATGCTGTATTCCTTTCTTTCATTGTACCGAGAGGCAAGCAATATCAAGGTAGGACGTCTCGTGACGGCTTTGCCGGCTGAAGGCCTCAAGGAAAAGATGGAGGAACTCTTCCATGAAAGGACCGGAGCGGAAGTCCGGCTTGAAACTAAGGTGGATCCAGAAATAATGGGAGGATTCATCTTTGAACTTGATGACTGGAGACTGGATGCAAGCGTGGAATGCCGGTTCCGTAAGATCAAGGCAAAACTAATAGATAACAATAACAGAATAGTCTGATATGGCAGATACAATTAGACCGTCGGAAATATCGGAAGTGCTGCTCAGCCAGCTTAGGGAAATAGGAGCTGACCTTCAGTTTGAGGAGGTTGGTAAGGTGCTGCAGGTAAGCGACGGAGTCGTCAGGGTACAGGGCCTGCTCAATGCCGAGGCCGGTGAGCTTCTGCAGTTTGATGACGATGTCAAGGCGGTGGTGATGAACCTTGAGGAAGATAATGTGGGAGCTGTGCTTCTTGGTCCGACAGAAAAGATCAAGGAGGGCATGACAGTACGCCGTACCGGCCGAATAGCCTCTATCAATGTAGGCGAATCCATGGTTGGCCGTGTCGTGAATCCATTGGGTGAACCTCTGGACGGCAAGGGGCGCATAGGGGGAGAACTTTGCGAGATGCCCCTTGAGAGAAAGGCACCGGGAGTAATCTTCCGTCAGCCGGTAACAGAGCCGCTCCAGACAGGTCTGAAGGCTATTGACGCGATGATACCTATCGGTAGAGGACAGCGCGAGCTCATCATCGGTGACCGTCAGACCGGAAAGACCGCCATTGCCATAGATACCATCCTCAATCAGCGTGATGCCTATCTCGCGGGCAATCCTGTATATTGTATTTATGTGGCCATCGGTCAGAAAGGTTCTACCGTGGCTTCTATCGTGAATACCCTCAAGGAGAAGGGAGCATTGGACTATACCATAGTTGTCGCTGCAACAGCAGCCGACCCGGCAGCCCTTCAGTATTATGCTCCGTTTGCCGGTGCTGCCATCGGCGAATATTTCCGAGATACAGGACGCCATGCCCTTGTCGTCTATGATGACCTTTCCAAGCAGGCGGTCGCATACCGTGAGGTTTCTTTGATCCTGCGTCGTCCTTCAGGTCGAGAGGCTTATCCGGGAGATATCTTTTACCTCCATTCAAGACTTCTTGAGAGAGCTGCGAAAATCATTGGCCAGCAGGAAGTTGCTGAGAAAATGAATGACCTTCCGGCATCGTTGCACGGTAAGGTGAAGGCGGGAGGATCACTGACAGCCCTTCCTATTATCGAGACTCAGGCAGGAGACGTGTCAGCATATATTCCTACTAATGTGATTTCAATTACAGATGGTCAGATCTTCCTTGAAACCGACCTCTTCAACCAAGGATTCCGTCCTGCCATCAATGTCGGAATCTCGGTTTCCCGTGTCGGAGGAAGCGCTCAGATCAAGAGTATGAAGAAGGTTGCAGGTACATTGAAGATCGATCAGGCTCAGTATCGTGAGCTTGAATCATTCTCGAAGTTCAGCAGCGACATGGATCCTATCACGGCGATGGCTCTTGATAAGGGACGCAAGAACAATCAGCTTCTGATCCAGCCTCAGTATTCACCGATGCCTGTCGGAGAGCAGATTGCGGTGCTGTATTGCGGTACAAAGGGCCTTCTCAGAGATCTGCCGATAGACCTTGTGGATGATTTCCAGACCACATTCCTCAGCAAGATGAGGGCTTTCCATGCTGAGGATGTCCTGAAACCTCTTTCAGAGGGAAAGATCGATGATAAGATAGCTCTCATAATAGAAAATGAGGCAGCTTCGATTGTAAGCGGAATGAAGGCTTAGCCCAGAACTTAGAATCATAAGAATATGTCGTCATTGAAGGAAATAAAGACCAGGATCGCGTCTGTGAAGAATACGCTGAAGATCACATCTGCAATGAAGATGGTGGCTTCAGCCAAACTTCATAAGGCTCAGACTGCCATAGGAAACAAACTTCCATATGAGCAGAAGCTCCATCGTATACTTGCTGGTCTGCTTCAGTCTGACGATCTCAGGGAAGCGCTGGTCAGGGAACTCGGCTTTGGAAATAAGGGAGGAAGGTCTCCTGTGGTTCTCCAGGATGTAGCAATGGATGAACTGCCTTCTAAGAAAGATGTGGAAAGAGTTGCCCTGGTGGTGTTTTCTTCAAACAGCTCTCTTTGCGGAGCCTTCAATGCAAATGTGTTGAAGATGTTCAGCCAAACATTAGGAAGCCTGTATGAGAGAGGATATTCCGAAAGCGATATAGATGTATATGCAGTAGGCAGAAAGGCAGCAGATGCTGCTGTGAAGGCCGGTTTTGCGCAGGCAGAAGATTTCTCGGACCTTGCGGACAAGCCTTCATACGACAGAAGTGCAGATCTTGCAGCAGAACTGGTAGACAGCTTTTCTACAGGCAATGTCTCACAGGTTATTTTTGTGTACAGTCATTTCGCATCAACCTCATCGCAGCCTGTGATAAGGGAAAATTATCTCCCGCTGGCCCTGCATGATTATGCTTCAGGAAGTGCCCCGATCGATTATATCCTGGAACCGGATCCGATGTCTCTTGTAAAGGAACTCTTGCCTAAGGTCCTGTTCCTTAAGATGTATACAGTCATTCTTGATGCCAATGCGGCGGAGCATGCGGCCCGTACGGTAGCCATGCAGATTGCGACGGACAATGCCCAGGATCTGATTGCCGAACTTACCCTTGCATACAATAAAGGCCGCCAGCAGGAGATCACGGCAGAAATCCTCGATCTCATCGGCGGCACAATGGCGTAAACATAGCAGCTGCGCTGCATTTTCTGAAACCATGGCCGCCCGTGGCCTTGTGAACGGGAGGGACCCATCGTCAGATGGGAGGGATTTAGTTTCAGAAAATGCAGCCCAGCTGCTGTGTTTATTGCTATGATAACTTGTGGATTGCCAGTCCTGATCTGAGCTTAGGCTCGAACCAAGTGGTCTTAGGTGGCATGATGTTGCCTGAATCCGCGATGTCTACGAGCTGTTTCATTGAAACAGGATAGAGAGCGAATGCTACCTTCATCTCGCCGTTGTCGACTCTGCGTGAGAGCTCGCCAAGGCCTCGGATACCTCCTACGAAGTCAATCCTCTTGTCTGTACGGAGGTCCTTGATGCCAAGGATCTTGTCAAGTACGAGGTTCGAGAGGATCGTTACGTCAAGAACACCGATAGGGTCATTGTCGTCGTAGCGTCCTTCCTTAGCAACGAGCGAGTACCACTTGCCGTCAAGATACATCGAGAACTCGTGGAGCTTGCCTGGCTTGTAGATCTCCGTGCCTTCCTCCTTTACATCGAAATCCTCGGAAACAGCTGCTATGAGCTGTTCTGGAGTCAGCCCGTTGAGATCCTTCACCACGCGGTTGTAGTCGATGATCTTGAGGTGGCTTTCAGGGAATGCCACAGTCATGAACCAGTTGTATTCCTCCTCACCAGTATGAGCCTCATTGCCTTCCCTCTTCTCTGCGCCTACGCGGGCTGCAGCTGCTGTACGGTGGTGACCGTCAGCTACATAGAATGCTGGAATCTCGGCAAAAAGCTCTGTTATGCGGTCGATGTCAGCCTGGTCGTCGATCACCCAGAAATGGTGTCCGAAACCGTCTGCAGCAACGAAATCGTACTCAGGCTCGCCAACAATATACTTATTCACAATAGCATTGATCTCATCATTGTCAGGGTAAGAGAAGAAGACCGGCTCGATGTTCGCGTCCTGGATACGGACATGGATCATGCGGTCGTCCTCCTTGTCTTTACGGGTGAGCTCATGCTTCTTGATCTTGCCTTCTGCATAGTCATCTGTATGTGCACATACTACGAGTCCGTACTGTGTGCGGCCTTCCATTGTCTGTGCATATACATAATAGTACGGCTTCTCGTCCTGAACGAGCCATCCCTTTTCCTGCCATGCCTTGAAATTGTCAACGGCCTTGTCATAGGCAGGCTGGCTGTGCTCGTCGATGATAGGATCGAAGTCGATCTCAGGCTTTGTTATGTGAAGAAGTGACTTCTCACCGGCTTCAGCCTTGGCCTCAGCCGAATTGAGGACGTCGTATGGACGTGCGGCTACTTCCTCTACATACTGCTTCGGCGGACGTACCGCCGCGAATGGCTTTACGCGTACCATGACTATTTGTTTACCTGGAACTTGGTGCAACCTGTCGCAAAGTAGTTCACGATCTGGTTTGCAGCTGCAAGTCCTGCATTGATATTAGCCTCGCCGGTCTCTGCTCCCTGCTTCTTAGGGGTAGCGAAGATCTGCTTTGCATACTTTTCCTTAAGTTCTGCATAAGCCACAGGAGCGATGTCTGTAGCATACTTGAGATCAGATCTCTCTGCCAGAGCCTTGTCAAGTCCTTCCTCGCAGATGATTTCCTTGCGTGCTGTGTTGATGAGACAGCCGCCCTTAGGCATCTTTGAGAGGAGGTCGTATCCGATCATGCCCTTTGTTTCAGGAGTTGCAGGAATGTTCACAGATACGAAGTTCGATTTGCTGTAAAGCTCGTCGATGGTCTCGACTGTGTTCCAGCCCTCATGCTTTTCTGAGCGTACAGGAGCAAGGACGATCACGTTCATTCCGAGGCCGACAGCCTTCTTTGCCACAAGCTGTCCGATGTTACCGAAGCCCTGGATACCGATTGTCTTGCCGCTGAGCTCGCATCCTGTGCCAGGTGTGAACTGGTTTCGGGACATATAGATCATGAGACCTACAGCGAGTTCGGCAACCGCATTCGAGTTCTGGCCAGGAGTGTTCATTGCCACGATGCCGCGTTCAGTGCATGATGGAAGGTCGAGGTTGTCATAACCAGCTCCTGCGCGTACGACGATCTTGAGCTGGCCGGCAGCAGCAACAACGTCTGCTGTAACCTTGTCAGAACGTACAATGAGTGCGTCTGCATCTGCCACGGCAGCGAGAAGCTGCTCCTTCTCTGTATATTTCTCAAGGAGTGCAAGCTCATGGCCTGCTCCTTCAACGATTTCTCTGATGCCGTTCACAGCCGCTGCTGCAAATGGCTTCTCTGTTGCAACGAGTACCTTCATGATTATTTCTTCAATGCTTCAAATTCCTTCATGCAGTCAACGAGTGCCTGTACGCTTTCCTTAGGACATGCGTTGTAGATTGATGCACGGAAACCACCTACTGATCTGTGGCCCTTGATACCTACCATGCCGCGCTCCTTTGCGAATGCCATGAACTCATCCTGGAGGTCCTCATGACCCGGTGCCATGACGAAGCATACGTTCATGAGAGAACGGTCTTCCTTAGCTGCAGTACCTACGAAAAGTGAGTTGCGGTCGATCTCGTCATAAAGAAGAGCCGCCTTCTCCTGGTTCATCTTATATACAGCCTCTACGCCTCCCTGAGCCTTGACCCACTTGAGAGTCTCGTTCATCACGAAGATAGAGAATACAGGAGGTGTGTTGAACATCGAACCACCATCGATATGCGTCTGGAGATTGAGCATTGTAGGAACATAACGGCTTACCTTGCCGAGGAGATCCTTCTTCACGATGAAGAATGTAACACCTGCAGGGCCTACGTTCTTCTGGGCACCACCGTAGATCATTGCATACTTGCTGACGTCTACAGGACGGCTCATGATGTCTGATGACATATCTGCAATCAGAGGAACAGGGCAGTCGATGTCCTCGTGAAGCTCTGTACCGTAGATGGTATTGTTTGTTGTAACGTGGAAATAATCAAGATCTGCAGGGATCTCGTATCCCTTAGGAATATAGTTGAATACAGTCTCGGCTGATGATGCTACTGCATATGCGTTTCCAAGACCTTTTGCCTCTTTCAGAGCCTTCTTTGCCCATACACCTGTCTCAAGGTAACCAGCCTTGTTCTCAAGGAAGTTCATCGCTACATAGAGGAATCCCATGCTTGCGCCACCACCGAGGAATACAACCTCGTGAGTGTCAGGGATGTTGAGGAGTTCTTTCCAAAGAGCGCGACACTCGTCCATCACTGCATCCCACTCCTTCGATCTGTGTGAAACGCAGATTACAGGCATGCCTGTTCCTTTGAAATCCTTGAGAGCCTCTACTGCTGCGTCAACTGCCTGCTGTGGCAGTACGCAAGGGCCGGCATTGAAATTGTGTACCTTTTTCATTTTAGTATTGTGGTTAGTTAATATTTGTAATCAAATCTGGGCGAAAGATAATGATTTATTTTAAAAGATATGCTTTGAGTCTGTAATTTTCTCGCAATAGTGGCATAAAAGTGAAATATCGTTACCATTGTCTATTGTCTTGAACCAGGTCTTGATAGGCTGATGGTTTGTGACGCATTTCGGGTTTCTGCACTTTGCGATTCCATGGATCTCCTCCGGCATGACGAGCTTCTTCTTCTCGACGACCTTGAAGTCGCGGATAACATTGACAGTAGCCTTTGGGGCGATGAGGGCAAGCTTGTTGAGCTCGCTGTCTTCGAAGAACTTGTCGGCGATCTTTATGATGCCCTTCTTTCCGAAGAACTTGCTTGTAAGGTTGATACCTATTGTAATCTGGCTCTCAACGCCTTTGAGGTTGAGGATGTCCAGTGCCTTGTATACGTTTTCAGCGGGAATATGGTCCAGTACGGTGCCATTTTCCAATGCGCTGACTACCAATTCTTTTCTTGTCATGATCTTCTTTTTTTAACGGTATCCCAAAAGGTATGAAATGATAGCCATGCGGACGTAAAGTCCGTTTTCAGCCTGCTTGAAATAATATGCGTATGGAGTATCATCTACGTCCTGATCGATCTCTGTGACGCGTGGAAGCGGATGGAGGATCTTCATGTTCTTCCTTACATCCGAGAGCATTGATGCATTGAGTGTGTAGACATCCTTTACTCTTTCGTATTCCATAAGGTCGGTGAATCTTTCCTGCTGCACTCTTGTCATGTAGAGGATGTCGCAGTCATTCAGATGCTCGTTCAGCGATGTGGTTTCGATGTACTCGATGCCTCTTCTGTCGAGGAAGTCCTTATATTCCTTCGGCATCTTCAGCTCTTCCGGAGCAGTGAAGATGAATTTAGGGTTGAAGTGGGACATGGCCTGAAGGAGAGAGTGGGTGGTACGGCCATACTTGAGGTCTCCTACCATATTGATGGTCAATCCTTCCAGTGTTCCCTGGGTCTGGAGTATCGAATACAGGTCAAGAAGGGTCTGCGATGGATGCTGATTGGCTCCGTCTCCAGCATTCACGACAGGAACTGTAGCTACTTCAGAGGCATAGCGCGAACTTCCCTCCAAAGGGTGGCGCATCACGATCATGTCTACGTAATTGTTGACCATCTTGATGGTATCCTTGAGGGTCTCACCCTTGCTCTGGCTTGTATTGCTGGCGTCAGAGAAACCGATTACTTTGGCGCCGAGGCGGTTTATCGCAGTCTCGAAACTGAGCCTTGTTCTTGTCGAAGGCTCGAAGAAGAGGCTCGCTATCACCTTGCCCTCCAGGAAGTTCTGCACTCTGTTCTGCTCGAACTCCCTCGCTGTCTCCAGCACATGGAGGATCTCCTCCTTGCTGAAGTCGCGGATTGAAATCAAACTTTTCTTGCTCATAACTTATATTTCTTCAATATTACATCCTTCCACGTCTCCCATCCTTTCGAGAAACGAATCTACCATGGAGAGTCTTACGCTCGTATCGAGACTGCACTCCATGTCAAACTTCTGGTTCTTCTGCTCCAGTCCCATATCCTTCATCACCTTCATCACTCCGTTCATGTTGAGGTAGCCGAAATGTACCCTGTACATCTTTGATGCGATCTTTTCGACGATTTCTGCATTTGCCAGAGCATCTGCCGTAGATGTCTTGTATGCTCGAATCAATCCCGGAATGCCGAGCTTGATGCCGCCGAAGTAACGTACCACAACGACCAGAATATCGCTGAGCCCGCATGAGTCTATCTGTCCCAGTACCGGGCGTCCGGATGAACCAGAAGGCTCTCCGTCATCATTGGCGCGGAATTTATCTCCCTTATAGCCAAGACGGTAGGCATAGACATGATGTCTCGCGTCGTAGTACTCTTTCTTGAGCGCTGCGACGATTTCCTTTACTTCTTCCTCTGTTTCAACAGGATAAGCATGGGCAATGAATCGGCTTCCATTGTCCTTGAACAGCCCCTTAGACTCGGCGGCTATGCTTTTGTAAGAATCCTGGATCTGTGTTGTGTCCATACCGAAAATCAAAAATACGAAAAAAGTGAAACAAAATGAAATAAAGAGAAAAAATTATTATCTTTGGCTTCGCTTCCGGGACATTTCGGGGGCGTTTTTTAACTGAAACAATTCTAACTGTCTATGATACTGAAATATAGGGTTTCACTTCCAGGTATAAAGGGATTTGCACGAATTTACGAGGTGAAGGATAGTGCCTCATTATATAGTTTTCACAAACAGATGAGGGCGGACATGGATTTCCCTCAGGATCAGGTTGTGCTTTTCAAGGCATTCGGACCTGACGGTGAAGTTGCCGCAAGATACAGCGTGTTCCAGGATTTCGGATTCGGAACGATCGACAATGTGACTGCAGGAGAATGTCATAAAAGGGGAGAGGATAAGTTCATCTATTTCTATGACACAACCAATGTGAAGAGCGTCATCGTTACGTTTGAGGGTGAGGGCGAGCTTCGCAAGAATGTGCTTTATCCGCTTCTGGTAGAGCAGAAGGGTCCTAATCCGATCGAGTTCGAAAACGGATATGTCGCATTCGAGGATCTTCCGGACGACAAGAAGAAGGATCCGGATGATGAGGAATTCGACGATGACGACGAGGATATCGACGTAGAAGAGGACGACGAGACAGAAGAAATATACGGTGACGACGACGAATAGTCCATGGCAGGTAGAAAGCTGATAATCATATTGGGCCCGACAGCTGTAGGCAAGACTGACTACAGCATTGAGACTGCGCTTCGATATGGATCGCCTGTAATATCTTGCGACTCACGTCAGATATATAAGGAAATGACTATAGGCACTGCTGTGCCGGATGCTTCGCAGCTAGCAGCTGTGAAGCATTATTTCATTCATTCCCATACAGTTACAGAACTTTATACGGCTGGAAAATATGAGGTCGAAGCCTTAGATCTCATTAACAGGCTTTTTGACGAGGGGCATGAAACTCTGGTCATGGCTGGCGGCTCCGGCTTCTATGTGGATGCTCTTGTGAACGGCCTGGATGATTTTCCGTCCGCTGATCTTAAATTAAGGAAAGAACTTACTGATCGTCTTGAAAACGAGGGTGTTGAGTCCCTTCGAATCGAATTGAAGGCTCTCGATCCGGAAAGCTATGAAACCATAGACATTGCGAATGGCCAGAGGGTGGTGCGTGCACTGGAGGTGTGCCTGATGACAGGAAAGCCATTCTCATCCTTCAAGACATCTTCGCGTAAGAAACGTGATTTCGAAATAGAGAAGATCGGCTTGACAAGGCCGCGTGATGTCCTGTATGACAGGATCAACAGGCGAGTTCTCCAGATGGTGGATGACGGGCTTGTCGACGAGGTCCGTTCGCTGATGCAATACCGTGACCTGGCGGCTCTGCAGACGGTAGGCTATAAGGAAATATTCGACTGGTTCGATTTCGAGTCAGGTCTGGTTACGCTCGACGGATGGGGGCCGACCACGCCGGGTGACGGTCCCGTAACTTCGCTAGAGCGAGCTGTAGAACTGATACAACGTAATACCCGCCGGTACGCAAAGCGCCAGCTTTCATATTGGGGCAGAGATAAGGAAATAAAGTGGCTGGAACTTTAGTTAGCCACTTCACACATGAATTTGATGCGGACGATACGGACCTCAAACTCGTCATAGTCAGATCCAAGGTCGTTCATTGCATCGGCCAGCGAATCTGACTCCGCTTCCTCCTTGAAATAATCGTAGATCTCTTCTACGACATCATCGTCGAGGGTCTGCTCGATGTAGTAGTCGATGTTAAGCTTCGTACCTGAGAATACGATGGCCTCGATCTCATCCAGAAGTTCCTCCATCTCCATGTTCTTGGCATCTGCAATGTCCTCGAGAGGAAGCTTTCTGTCGACGCTCTGGATGATGAACACCTTGTTGACCGACTTGTTTACGATAGACTTCATGACAAAGTCGTCAGGTCGCTCTATCTCATTCTCCTCTACATACTTAGCTATGAGCTCGATGAACTCCTTTCCGAATTTGCGTGCCTTTCCTTCGCCGACTCCCTGACAATTCTTGAGCTCGTCGTAAGTCATCGGGTACATGATCGACATGTCCTCAAGAGAAGGATCTCCGAAGATCACCCACGGCTGGAGACGTTTCTTCTTTGCTACATCCTTTCTCAGGTCTTTCAGCATCGACAGCAGCTGGGCATCTCCTCCTCCGCCGCCTCTTGCTGCAGCGGAAGCTGCTGCATCGTCATCGTCATCTTCCCCTTCAGCAAATTCCCTGTCCTCTGTGAGCATGAGTTCGTATGGGTCCTTGTAGAATTCAAGTCCCTTGGCTGTCACGGATACAAGTCCGTATGATTCAATGTCCTTATGGAGCAGGTGATGGACCATGCCCTGATGGATCACGGCATTCCAGAAACGTACGGAATGGTCCTTGCCTCCGCCGAAGAATTCCAGTTTGTCGTGATGGTATGACTTGATGATCGAATTCATTTCGCCTGCGAGAATGTTGGCAAGATGCTCCATCTTGAATCTTTCAGGCAAAGCCTGTATGAGCTCGATTACTAATGACATTTCCTCGCGTCCGTCAAACTGTCGCTTAGGATGGAGACAGTTGTCGCATGCGCCGCAGTTCTGTATGTGATAGTCTTCTCCGAAATAGTTCAGGAGAAGCTTTCTTCTGCATGAGTTCGATTCGGCATATGCTACAGTTTCCATAAGGAGCTGCTTGCCGATCTCCTGTTCGGCAATCGGCTTGCCCTGCATGAACTTTTCAAGCTTCTGGATGTCCTTGTAGCTGTAGAAGGTGATGCACTGTCCCTCCTGTCCGTCACGGCCTGCACGGCCGGTCTCCTGATAATAGCCCTCGATGCTTTTCGGGATGTCATAGTGGATGACAAAGCGTACATCCGGCTTGTCGATGCCCATGCCGAATGCAATTGTGGCTACGATCACGTCTATGTCCTCCATCAGGAACTTGTCCTGATTCTCGGCGCGTGTCTTGGCGTCAAGTCCTGCATGATATGGCGCTGCTTTTATTCCGTTGATATTCAGGAGCTCAGCAAGCTCTTCCACCTTCTTGCGGCTGAGACAGTAGATGATGCCGGACTTGCCTGGATTCTGCTTTATGTATTTGATGATGTCCCTCTTAGGATCGGACTTGTCCCTTATTTCATAATAGAGGTTAGGTCTGTTGAAAGAGGATTTGAATACTGTCGCATCCGGTATGCCAAGGTTCTTGAGAATGTCGCTCTGCACCTTTGGAGTAGCGGTCGCTGTAAGAGCTATGACCGGTGCGGTACCGATCTCTTCGATGATGTTCTTTATCCTTCTGTATTCAGGGCGGAAATCATGACCCCACTCGGAAATGCAATGCGCTTCATCGACGGCATAGAACGAGATCTTGATTTCCTTGAGCATCGCTACATTTTCGGCCTTGGTCAGCGATTCGGGAGCAACATAGAGAAGCTTTGTGGCACCTGCCATCAGATCACTCTTGACTTCTGTTATCTGCGCCTTGTTCAACGACGAGTTGAGGAAATGGGCTATGCCGTCATTTCCTGCAACGAATCCGCGGATGGCGTCGACCTGATTCTTCATAAGGGCGATCAACGGTGATATCACTATCGCCGTGCCCTCCATCACAAGGGCAGGGAGCTGATAGCACATCGATTTACCTCCTCCTGTAGGCATGAGCACAAAGGCGTCATTGCCATCTACGAGATGTCTTATGATGCGTTCCTGATCAGCCTTGAAGGAATCAAATCCGAAAAATTCCTTCAGTTTGGCATGTAGCATTGCAGAATCTGGTGACATAAGCCGAAATTTTGGATTATAAAATTAAACAATATTTTCTGAATCCTCAAAATTTTTTGCGACGAAATGACACGTCTAGGGCTCTCAGTGCCCGTTTACTATATAAATAGGTATGATTGCGGAGCAAAAGATGCATGCGTATTCAAAAATTCTTTATCTTTGCAAGATGTATTGACAATTTTTAACAAACAAATAATATTTAAGCAATGAAGACTATCAGATTTTTTGCAATCGCAGCATGTTCGGCTCTTCTCGCTGTATCATGCAACAATTCAAGCAATGCAGGTGTTGAGGCTGAGCTTCCTACTGCAGCTGAGGTAGACTCAGTAAGCTACCTTCTCGGTGTGAACATCGGTTCTTTCTTCAAGGGTAACGGCTTCGCAGAGGAGCTTAAGGAGATCAACATGGCTCAGTTCAAGAAGGGTATCGTAGATTTCCTCGAGGCTGAGGGCTCACCATACGATGCAGACTTCACTGAGCAGTTCGATATCGATCCAAACGAAATGCAGAGGATCTTCAACGAGTTCCTTGGCAAGAAGCAGACTTATCAGGCTGCAAAGAGCCTTGCAGAGGGTAAGGCATTCCTCGCAAAGAACGCTCTCAAGGAGGGTGTTGACACAACAGCTTCAGGTCTCCAGTACTCTATCGAGAGCCCAGGTGCTGACTACAAGGTAGCTCCACAGGATACTGTATGGGTTAACTACAAGGGTACTCTTATCGACGGTACTGTATTCGATGAGAATGAGAATACAATGTTCGTTGCTAACCGCGTGATCAGAGGATGGACTGAGGGTCTCGGTCTCCTCGGCGAGGGCGGAAAGGCTACATTCTACATCCCTTCAGAGCTCGCTTACGGTGAGAGAGGAACAGGTGGTATCGCTCCTAACTCTGCTCTCATCTTCGACGTTGAGGTGATCAAGGTAGGTAAGTTCGTTCCTAAGACTGAGCTTAAGTAATGGCGATGGAACTTGAGGGCAGGATCGCCCGCAAGCTTGGTGTACAGTCAGGCACCTCTGCAAGAGGCAACTGGTCCAAGCAGGAGTTCATCTTCGAATATCAGGAAGGCAATTTCCCTTCTCAGGTATGCATGAATGTCTGGGGAGAGGATAAGGTCAAGGAACTGGACAGATATCAGGTCGGTGACAAGGTGAAGGTGGCCTTCAACCTCAGCAGCCGCGAATACAACGGACGCTGGTACACCGATGTCAGGGCATGGAGGATAGAACCAGCGACGCCGGTTCAGCCTCAGGCCCCAGCCCAGCCGGATCATGCGGCTCCGCTTCCGTCAATGGATGACATGAGCTCGCCGCTTTCTGATGACGATCTCCCATTCTGATAAACATAAAAAGCCAAGGCATTCGGCCTTGGCTTTTTTGTATGATTTACAGCGGAAGCTGGATGAGTCTCCGTGACTCGTAATGTGCAGTCCAGCGGAAGCCCAGAGACTTCAGGAATGCGGCATGGCGGGTGAATCCGGCCCCTACGCGTGAAGGCTCGTGGGAGTCCGAGCCCAGACTCACGATCTCTCCTCCCATCTCGCGGTATCTGAGCAGCACATCATTGTCCAGCTCCACTATTCGTCCTCTATGTCCTTCATAGCTCTTTGTGTTGATTTCCAGAGCCTTGCCTTCTTGAATCAGGTAGCGGAACATCTCGTCGAAGATGTCGCTGAAGTCGCGGTAGCGGATCGATGTGACCGGGTATGAGGCATATCGCACGATGTAGTCGTAATGACCCATAATGTCGAAATCTTCAAGCCATTTCATTTCCCTGTAGATTGTTTCCAGGTATGTTCCGTATGCCTGCTTCCAGTCTTTTCCGTCATAATAGCCGCCATAGTACGGGTCGGTCTTTTCTATATAGTGGACGGAGGCTATGATCTGGTCGAATGAGTTTTCGTCGAGAACCTTTCTTATCTGCTCATGGCATTCTTCATACATGCCGATTTCAATGCCTTTCAGAAGTCTTGTCCTGTCTCCGATAAGTGATTGAACCCTGGATATTTCCGCCTGCTGTTCCTCTACATTGAAATACTCGGGTACGACGTTTTCGAAAGATGCCTTCATCGGCGGGACGTAGTGGTCGCAATGGTCAGTGAAGCATATGCCTCCGAGACCGGCTTCAGCAGCTGCGCGGGCGCTTGCCTCGACCGATGTCCTCTTCCCGTCGAAAGAGAATTGGCTGTGGTTGTGATTGTCGAACAAAACCATTGTGATTAACCTGAAAAACGGCGGCAAAAATACTAAAAAATTCCTATTTTTGCATTTTATGTGCGGTAGTGTGTCCCGGGGTAGGGGTGACCTACTGTGAAAATAGTATGGATTATATATTTAATGTGTTGATATGAAGATATTTACATTCGGATATGGCAATAGAATAAGCGGCCCGCTCAGAGCCCTGATAGCCCTTGCAATCGGTATCATGATGGTCCTCAGACCGGATAATGCGCTTACAACAGTGGTCAAGGTGATCGCAGCCTTCATCCTCGCATCCGGAATCGTTTCGTTGATCGTAGGACTGAAGGAGAAGAAAAACGGTTCTCTTCCGCTCATGTCATTCAATGCCGTCGTCGATGTCATCATCGGCCTGGTGCTTTTCTCGTTCCCGGGTTTTGTAGCGAAGTTCATCATATATCTCATCGGATTCGTTCTCCTTGGCTTCGGAATCATGCAGATTATCGCTCTTGTCAGCGCCAAGCGCGTGACAGGCTTTGGAATGGGTGCGTTCATCCTTCCGATTATAGTTACCCTTATCGGCGGATTTCTCCTTTTCAATCCGTTCGCAGAGTCGGTGATGGTGATGATCGCCGGAGCTGCTATCATCGTATACGGAGCTTCGGAGCTCTTCTCTTCATGGAAGATGAAGAAGGCCATCGATGAATATGAAATCCACCAGGCTCCTGTTCAGGATCAGCCTGTACAGCAGGAGAACCCGCTTGCGGATATCAAGGACGTTGAGTACGAAAAGGTTGACGAACAGGTAGACGAGCAGTAGGAATGATACCTCAGGAAACGGTAAACAAGATTCTCGATTCGGCTCAGATCGTGGATGTGGTAGGAGACTTCGTTACATTGAAGAAACGAGGTGCCAACCATATCGCGTGCTGTCCGTTCCATAACGAGAAGACTCCTTCGTTCTCCGTTTCCGCATCGAAAGGTATCTACAAATGCTTCGGCTGCGGTAAGTCCGGTACAGCCGTCGGCTTCGTGATGGAGCATGAGAACATGTCCTATACCGAGGCGCTGAAGTACCTTGCGAAGAAATATCATATCGAGGTTGTCGAGAAGGAAGAGACTGCTGAGGAAATTGCTCAGAGACAGAGGCATGAAAGCCTTATGCTTGTGTCGGAGTTTGCAGGTAAATTCTTCCGGGAGAGCATGGATACTCCTGAAGGTCAGAACATTGCGTATCAATATTTCAGAAGCAGAGGTCTTGAGGATGCAACAATAAGGAATTACGGCCTGGGATGGGCCCCTCTCAGCCGCAAGGCTTTGTCAGAGGCTGCCCGTGCTGCCGGATATAAGGAGGAGTTCCTCATCGAGACCGGACTCTGCATCAAGTATGATGACGGACGCCTTGTGGACCGTTTCTATGACCGAGTGATATTTCCTATCCATTCGGTAAGCGGACGAGTCATAGCTTTCGGAGGACGTACACTGAAGACTGACAAGTCGGTCGCGAAATATGTGAATTCTCCCGAGACCGAGATATATGTCAAGAGCCGCTCGCTATATGGAATCTATTTCGCCAAGAACGAGATTTCGCGTCAGGACAGATGTATCCTTGTGGAAGGATATCTTGATGTCCTGTCCATGCATCAGCTGGGCATAAAGAACGTCGTGGCTTCAAGCGGTACTTCGCTCACAGTCGAGCAGGTGCGTCTGATAAAGAAGTTCACGAACAATATAACCATCATCTACGACGGTGACGGTGCCGGTATCAAGGCAGCCCTTCGAGGTATCGGACTGGTATTGAAGGAGGGCATGAACGTGAAGATCGTCCTTCTTCCTGACGGACAGGATCCGGATGATTTTGCAAAGAAGCACTCTCTGGAAGAGGTTCAGGACCATATCGCTCAGAATGAGCAGGATTTCATCAACTTCAAGACAGACCTGCTTCTGGGTGAGGCTGGAAATGATCCTATCAAGAGGGCGAACCTCATAAACGACATAGCGGATACCATCGCGCTCATACCGGATGCGGTGATCAGAGCCGTATATGTACGTACATGTGCTGACAGGTTCGAGATCGATGAAAGGATTATGGCGGACAGGGTCAGCAAGACCAGGACCGACATGATCGTTGCCGACGAGAAACAGAGGGAGCGTGAAAGACAGAGGACGGCTGCGCCACAGCAGGATATGGGTGGCATGGATGTTCCGCCTCCGATGCCAGATGATTATTATCCTGGCGAATACGGGGCGCCGGAAATGGACGTTCCGGTCCAGATGCCTCCTGTTGCGGTGATTCAGGAAGGCCCGATCGTGATTAACGAGCCGTATCTGGCTCCATGCGAGAAGGAACTTCTGGGCTTCATCCTCGAGGAGGGATGTACGGAGCTTCAGTTCGATGTGGATTCGAAATACTATGTGGAGGGAGAGGAGATAAATGTAGCGGAGTTCATTGACGGTACATTGGCGGAGGATGAAGAGGATTTTGTAAATCAGTCATACAGAAAGGTTTATGAGGAATATTTCAGGATGTATGATGAGGGGCTGACCCAGCAGCAGATGCAGTCAAGGCTTCTTAACAGTATGGATGCTGAGATCGCGGCTGTGGCGAAGGAACTCTTGATTGAAAAGTATCGGATAACAGTAAAGAACTACGAGCAGTCGCTTACCGCTACCTCGACCAGGCTGGTGCAGTACATTCCGAAGACCTTGCTGGCATATCAGTGCAAGAAGGTGGAGCTGATACTCAAGGGCCTGACGGCCGAGCTTACGGCCGAGCATGACCCGGATCGTCAGATTGAGATCCTGGCGAAGATCAGCGACTACAACAGGGCCCGTACAAGGCTCAACAATGAGCTCGGCCGCGTCTGACGGCATATCATCCTGAACGAAGTGAAGGATCTTAAATGAAAATATGTAAAAACAACAACATAATGGAAAAGAAATTCAACAGAACGCTTGTGACCTGCGCGCTTCCATACGCAAACGGTCCGGTTCATATCGGCCATCTTGCCGGTGTGTATGTCCCTGCCGATATCTATGTGAGATATCTCAGAATGAAGGGAGAGGATGTCCTCTACGTGTGCGGATCGGATGAGCACGGAGTGCCTATCACAATCAAGGCGCAGAAGGAGGGATGTACTCCACAGGACATCGTGGACAGGTATCACAAGATCATCAAGGACTCATTCACAGGACTTGGAATCAATTTCGATATCTACTCGAGAACTTCATCTAAGACACATCATAAGAATGCGGCAGACTATTTCCGCAAGCTCTACGATGAGGGCAAGTTCATCGAGAAGGTGAGCGAGCAGTACTATGACGAGGAAACCAAGACATTCCTTGCTGACCGTTACATTACCGGTACATGCCCACGCTGCGGTGCGGAAGGTGCATACGGCGACCAGTGCGAGAAGTGCGGCGCTACCCTCAGTCCTGACGAACTCATCAATCCTAAGTCTGCTCTCAGCGGCGGCGAGCTCGTGAAGAAGGTGACCAAGCATTGGTATCTCCCTCTCGATCAGTACGAGAAGTGGCTTTCTGAGTGGATCCTCGACGGACACAAGGAGTGGAGAAGCAACGTATACGGACAGTGCAAGAGCTGGATCGATGGCGGTCTTCAGCCACGTGCCGTAAGCCGTGACCTCAACTGGGGTGTCCCTGTACCTGTTGAAGGATCGGACGGAAAGGTTCTTTATGTCTGGTTCGATGCCCCTATCGGATACATTTCCAACACTCAGGAACTCCTTCCTCAGAGCTGGGAGACATGGTGGAAGAGCGAGGATACAAAGCTCGTTCATTTCATCGGAAAGGACAACATCGTCTTCCATTGCATCGTCTTCCCTTCAATGCTCAAGGCTGACGGAAGCTACATTCTCCCAGACAATGTCCCTGCAAATGAGTTCCTTAACCTCGAGGGCGACAAGATCTCGACTTCAAGAGGATGGGCTGTATGGCTCCATGAGTATCTCGAGCAGTTCCCTGGACAGGAGGACGTTCTCCGTTATGTGCTTACTGCAAATGCACCTGAGACAAAGGACAATGACTTCTCATGGAAGGATTTCCAGGCACGCAACAACAGCGAGCTCGTAGCTATCCTCGGTAACTTCGTGAACCGTGCGGTAGTTCTTACACATAAGTATTTTGAGGGTAAGGTTCCTGCTGACCTTAAGCCTGAGTCCATTGATGCTGAGACACTTGCACAGATCAAGCCTCTCAAGGAAGAGATGCAGCGCTACCTCGACGGATACAAGTTCCGCGAGGCCCTCAAGGAGGCTATGAACATTGCCCGTCTCGGAAACAAGTACCTTACTGATACAGAGCCATGGAAGGTGGCGAAGACAGATATGGACAGAACAGCTTCTATCCTGAACGTATCTCTTCAGATCTGTGCTTCTCTCGCCATCGCATTCGAGCCATTCCTTCCGTTCTCGGCTGAGAAGCTCCGCAGCATCCTCAATGTCGGCATTGCAGCAGGTTTCGACCACCGTGCTGGCGAAGAGGGCTCAGTAAGCGAGAACATCTATACAGCAGGCGAGGGCGCTGCTCTCCATACATCGTCTGCTGTTGCAGGAACTCCAGTGACTACAGCTCTTGATGAGGCTATCACACTTTCATGGAATGTTCTTGGAAATCCGGTTCTCCTTCCAGCAGGTCATCAGCTCAATCCAGCAACCCTCCTCTTCGCTAAGATCGAGGATGAGGTAGTGGATGCTCAGATCGCTCGTCTGGAGACCATCCGCGCAGAGCGTGAGGCGGCTGCGAAGGCTGCTGAGGCTGCTGTTGTTACTCCTCAGAAGGAGGAATGTACATTCGATGATTTCCAGAAGATGGACATCCGTACGGCTACAGTTCTTGAAGCTGAGCGTGTTCCAAAGACAGACAAGCTTCTCAAGCTGACAATTGATACAGGCATTGACAAGAGAGTCATCGTTTCAGGTATCGCCGAGCAGTATTCTCCAGAAGAGATGGTAGGCAAGCAGATATGTATTCTTGCCAATCTTGCTCCACGCAAGATCCGTGGCATCGAGTCTAAGGGTATGATCCTTATGGCTCGTCAGAATGACGGCAAAATGAGGTTCGTTACGCCTGCGGAGACTCTTTGCAACGGTGCTGAGATAGGATAGCGCATTTTCGGAAGCTTGTTTTTCAAGACCCCCGCCCTCCCGATGGTCGGGCACCCCCTAGCCGGGGGTGGCATGTCTTGAAAATACAAGCATTCCTCAAATGCTTTATCGACATAATCAACTCGTATTGAATAGTGAAAGTCTCCTGCGGCTACACTGTAGGCTGGATGATGTATGGTAAAGACGGAGTATTATAAGGATCTGACGAAGATGAACACCTTCGGAATGAAGGTGAAGGCGCGCTGTTTCATTGAATATGATTCAGTGGCGGATCTTGTGGACATCGAGTTTGAAGAGCTGGCCCGTCCGGTTCTTCATATCGGTGGGGGCAGCAATCTGTTGTTCACAGATGATTTCAAGGGTACTGTCCTGCACTCTAAAATCGATTTCATAGAGATACTAGACGAGTGTCATAGTGCTCCAGTGGCCCCCTCCCAAACAAGTTTGGGCCCCTCCCCCTACCCGGGGGTGGGAAAATGCCACTTTCGCACAAATGACACATCGTCTGAAGAGATTCAGCCTGTAGAGACTGTTTTGGTGTCGGTCGGTGCGGGAGTGGTGTTCGATGACTTCTGTGATTGGGCGGCGAAGGAAGGACTTTGGGGAGTGGAGAACCTGTCTCATATCCCTGGCGAGGTGGGTGCCTCTGCAGTCCAGAATATCGGAGCTTATGGTGTCGAGGTGAAGGATGTGATCCGCAAGGTGTATTGCTATGATACTGTAGATGAGGAGTTTGTGAACTTTGATGTCGAGGATCTGCAATATGGATATCGTGATTCGGCATTCAAAGATCCGGAGATAAGAGGCCGTTACATTGTGACTCATGTGGTGTTTGCGCTTTCGCGTACTCCACAGCCGAAGCTGGAGTATGGCCATCTGAAAGAGGCAGTTGAGGCTGCGGGGTCAGAGTTGACGCCGGGATTGATCCGTAAGGTCATCATCAAGATCAGGAAGGAGAAGTTGCCGGAGCCGTCGGTGATGGGAAGTGCAGGAAGCTTCTTCAAGAATCCTGTTATCAGCCGTGAACATTTCGATCGTATCGAAGCTGCTGCGAAGGCTGAGCACGGAGCTGATTGCAAGGTTCCGCATTATGACCTTCCGGACGGAATGGTCAAGGTGCCTGCGGCGTGGATGATTGAGCAGTGCGGATGGAAAGGCAGGAGAAGCGGAGGAGCTGCAGTCTGGGAAAAGCAGCCGCTGGTGATCGTCAATTATACCGGTGAGGCATATCCCGAGGAGATAATAGGCCTTGAAAAGCGTATAATCGCTTCGGTGAAGACGAAGTTTGGTGTCGAGCTCCATCCGGAGGTAGACCATATATAGGATAAAGAATTTATAAATATATGAGTTCATTCGTAATAGAAGGCGGCCACAAGCTTAGTGGTACAATCAGACCGCAGGGCGCGAAGAATGAGGCCCTGCAGGTGATCAGCGCGGTGCTCCTGACCAAGGAGAAGGTAAAGATTTCAAATGTTCCGGAGATTCTGGACGTACGTAATCTGATCCTGCTTCTCGAGGGAATGGGCGTGAAGGTCACAAGGCATGAAAAGGGCGTGTATACATTCCAGGCTGACGAAATCGATACGGATTACATCGCCAGTGCGGACTTTGTTGCAAAGTGTGCCAAACTTCGTGGATCTGTGATGGTTGTGGGTCCGCTTCTTGCCCGTTTCGGACGTGCATACTTCCCTAAGCCAGGCGGCGATCAGATCGGACGTCGCAGGGTGGATACCCATATCATGGGATTCATGAACCTCGGTGCTGCGCAGGAGTATGACTTCGATAAGAAGGCCTTCTATCTCCATGTGCCTGAGGGACAGTCTCTCGAAGGAAGGTATATGCTGCTTGACGAGGCTTCTGTGACCGGTACGGCCAATATCGTTATGGCTGCATGTCTTGCGAAAGGCGAGACTACGATATATAATGCGGCCTGCGAACCATATGTGCAGCAGCTTTGCAGGATGCTCAACAGGATGGGTGCAAAGATCGACGGTGTAGGGTCAAACCTTCTGAAGATAACAGGTGTGGATTCGCTTGGCGGTGCTGAGCATCAGATACTTCCGGATATGATCGAGATCGGTTCATTCATCGCTCTTGCAGCAATGAACCGCAGTTCGCTGACCATCAAGGACGTTGCATATGATGAACTTGGAATGATTCCTGAGGCTTTCCGTCGTCTGGGTGTGAATCTGGAGCGTCGTGGCGATGACATCTATATTCCCGAGCAGGAAAGCTATATCATCGACTCGTTCCTGGACGGTTCCATCCTCCATGTTGCGGATGCTCCATGGCCAGGTCTTTCGCCAGACCTCATCAGTGTCATCCTTGTGATGGCAACACAGTGCCGAGGCAGTGTCCTGATTCATCAGAAGATGTTCGAGAGCCGTCTCTTCTTTGTCGACAAGCTCATCGATATGGGAGCCCAGATCATACTGTGCGACCCTCACAGAGCCGTTGTCGTCGGACACGATCATCGCTATCAGCTTCGTGCCGGCAACATGACATCTCCGGACATCCGTGCCGGTATCGCAATGCTCATCGCCGCTATGTCGGCAAAGGGTACGAGCATCATCAGCAACATCGAGCAGATCGATCGTGGATACGAGGAGATTGATGTCCGTCTGAACGCTCTCGGAGCCAAGATCACGCGTCAGTAGACTGTTTTTTACGGATAATATTGAGGCCGTCGCGAAGAGGAAGGATCACCGACTCTACGCGGCGGTCTTTCGATACCATGTCGTTGAAGCGGGCGATTCCGAGGGTCTGCTTGTCCTGTGGAAGGGGATCCATGCACACCTTTCCGTCCCAAAGTACATTGTCGGCAAGGATGAGGCCTCCCGGACGTACCATGTCGAATACAAGGTCATAATATTCGCAGTATTCACGTTTGTTGGCGTCCATGTATACTATGTCATACATCTTTGCCGGATCAGCCTCCTGGCCATCGCAAAGGCTCATTTCTGACCTGAATCTGTTGAGGGTTTCCTTGCAGTCGCCGATATGGAGCTGGATCTTTTCTTCAAGACCGGCGCGTTCGAAGCCTTCGAGGATGAGGTCTTCAAGTTCGTCGTTGAGCTCGAGGGTGTCGAGGTGGCCGTCTTCAGGAAGTGTAGAGGCCAGACAGATTGCCGAGTAGCCTGTGAATGTGCCCAGTTCGAGGATGCGTTTTGCTCCCGAGGTCTGGACGATTATGCGCAGGAGCTCGCCCTGCAGCTTTCCGGAAAGCATGCGTGCGTGGTTTGTCCTGATATGTGTCTGTTTCTCGACCCAGTCAAGAGCCTCTCCCTGAGGAGTCACATGATCCTCGATGTATTTGTAAATCTTCTCCATTATTTAATCTCTTGGTCTTTATGGCAGTGTGATTCCATTGACCCCCGCCGCTACTCCTTCGGAGCTGCGGCACCCCCTAGCCGGGGGTGGCATGTCAATTACATCACACTGCCATAAAGACTAAATGTAAATCAGTTTAGAAATCTTCTCTTTGTCAAATATCCTGACAGCCATGTCGCGGACTTCATCTGCTGTGATGCCCTCGACAAGCGATCGGTTTTCCTTGCCGGAACTGATCTTGCCGTAAGCCAGAAGACCTTTTCCCATAGACAGACACTGGGTCTCTCCGTTGTCGCTGCTTATCGCGAGCTGTCCGAGAAGCTGCTTCTTGGCTGCCTTGAGCTTGCGCTCCGAGAGAGGCTCAGCCTGTAGTTTTTCAATCTCCTTTTCAATGGCCTTGAGGCATTTGTCCAGATTGGCCTTATCACATCCGAGAGTGATCGCAACCAAGCCTGTATCAGCGAATTGCGTGTATCCGCACTCGACTCCGTATACCCATCCGTTCTTTTCTCTGAGTACGGAATTCAGGATTGAATTCGATGCCGGACCTCCGAGGATGTTGCAAAGCAGTACGGTCGCAAGTCTCTCCCTTTCCTGGTACAGCGAGGGTGCAAGCGAGCCGATGACGCAGTTTGCCTGATGGTTCCTTTTGTTGAGGGTCTTGTCGAATGGCTCCGCTGCTGGAACGCTGTAATTTCCACAGGAGAACGGTACATTTCCGTGCTCGGAGCAGTCCTGTGCCGCCGGACATGCTGAGGGCGTATTGCCGAAATATTTTTCAGCCAGTTTCAATATGCCCTTTTCCATGCGCGCCTCATCGATGTCGGCAACCACGGTGAAGGCCATCCTGCATGGCTGGAACTTTTCCTTTACGAATCGGAGGAGTTCTTCGCGGCTGATCTTCTTTACTGACAAAGTGGTGCCGAGGATGTTTCCGCTGAGGGGATGGCCCGCAAATATCATTTCCTCGAATCTGTCGTAGATGTCTTCAGACGGCGTGTCCTTATATGAATGAATTTCATCAATCACCACTCCCTTTTCTGTCTGTATCTCATTCTCCGGGAATGTAGGGCATGTTGCGAGCTCCAGCAGAAGCGACGCTGCCTTGGTGAGGTCTTCCTTCAGTACCGTAGCGTGGAAAACGATCTCCTCCTTTGTCGTGAAAGCATTGAGCTCTCCGCCTAGACGATCTAGGTAACTATTTATTACAGAGGCGCTTCTGTGTTCTGTTCCTTTGAATATCGTATGCTCTACAAAATGAGCTATGCCGGCATGGTAGCCAGCCTCGTCCCTTGTTCCGCATTTGATGCTCAAGGCGCAGTATCCTACAGCCGAACCGCTTCTCTTGACTGCATATTGCAGTCCGCAATCTGCCTTTCCGCTTATCATCCCTTACTTCCTCGCTTTGGTTATCTTTTCAATGTCTTCTGGAAGGAAACCTGCTCCTGCCTTTGCAGAGATCTTGTGCTTGCGGTAATAGTAAAGCTCGTGAGTCTGAGCGTCGATGAGCATCTTGTAGCAGTATGACCCCTTCATAGGCTCTGTAGGAACCACAACATAGCTGACAAGAGTTCCGGAAACATTGTCAAGCATATAGCTGTCGGCATCATCTTCGTCAGTAAGGATCATTGTCCTGTCAAACAGCTGGTCTGTCACTGCCTTGGAAACCATGCTGTTGAGATCGTCTTCTGAAAAGACAATGGTCATTCCGGAAGATTTGCTGAGCTTCTGGACCGTATTGGAAAGTCCTCCATATGCATTGAAATCATTCTCCATAGCCTGGAGGGTGTAGTTCTGTATTATGTCCAGAAGCGCCGGCAGGAATACCAGCTCTCTTCCGGTAGGATATTCAGCTGAAGCAAAGGGGAGTGACACTACTTCAAGCATCTCATCGATGCCCTTGTCCGCACCCTGGCCTCCCTTTACGAGCGAAAGGAACTGAAGGCCCGGAGCTGTCTCCTTGCGGAACTGTCCCTGTATGAGCATCAGGAAGTAGTATCTGTCATTTCCCTTGAGCTTGTCGAACTCCTCAAGTGTGCAGAATTCATATGGGGAGATCCTCCATCTTGCGGCAATTTCCTCTTTCAGCGATGTGTCGTAGAATGGGTTTCCGTTGAGGACTATCTTGGTAATCTTCTGCGTGAAATCTTCTAATTTGACTTTTTTAGTGGTGATCTGCGCCTGGGCGCCAGCCATGAGCGGCATGATTAAAGCAGCAAACAGTATTATGAGTTTTTTCATGTCGTATCTTATGTATATCAGAAATCGGGTACAAAGTTAACAAAAATAGTGCTATATTTGTAAGTTGACCAAAGAACGGATATGTCACAATATATAGTTTCAGCCAGAAAGTACAGGCCTGACTCCTTCGGGACACTCATCGGCCAGGACAATATAGCACAGACCCTCAAGAACTCGATCTTGAGAGGACAGCTTGCACATGCATACCTCTTTTGCGGACCTCGTGGAGTCGGCAAGACCACTACTGCCCGTATCTTCGCGAAGATGATCAATTGCTCGAATCCTTCGGCAGACATGGAGCCATGCGGTACATGCGAGTCATGCCAGTCGTTTGCAGAGGGTCGTTCGTACTGCATCCATGAGCTTGATGCGGCTTCCAACAACGGAGTCGAGGACATCAAGACGCTGATGGATCAGGTGCGCATCCCTCCTCAGGTCGGAAAATACAGCGTGTACATCATCGATGAGGTGCATATGCTCTCTCAGGCAGCGTTCAACGCATTCCTGAAGACTCTTGAGGAACCGCCTGCGCATGCCATCTTCATTCTGGCTACAACTGAAAAGCATAAGATTCTCCCGACAATCCTGTCACGTTGTCAGACATATGATTTCAACAGGATCACTGTGGACAATATAGTCAGGAACCTCCGCATGGTGGCTTCCAGCGAGGGGGTTACAATTGATGACGAGTCGCTCCATGTTGTGGCCCATAAGGCTGACGGTGCGATGCGTGATGCCCTTACCATCTTCGACCAGACCGTGGCTTTCTGCGGTACGGATGTGAAGTATCAGGACGTGCTCCGCAATCTCAATGTCCTTGATTATGAATACAGTTTTTCATTGGTGGACGCGTTCCTGAAGGCTGATTATCCTACGGCATTGGTCACCTTTGACGAGATACTTACAAAAGGATTCAATGCGCTTCATTTCGTTGCTGCGTTGTCATCGCACCTTCGCGATCTTATCGTGAGCAAGAGCGGAGGACTTGAGGCTCTCCTCGAGCTTCCTGATTCATTGAAGAAAAGATACAGGGAGCAGGCGGAAAGATGTCCGCTTCCGTTCCTTTACGATGCATTGGGCATCACGACCCAGTGCGAGTCAGGCTATAGGGCCAGCGTGAACCCTCGCCTGCATATCGAGTTCGCGCTTATGCGTCTGAGCTTCCTCAGCGGTAAGCTTAATGCTGCCGTTCCGGAGGCAAAGGCTCCTGTGGCTCAGCCAGCCGCTCCTGTGGTTCAGTCAGCCGCTCCTGTCGCCCAGCCGGCCCCAACGGTTCAGCCGGCTCCAACCCCGGTAGATCCGTCTCCGGCTCCAGTAGCCCCAATTGCAGCAGAAGCAGCCCCAGAGCAGCAGCCTCGTGAACGTCGTGCGCGCGCTGCCCGTGGCGGTGCATCGCTTTCAATGAAGTCCATGATGGAGGATGCCCCTGCAACAGAGGCGGTTGCAGCTGTTGAGACTCCTATTCCGGATGATGAGACTCTGAAGGGCAAGTGGCCGGAACTTGCCAGCTTCTACAGCGACAAACCGAGACTTGCAAGCATGCTTACCAGCACTACGATAAAGATAGAGGAGTCGGAGGATGCCAAGACTGTGATCTTCAGAGTGGTGAATGATGCCCAGAAGGATTGGGTGGAGTCGAAGCTTCTCCATGAGCTTGAAGGAAACTACAGGAAGATAGTAGGCTCGATGAAGGTCTATCTTCGAGTTACGGTTACTCCTGATGATGCTCCAGAGCAGAAGAAGATATATATGCCGAGCGAGCAGGCTACGGAACTGATGAAGAATAATGAAGAAGTCAAGAATCTTGTAAAGGATCTTGAGCTTGATATTAAATAGCCTCCCGGAGGTTTAGAAAAAGGATTTTATGAAATTACATTGCGAAAATCTGGTTAAGAAATACGGACCGAGAACGGTTGTGAAAGGTGTTTCCATGGAGGTGAAGCAGGGAGAGATCGTAGGCTTCCTCGGACCTAACGGAGCCGGAAAGACCACCAGCTTCTATATGATCACAGGACTTATCGTGCCGAATGCCGGAAGGATATTCCTTGATGATGAGGAGATTACAGATCTTCCTATGTTCAAGAGAGCCCAGAAGGGTGTAGGATATCTTGCGCAGGAGGCTTCGGTCTTCCGTCATATGAGCGTTGAGGATAACATCATGTCCGTGATGGAGATGTCCAAGCAGTTCACAAAGGCTGAGAGAAAGCAGCGTCTTGAGGATCTGTTGGATGAGTTCAACCTCCATAAGGTACGCAAGAGCAAGGGTATACAGCTTTCCGGAGGTGAGCGTCGTCGTTGCGAGATCGCCCGTGCCCTGGCCATCGACCCTAAATTCATCCTTCTCGATGAGCCTTTTGCCGGAGTCGACCCTATCGCCGTCGAGGATATCCAGTATATCATCGCAAAGCTCAAGTACAAGAATATCGGAGTCATCATCACAGACCACAATGTAGGCGAGACCCTTGCGATCATCGACAGGGCATACCTTCTTTATGAGGGATCCATCCTTCAGCAGGGAACCCCTGAGGAACTTGCTGCGGATGATGAGGTACGTACAAAGTATCTCGGATCGAACTTCACCCTTAAGCGTTCCGACGCATTCCTCCGTGCAGAGGCCGGCGGCCCTCAGCGTATCAACACAGCGGCTGAACATGCTGCTGAAAAAGAACAGCATAAAGAAGAGTAATCAGACTGATACAATAAAAAACAGCGAAGGCTGTAATCCGGCGATCCTCCCCGCAAGCGGGTCCCCTCCCTTTTCGGGAGCCAATGTCGCTTAGATTACAGCCTTCGCTGTTTTTTATATGTGCGTCAGAATTACTTCACGCGCTCGCCGTATGAACGGTCAGTTGTGTTGACACGGATCTTCTCACCGATGTTGATGAAGAGAGGAGCCATGATGATAGCGCCAGTCTCGAGAGTGATCTCCTTCTGAGCGTTTGTAGAAGCTGTATCACCCTTTACTGCAGGCTCTGTGTAAGTAACCTCAAGCTCTACATATGTAGGAAGCTCGCAAGTAAGGCAACGCTCCTCGTCAGCGAGGAACATCATCTCAACGTGCTGGCCCTCCTTCATGAGGTCTGCGTTGTCAACGAGGTCAGTGCCGAGGTGGATCTGCTCGTAAGTCTCCTCGTGCATGAAGTTGAATCCGTCCTCATCCTTATAAAGGAACTGGTAAGGTCTTCTCTCTACGTTGATAGTGTCGATCTTGACACCTGCGTTGAATGTGTTCTCGAGGATACGTCCGTTCTCGAGGTTGCGGAGTTTAACCTTTACGAAAGCAGGACCTTTTCCTGGCTTTACGTGCTGGAACCATACGATCTGGCATGGTTTGCCGTTATAATCAATGTAAAGTCCGTTCTTGAAATCAGCTGTTGTTGCCATAAAATATAAATAGTTTAAAAAATTATAAATCAATGAGATGTCTCGATTTCGCCCCACATGACACCGCGAGGCTCTCGAAAATCGGCTGCAAAAATATAAAATAGTCTGCTACCTACCAAATTTTTACTGATTATCAGCATTTTCGCCATCCGCGAACTTCTCTTCCCATGCAGGTACATACTTGTTGAGGTCAAGGATGTGTTCCGCAGTCTCTTCAAGCAGCCATTTCGGAGTAGATGTGGCTCCACAGATTCCTACCTTGTCATCCGCGCGGAACCATTCTCTCTTTATCTCGGCAGGGGAGTCAATGTGATATGTCCTGATGTTCAATGATTTGCAAAGTTCGCAAAGTACTTTGCCGTTTGAACTGGCCTTGCCCGATACGAAGATTATCACATCATGCTCAAGGGCGAATTTAGAAAGCCTCTCATGTCTTGTCGCGACCTGGGAACATATCGTGTCATGGACGTTCAGAAGGTTTCCATCGTGTCCGGCCATCTGCTCCTCAAGTCTCGAGCAAAGTCTTGAGTATTCCGCAGGACTTTTAGTAGTCTGGCTGAACACCTCAGTAGGAACGTCAAGTCTTATCGTTCCGTCTTCGATGAGCTCTTCAAGCATGACTATGTTTTCAACGACGATTGCAGAGCCTTCGGTCTGGCCTATAAGTCCAAGGACTTCCGCATGGCCTATCTTTCCGAAGATTATGATCTGCCCCTCACCGGTCTCAAGCTGGGATTGATAAGCTTCCTTTATTCTTTTCTGAAGCTTGAGTACAACCGGACATGTGCAGTCGATGATGCTGAAACCCAGGCTTTCGGCCTTCTCGTATGTCTGAGGAGGTTCTCCATGCGCTCTGATCAGCAGCACTTCTCCTGGCGCAGCCACCATTTCTTCAAGGTCTTCCTTGTCGATGGTGACCAGACCCTGTTCTATAAGTCGTCCAAGTTCGGCATCGTTATGTACAATGGCTCCGAGCGAGTACAGACGCTTGCCTTCTTCAGACGAGTCTTTTCCTTCGTGAAGGTATTCCTCTGCCTTTCCGATAGCTCTGATGACTCCTGCACAGAATCCCGAATTGTTGTCTATGTCTACGGTAAGCATAATGTATGCGGGGGATTAGCAGCCGAAACGCTCGGTTATTATTTCCTTGAGCCATACCATCTGGTCATCCATCGTCATGTGTGAATTGTCCAGAACGATGGCGTCTGCGGCCTGTGTAAGCGGGGAGGTAGCTCGGTGAGAATCGATATAGTCTCTTTCCTGAAGGTTCTTGAGGACATCGTTGATCTCGACGTCCTGTCCCTTGGCACGCATTTCTGCCGCTCTTCTTTCTGCGCGGATCATCGGGTCTGCTGTCATGAAGATCTTGAGCTCTGCATCAGGAAAAACAGTTGTTCCGATGTCTCTGCCGTCCATTACGATACGCTTGTTCTTGCCGAACTCCCTGAGCTTTCTGTCCACGAAGCGTCGTACTTCCGGTACAGTTGCGATAGGGCTGACCTTGCCGGCCACAGCCAGTGATCGGATCTCCTTTTCCACACATCTGTCTCCTATGTGAGTGCCTCCTTCAGCAAAATGAAGGTCGAGACTTTCCATCGCCTTTTCAAGGCCAGGCACATCGATGTTGCAGTCGTCATCGATGAATCCGTTCTCGATTGCGAACAAAGTTACGCCTCTGTAGAGGGCTCCTGAGTCAAGATACAGGAAAGAGAACTCGTTTGCTATGATTTTTGCAAAGGAGCTTTTGCCGGTAGATGAGTAACCATCAATGGCTATTATGATATCTGGTATCTGCATGTTAATCATTAAAATCAAGCAAAAATATAAAATATTGCGTAAACTCCCAAAAATGTCGATATTTGTAAACGCATAAGGAAAAGATAATACTCTGTAAATATGAAGATTCTTATTATTGACGACGAGAGATCGATAAGGAATTCCCTTAAGGAGATTCTGATTGACGAGGGCTACGATGTCGATGTGGCTGAAAACGGTGTGCAGGGATGTGAGATGGTGGATAAGGAAAAGTACAGCGTCATCTTCTGCGACATCAAGATGCCGGAAATGGACGGTATGGAAGTGCTGGACAGGCTGACCTCAATGGGCGTGGATGCCGCTGTGGTCATGATTTCCGGACATGGAGATATCCAGACAGCAGTCGAGTGCATAAAGAAGGGAGCCTTCGACTTCATCCAGAAGCCTCTTGATCTTAACAGGATACTGATAACTATCAAGAATGCCACAGAAAAGGTTTCGCTGGTCAAGGAAACGAAGATATTGAAAAAGAAGGTCTATGGTCAGGAGATGATAGGCGAGTCAGAGGAGATTCTCAAGGTCAAGGATATGATCGAGAAGGTAGCTCCGACAGATGCCAGGGTGCTGATCATCGGTTCCAACGGCACCGGAAAGGAGCTTGTTGCCCGCAACCTCCATCTTAAAAGCTTGCGTTCAGCTGCTCCGTATGTGGAGGTGAACTGTGCCGCAATTCCTTCAGAACTTATCGAAAGTGAGCTTTTCGGTCATGAGAAAGGTGCATTTACTTCTGCCATCAAGCAGCATAAGGGAAAATTCGAGCAGGCAGATGGCGGAACGCTTTTCCTTGATGAGATCGGAGACATGTCTCTTGCCGCTCAGGCAAAGGTACTCAGAGTCCTTCAGGAAAAGAAGCTTTCCCGCGTAGGAAGCGACAAGGATATAATCGTGGATGTAAGGGTGCTCGCGGCTACCAACAAGAATCTCAAGGCCGAGATCGAGAAGGGCACATTCAGGGAAGACCTTTATCATCGTCTCAGCGTCATTGTCATAAATGTTCCTACTCTGGACGATCGCAAGAGTGATATTCCTCTTCTCGTCGAGCATTTCATCGGACAGATATGCGCCGAGACAGGAATGCCGCCACGCGAGATCGAGCCTCAGGCAATGAAGCTTCTTGTCGAAAAGTCTTGGACGGGAAACATCAGAGAGCTCCGCAATGTGGTAGAGCGTCTCCTGATCCTCTCGGGAAGCAGGATTACTGCAAGTGATGTACAGTCATATGTACTTTAGATATTACGGTCTCTAGGCCTTGTGCTTAGGGACCGTAACTATGAATGAGGCACCGCCAAGGACGAATGAGCGCTGATAGCGTATCTCTCCTTCGCATTTTTCAATGATGTTTCGGCATATGGCCAGTCCAAGGCCTGTGCCGGAACTTTTTGTTGTGAAGTTAGGAGTGAAGAGCTTGTCGAGATTCTCGTCCTTGACTCCGGGACCGTTGTCGTCGAACACGATGTCATAGTATCCGTCCTTCATGCTGTTGTGCAGGCTTATCATCACACGGCCTTTGGCAGGTTCCTCGCCCATCTCCGCCGCTTCCTTCTGACTTATCTCCACGGCCTGGATGGCGTTTGTGATGAGGTTGACGAATACACGTATCAGCTGAGGTTTCGGAGCCATTACGAAGGCGTCCTCCATTCCCAGATACGATATCTTTACATTTTCCTTGTTGTCGAAGATCAGGAGCTGGTCCTTTATGGTCTTGTCAAGGTCAAGCAGTACCGGCTCTTCGCTGTAAAGCTTTGCGAATGTAGAGAACTCATTTGCTGTCTCGGTAAGGATGTCAATGTGCTCAAGTACGACTGCCGACACCTCGTCGAATCTTTGCTCCCATGCTGGATTGTTGTTGTTCTTGAGCCTGATGAGCCTCTGGATCTGGAGCTTGATAGGCGTGAGAGGATTCTTGATTTCATGGGCCACCTGACGTGCCATCTGGCTCCATGCCTTGTCTCGCTCGGCCTGGGCAAGCTGCCTTGTTGATTCGGAGAGGTCCTTTACCATTCGGTTATATGCATCCACAAGAGATGAAATCTCATCATCTCGCTTGTATGTGATGAATTCAAGGTCATGGATGTCAGCTACATTCATCTTCTTTCCCATTTCGATCAGAGGAGAGAAGAGAGCGTTCACTTCCCTTGTGCTGAACAGGAGCGATCCTATCAGCAGGAGAAGGAAGAGGTTGATTATGAGCGCGGCATGGAAGAATGCCTCCCTTCTGAAATCGAAGCTTCGGTCCGTATAAGGAATTCCTGCAATGGCTACTATCTCTCCGCTGTCGTTGAAGACAGGAGCGTAAAGAGCCCAGTATTTATAGTCTGTGATCTTTTCCCTATGGATGAAGTATCTCTGGTACCTGTCCTGGATATTGTAGAAGGCATCTTCATTTATTCGGCTGCCCATGATCATCTTTTCGAAGACCTCAGGCGTGGTCGACAGGAATACCTTTCCGGCAGGGGTATAGAGCGTTATATCTGATTTGGTTGTGTTTCCTATGTTTTCAAGGGCTGCGGTGAATTCCTGATTGTTCAGACTCTGCCAGTTCGATACAGTCTTGGTATGTCTCTCGACGAGTGCCTGTACCGTTGTTATTCTTGAAGACATCAGATTGTACATGTTTTCTTCGTTTCTCTTGTACACGAAGAATATGCTGATTGCCGTCATGCTGGCAAGGATGAGCGTAGACGAGATCAGGAGGATAGTGTTGATCCTTGTCCTGAAATAGTTGCTCTTGAATACCTTTTTCTTTCCGCGTGAGCGCGCGAATATACTCATGATGCCGCTGAGGGCGAGGCACAGATATGAGAAGGAAATGAAGTATACAAGTCCGGCTCTCTTCGGCCTTGATATCACGATCATCTCGTTCTCGCTGACAAGGTTCATGAAATGGATGTATCCCCTTATCATTGCAACCTCCCTGTTGCGGCCGACAAGGTATCCTCTTCCTTCATGATCATAGTTTGTAGGATACGGATAGTTGCCCTTGTATGACATCAGACGGCCGTCCTTGTATTTTGCATAGGAATAGTGGGACGGAATGTTGATGTCTCCGGGTTTTGAGAATCTTCCCAGAATGCTGTAATATCCTCGGTCTTCTCTGTTTGAGTTCGACTCGATCCTGAGAAGCATTCGTGTGACCTGGCCTTGCGGCTGGTAGAGCATGAATGTTCCTGCATAACTGCTGTTGCCGTTGGCGTCGGTCAGGAAGTGGAATCTCGAACCTGGGGCGATAGGAGTGCCAGAGCGCATAATACTGTTGAAGTATGCTACTCCGGTAATGTTGTCCGGCCTGAATATCATGACATCCAGGTTATACTCCTGTCTGATGCGGCTGAGATAGAAGTCCATGATCCTGTTCTGGATCATGCCTCCGGTATTGTCAAGCCTGCTCAAGGCGGCGATGAGCTGGTCGTATGCTATTGCCTCCTCTACCGACCTGAGCTGGATCTCGAGGCTGAGGTCTCTGTCCACAGAAAGTCTGTTCGCCCATACACTTACCCTGTCCTGCTCTTTCTGGAACCCGAACCTGCTCGAGGTAATAGTGAAATAAGCTGAACATATGATTGCGAAGACCACAAGAGTCTTGATCACGAACATGTCATATTTGAACCCGAGGAACATCTTTACGACCGGTCTCATGATCTGCAGCTGCAGTAGGAGACAGAAGAGCAGGCCGGTGTACGATATGTATACCATGATGGTATACGATATGTCCATGTTCCATCTGTACAGCTCCATCGATATGTTCGAGTTCAGCAGGAGGCTCTTGAGGGTAAGATGTGTGTAGATGGCAAGGGCAATGCTGATTACGACCGTGATAAGCCCGTAAAGGGCCATGTTGCGCTTGAGATGCTTCCTGTCGTGCCTGATCATCGCCGTGATCCTGTTTCTTACCAGGAATGTACAAATGACGAACAGGGTGATGAACATGTTGACAAGCAGGAGGGAACCCAGCGAAAAGAACATGGCTCCGTCTGCGTAGACCGTAGGGGAGAACAGTTCTGTCACTCCGTTCAGCTGCATTCCCCATATGAATGACATAAAGAAAAGCAGTGCCAGCGAAACAACCGATACGGTATAGACTCTCAGCGTCCTGTGTCCGGCAAGGAACATCACGATTGCCGCCGCCAGAATGATTATCGCGACCCATCTCAGCATCGAATTGTCAAAGAATGGGGTCGCCTTGGTGCTGTCATAGATGATCTTGAACAAAGGGGCTCCGTCTATATCTACTGCCGATCCGCCGCTGTACTGGAGGGGAAGGACGGAATACTTTCCTGAAAGCTTGAGCTTCGGATTTACTCCGTTGTCATTTCTTCGTACATCTTCAATCAATGTGTTCTTTATCTCTATGCCGGCAATCAGCTTTACGTTATTCCCGTACTCTACGGACTTTACCAGATACCATTTAGGTCCGAGATTCATGTACAGGAAATGAGGCTTTACGTCATTGAGATATGAGACGATACGGCTTTTCCTGTCTGTAAGTGTCTGGAAGACCATTCTTGAGGAAATGTCGTCGTTGATGATGGTGAACTGATTGTTCCATGACTGAAGAGTATCGTTGACATAACGATATATGACCATGTCTTCCGGAAGATTTCCGGAAATCATGTATTCATCCTCCTCGACATTCTTGGCAAGATCGATGTTCTTGTCGAGGATCTCTATTCTTTTCTCGATTCTGGCTGCTACCTTTCTTGCTGTCGTTTCTGTGTTTCCGTCTGAATTTCCGCTGGCCATGGACAGAACGAAAAGAATCAGTGAAAGCAGCAGCGCCAGCAATGGCAGTTTTTTATGCAGCCAATCCTTGGTATTCATGGCAATGACTTTATTCGTGGTGGTAAGGTTCCCCCTTCATTATGGTGAATGCCCTGTATATCTGTTCTGCAAAGATAGCTCTGACCATCTGGTGGGAGAAAGTCATTCTGGACAACGAAAGCTTCGAATTGGCTCTTTTGTATACCGGATCTGAAAATCCGTATGCTCCGCCGATCACGTATACGATGTCCTTTCCCTCGTAGGATATCTTGTCCTGGATCACTTTGGCCAGCTCTACTGACGAGTATTCCTTTCCTCTTTCATCAAGCAGGATTACGTCATCCGTAGGGCGTATATTCTTGAGTATCAGCTCTCCCTCCCTTGTCTTTATCTGATCTTTGGTAAGGGCCGATACGTTTTTCAGTTCCGGAATCTCGATTATGGAGAACGGAATGTAGTGCTTGAGGCGGGACACATAGATGTCCAGCCCCTGCCTCACCCAGTCTCTGTCAGTCTTTCCTACGGTAAGCAGTGTTATCTTCATCAGGTCAATTGTCTATACAACGACAAATATAATAAAACTCTGCAAATATCCCGCCAAGTGATATTTGTGTGAAAAAGATTGCACGGCTTGGAATTTGTAGTATCTTTGCCCGTTCAAACACAAGGTTTTGCAGATGAAAAGATACATATTGAGTGTGCTGGCGGCGACGGTCGCTCTGCTTTCATGCGTTAAGGCATCGGCTCAGGATACCGGGTATGATGTGTTCAATCCTATCTCCAAATATCTGGCTATGGGAGATGCGGACAAGTTGTCTGCCTGGTTCTCCGACAATCTTGAAGTGACGATCTTCTCGGATTCGAATGACTCGAGCCGCAACCAGGCCTGCCAGATCATGAAGTCCTTCTTCCGCTCATATACTCCACGATCGTTCGAGATAACCCACAGGGCCGGACGCTCCAACATGAAATATGCATTAGGCACGTTGAACGCCGGAGGCGAGATGTTCATGGTCACGATATTCGTCGGCTACAACGACAAGGCATACAAGATCCAGCATCTGAAGATAGAGAGGCTGAACTAAAAGAAAAGGCTGTTGCAAATCGCAACAGCCTTTTCTTCTTATTTCTGTCTGAGGAACACCTGCACCGGACATCCGAGGAAATCGAATTTCGAGCGGAGCTTGTTCTCAAGGAATCTTCTGTATGGTTCGCGGATGTACTGCGGAAGGTTGCAGAAGAAAGCGAATGATGGAGAACGTGTCGGGAGCTGGGTGATGTACTTGATCTTGATGTACTTGCCCTTCCATGCCGGTGGCGGATAGTTCTCGATCTCAGGAAGCATCTCTTCGTTGAGCTTTGAAGTGGATATCTTCCTCGAGTAGTTCTCGTATACATGTGCAGCTGCATCAAGTACGTCCATGATTCTCTGCTTGTTGATCACCGATGTAAAGATGATCGGGAGGTCAGTGAACGGCGCAAGGCGCTCCTTGATGGCGTTGGTATATTCCTTCATCGTGTTGCTGTCCTTCACGATGGTGTCCCATTTGTTGACAACCACCACGCAGCCTTTCTTGTTGCGCTGGATGAGGTTGAAGATGGCCATGTCCTGCGACTCGATGCCTGTCTGGGCATCTACCATGAGGATACATACGTCCGAGTGCTCGATCGCACGGATAGATCTCATGACTGAGTAGAACTCGAGGTCTTCATGCACCTTAGCCTTCTTTCTCATTCCGGCTGTATCCACGAGCATGAACTCATGTCCGAACTTGTTGTATAATGTAGCGATGGAGTCGCGTGTGGTTCCTGCGATAGGGGTCACGATATTCCTTTCCTTGCCGAGGAGGGCGTTGGTCAGTGATGACTTACCCACATTAGGCTTTCCTACGATGGTGAAGTGAGGAAGTTCAGGATGCTCGTCTGTGTCAGGGTCTTCTGCCGGGAGTTCCTTTACGATGGCGTCGAGGAGGTCTCCTGTACCGCCTCCGTTTGCCGCAGATATGCTGTAAACCTCTCCAAGTCCGAGTGAGTAGAACTGGAAGGCATCATACATCTTCTCTCCTGAGTCGATCTTGTTGACTGCAAGGATCACCGGCTTTCCGCTGCGGCGGAGGATGTCTGCGATCTCTTCGTCATAGTCTGTGATGCCTGTGCCGGCCTCTACCATGAAAAGAACTACATGGGCCTCTTCGATGGCGAGTACAACCTGCTTGCGGATCTCCTCCTCGAAGATGTCATCTGAGTTCGATGTGTATCCTCCTGTGTCTACAACAGAGAACTCTGTACCGCACCATTCGCATCTTCCATAATGCCTGTCGCGGGTTACACCTGCTGTTTCGTCAACGATGGCCTGGCGCATTCCTACCAGACGGTTAAAAAGTGTGGACTTACCTACATTAGGACGTCCTACGATTGCCAATAAGCTCATAATCAATAAATTTAGTTGTTAAAATCCCGCCTCTCGGCGATAGTTGCTCATCCCTCTCCGGGATCGTTTTCTAGTGGCAGGTCTGGCGCGAACCACAGCTTCCGCATCCGCCTTCATCGCATGCGACAGGGTTGCCGTTTTCGTCCTTCTTGCCCCAAAGTTTTATTTCTTCTTCCTTTGCGCACTTGATGCCTCTCTTGCGCATCTCCATGTTGTTCTCTATCTCGGTCTCAGGGAACTTGCCGTCCTTCCTGAAGATGATGTTGAAGCAGAGCCCGAACACGCAGAGTGCCACCAGCACCAATGCAGCTATGAATACTTCCATTTCAATAATCAATAAATTCCGTCCGAAGGTTATTTCCTCCTGACGGAATCATTATCAATTTCAGTTCCTAGTTGATGAAGCTTGAACTGATCTCTTCGTAATTGTAAACCTTCCTGATGATGTCAGCGAACATCTTTGTCATTGTAAGGACAGTGATCTTGCTCTTGTCCTTAGCAGGATCGCTGCTCAAAGGAATAGTGTCAGATACGATGATCTCCTCAAGAGCAGAGTTCGCGATCTTCTCATATGCAGGACCCGAGAATACCGGGTGGGTCGCACATGCTCTTACGCTGACAGCTCCCATGTCCTTGAGAACATTGGCAGCCTTTGCAAGGGTACCTGCTGTATCCACCATGTCGTCCACGATGATGATGTTCTTGCCTGCAACCTCACCGATGGCAGTGATCGAAGCGACTACATTTGCCTTTTCGCGTGACTTGTGGCAGATGATGACAGGGCACTCAAGATATCTTGCGTAAGCATTGGCTCTCTTTGCGCCTCCCATGTCAGGAGCGGCAATCGCAAGGTTCTGGATGTTGAGTGACTTGATGTATGGAAGGAATACTGCACTTGCGTAGATATGATCGACAGGGAAATCGAAGAATCCCTGGATCTGATCGGCGTGGAGGTCGCATGTCATCACGCGGTCGCATCCTGCAGCGTGAAGCATGTTGGCTACGAGCTTTGCGCCGATTGAAACTCTTGGCTTGTCCTTGCGGTCCTGTCTTGCCCATCCGAAATAAGGCATGACGGCAATGACTCTGTATGCCGATGCACGCTTTGCGGCGTCGATCATAAGGAGAAGCTCAAAAAGATTGTCTGTCGGAGGAGGAGTAGACTGTATGATGAATACGGTCGCACCTCTGACACTTTCATTGAATGATGGCTGGAATTCTCCATCGCTGAATGTCAGTACGTCAGACGCTCCGAGATTCAATCCGAGGGTTTCAGCTACCTTTAGTGCGAAGTCCTTTGACGCCCTGCAGGCGAAAAGTTTCATTTTGTGTTCCTTCTGCATCTTATTTGAGGGTTTAGTTCTGTTCTTCTTTCATGGATTCGAGCACTGAGCCGATGTAATCGAGGATTTCCTCACGTCCCAAGCCTGTCTCTGACGAACTGATGAAAGTCGGAGGCAGCTCTTCCCAAAGCTCAAGAATCTGCGCCTTCATCTTGTCGATCTGGGCTGCAAGGGCGTTAGGGCCGTTCTTGTCGCCTTTTGTGAAGATGATCGCGAAAGGTATCTGGCTCTGGCCAAGCTCGATCAGGAAGTCCATGTCTACCTTTCCGATGTCATGTCTTGAGTCGATCAGGACAAAGAGCATCACCATCTCCTCGGAAAGGTTGATGTAGTTCCTGATTACCTGCTCAAGCTTCTGCTTTGCTGTAGCAGACATCTTGGCATAGCCGTAGCCCGGAAGGTCGACAAGATACCATTCTCTGTTTATCAGGAAGTGGTTCACGAGTCTGGTCTTTCCCGGCTTGCTTGAAGTCATCGCAAGCTTCTTGTTCCTGCACAGCATGTTGATCAGGGAAGACTTGCCTACATTGGACCTTCCGATGAAAGCGAACTCAGGGAATTTCTGTTTCGGCTTTTCGGATATTCTGGTACTGCTGCCGGCGAATAGTGCTTCTGTAATCTTCATGTCAGTAGGATGCTCAAATCAGTCGGCAAATATATGAAAATTTTATTTGAATTATTGCGAAATGGTGGTGCTTGTATGGGAAAATTTGCTAAATTTGTTGCGATAGAAAAGAAAACCGTATGGAAAAGGAGTTTATAGACCTGCTAGAGTTTCAGACCAGACTTAAACAGGGGGTGGAATGTCTTTTTCCGTCGAAGATTTGGGTAAGGGCCGAAGTTAGCGCTGTAAAGGCGCGTAACGGAGGCCATTGTTATCTGGAGCTGTCCCAAAGTGACACCAGCGGGCTGACAGCAAAGGCGAATGCGGTGATATGGGCTTCGAAGTACAGGTTCATCGCTCCATATTTCGAGTCGGTTACGGGAGGACCTCTCAGTGAGGGCATGTCGGTATTGGTCGAAGTTCAGGTCAATTATAGTCAGATCTATGGCTTTACGCTGGTGGTCAATGACATAGATCCGGAGTTCTCTATAGGAGTGAAGGAACTTGAAAGACAGAGGACCATCGAGAGGCTCGGAAAGGAAGGCCTGCTTGAACTTCAGAAAGAGCTCCAGCTGCCGTTGCTCCCGCATAAGCTGGCCGTCATTTCAGCCGAGGATGCTGCCGGATACCGCGATTTCATGAGGCATCTTCATGAGAATCCATATGGTTTCGATGTGGACACCGTGCTGTATCCTGCCTTGATGCAAGGCGCGGACTGTCCGGATTCTATAATCGCGGCGATGGATGCTGTCATTGACAGCGGCGAAGGATATGATGCCGTTCTGATTCTCCGCGGAGGCGGATCGAAACTGGATCTTGCATGTTTCGATGACTATGACCTTGCGGCGGTGATCGCTCAGTATCCGATGCCTGTCCTTACTGCCATAGGCCATGATCAGGACTTCCATGTGTGCGATATGGTTGCATATGAATACGTCAAGACTCCTACTGCCCTTGCAGACTTTATCCTTTCCATGTACGAGGATGAAGATGCAAGGCTTTCTTCTTTTCAGACAAGGGTCAGGCTTGCATTCTCAAGCAGGATTTCGGCGATGGAAGCGGCGTTGGAGGTGTTCCGTGCAAGGATTTCGGCAGCCGATCCCAGAAGGATACTTGAGAGAGGGTATACCTTGGCTCTTGATGGCAATGGTGTCGTGTTGAAGGGGGTGTCGGGATGCCGTGCAGGTGACAAGGTGTCCATGATGTTTGCAGACGGTACTTTGGATTGTACAATTGAGGAGGTGAGGAAATGAAGGATTTTGATTACGCAAAGGCCATAGAGGAACTCGAGGCCATAGCCGTCAAGGCGGAAGATCCGGCAACGGGCATAGATGACATAGATAAATGTATAAAGAGGTCGCAGGAGCTGATCGCAGCATGCCGTGCGTATCTGCGTGGGGCGCGTGAGGCCTTGGACGAAGTCAAGGATCTGTAATTCAGTAAGAAACAAAAACATAACAAGAAATATGTGCGCAAAGAAGAAAGAGATGATTTATGACCATGATGAGTGGCTGGCACCGTACAAGGATGTCATCGACCGAAGACATGAGATGATTCTTGATCTTAAGGAGAGGTTCTCTGTCGGAGGGTCTCTCAGCAAAGGCTTGAACAACCACATGTATTATGGACTTCATCATGATGCAAGGGGCAACTGGGTGTTCCGTGAGTGGGCTCCCAATGCCACCAAGATATATCTGATCGGTGAGTTCAACAACTGGAAACGTACCGAGGCATATGCCCTCAAGCCTCTGGGAGGCGGAAACTGGGAGATCGTGCTTCCGTCCATGTTCCTTGATCACGGCACCCTCTACAAGCTTTACATAGAGTGGAAGGGCGGTGGTGCAGAGAGGCTTCCTGCATATGTTACAAGAACAGTCCAGGATCCTCATACAAAGACTTTCTGTGCCCAGGTATGGGATCCGTTCGAGACATATGAGTGGAAGAACGGCAAACCCGGAAAGAGACCTCATCCGCTTATCTATGAGTGCCATATCGGAATGGCCGCTGAAGAGGAGAAGGTCGGTACATTCGAGGAATTCCGTCTGAATGTCCTCCCGAAGGTGGCGGAGCTTGGCTATGATACACTTCAGATCATGGCCCTTCAGGAGCATCCGTATTATGGCTCGTTCGGCTATCAGGTCGCCAATTTCTTTGCTTTGAGCTCGCGTTTCGGTACGCCGGAGGAGTTCAAGGCCCTTGTTGATGATGCGCATGGCCTTGGCATCGCGGTGGTGATGGATATCGTCCATTCTCACTCTGTTGACAACGAGGCTGAGGGTCTGGGTCTTTTCGACGGTACGGAGACGCTTTATTTCTACGACGGATGGCAGGGACATCACCCGGCATGGGGATCGCGCTGCTTTGATTACGGAAAGGATGAGACAAAGTATTTCCTTCTTTCGAACTGCAAGTACTGGATGGAGGAATATCATATCGACGGATTCCGTTTCGACGGAGTGACAAGCATGCTGTACTGGGATCACGGTCTTGAAAAGGCGTTTGTCGGATATGAGAACTATTTCAACCAGGGCGTGGACGATAATGCGATAGCATATCTTGCCCTCGCGAATATCCTGATCCATGAAATGAACGATGAGGCTTTCACTATCGCGGAGGATGTCAGCGGTATGGCAGGACTTGCTGCGCCGATAGAGATGGGAGGAGTCGGCTTTGATTTCCGCATGAGCATGGGAGTGGCCGACAACTGGATCAAATGGATCAAGGAACTTTCCGATGATGATTGGAGGGTAGGCGAGATCTGGTGGCAGCTTACGAATAAGCGTGAAGACGAGAAGACCATCAGCTATGCAGAATGCCATGACCAGGCGATGGTGGGCGACAAGACCATCGCATTCCGTCTCATGGATAAGGAAATGTATTTCTCGATGAATAAGGAATCGCAGTCGCCGATCGTGGACAGAGGCATGGCGCTTCATAAGATGATACGTCTTGTCACAATGGCTACGTGCGGAAACGGATACCTGACGTTCATGGGTAACGAATTCGGCCATCCGGAGTGGATCGATTTCCCTCGTGAAGGAAACGGATGGTCATATAAACATGCCAGGAGACAGTGGTCTCTGGCAGAGCCGGACTACTTAAGATACAGGTATTTGAGGAATTTTGACAAGGCAATGGTGCATCTCGCTCGCGAGGAGGCCATTCTTGACGAGGCTCCGGAACTTTTTGTTCAGGATGAAGAAAAAAAGATTCTCATTTTCAAAAGAAAAAATTGTATCTTTGCGCTCAATTTCAACCCCACTGCCTCTTTCACCGATTACGGCTTCGCCGTTCCGGCTGGAAAATACGAGGCGGTACTCAATACGGATGAAAACGAATTTGACGGCTTCTCCAGACTCAAGACTGGAGAGGTGCATTTTAGTGTATCGGAGCGTAGCGAGAACGGCAATGGCAAATATGACGAGACATTGTTCCTCTACCTGCCGACACGTTGTGCGGTAGTGTTGAAAAAAGTGGATTAAAACATTATAATATATAAATAGTATGGCTTTTCTTAAATTCAACAAGTCCGAGCTAGTCAACCTGGAGTATTCGCTCAAGCGTGAGATCATTGAGGCGAATGAGTCCGGAGCGTACTGCAACACGTCTATCGTGACCTGCAATACGAGGCGTTACCACGGACTGCTCGCCGTCCCTGTAGACGAGCTGGGTGGCGGAAAGTATATGCTGCTTTCCGCTCTCGATGAGAGTCTTGTTCTCGGCGGCAAACAGTTCAATCTGGGAATCCATTGCTACGGTGATACTTATGAGCCAAGAGGTCATAAGTATATCATTGACTTCGATGCAGATCCGATTCCAGTGGTGACTTACAAGGTTGGTGGAATCTATTTCACCAAGACAATCATGATGGTACCGGACAACGATCAGGTGCTCATCAAGTACGAACTTCTGCAGGCTCCTTCAAAGGTTACGCTTCAGTTGAAGCCTTTCCTTGCTTTCAGAAGCGTCCACAGTCTTACAAGCCAGAATGCTGAGGCATATACCGCTTATGATGAGATCGATGGCGGTGTGTCTTTCTGCCTCTACAACGGCTTCCCTGCGCTCAACCTCCAGACTTCAGCAAAGGCTGCGTTCAAATCACAGCCATATTGGTATAATGGAGTGACCTATTCAGACGAGTATCGTCGCGGTTTTGACTGCCGTGAGGATCTGTTTGTTCCGGGAGCATTCTCGCTTGAGCTCAAGCCAGGCGAGTCTGTGGTGTTCTCGGCATCAGTGAATGAGATCAATCCAAGAGGTCTCAAGAGAAAGTTTACGGATACTCTCAAGAAGATGAATCCTATCGAGACATATGTTGACCTTCTCGTGCACAATGCAGAGATGTTCAAATGTCATAATGGAGACAGAGCTCAGATCAATGCCGGTTTCTCATGGCTCCATACCGGTCTTCTTCGTGAGACTATCGTTTCACTCCCAGGACTTACAATCTTCGCAAACGGCGACTGTGACGAGTTCGAGAAGATCCTCGACACCCTCATCGCAGATGAGCAGGAGCGACTTTTCCATAGAACTACGCAGTGCGAGGCTCCTCTCAGACTTACAGAGACTCTCCAGCAGTATATCCGTTTCAGCGGCAAGGAGAAGCATGTATGGAAGAAGTACGGCGAGACCCTCAAGGGAATCATCGAGAGCTATGCACCTGGCCGCAGAAAGGAGATAGCAATGCATCCTAACGGCCTTCTCTGGGCTCAGATGGATGGCGTGGCGCTTTCATGGATGAATGCATATGTATACGGTCGTCCGGTTACTGAAAGAGCAGGTTATCAGGTTGAGACTAACGCATTCTGGTACAACGCCCTTTGCTTTGCAATCGATATGGAGAACAAGTACGGTCCTCGCAAGAGCGAGTTCGTAGAGCGTTGGACACCGGTGCGTGACCTCGTGAAGCAGAACTTCCAGCCTACATTCTGGAGACAGGAGTGGGGATATCTTGTGGACTATGTAGGAAACGGTCCTCAGGATCAGGCCGTGAGACCTAATATTCTCTTCCCTATCTATCTCGAGTACTGCCCAGTGGATGACGAGATCGTTTCTGAGGTTGTGATGACAATCAATGACGAGCTCGTGACAAGAAGGGGACTCAGGTCGCTTTCTCCAAGAAACGAGGCTTACAGAGGCGTATACGAGGGTTCGCAGATCGACCGTGACCTCGCTTACCACCAGGGTTGTGCATTCCCTGCACTTCTCGCTCCGTACATCGATCTCTGCTTCAGAATGATGGGAGAGACTTTCTACGGAAGAGCTAAATACCTTGTTGAGGGATTCTTTGAAGATATCAGCAAGCATGGTGTTGGAGCATTCTCCGAGCTTTATGACGGAGACCCTCCTCACGAGCCGCACGGAGCAATCGCTTCAGCTATGAGTACTGCAGCTCTCCTGCGCATTGCATATATTATGAACCAGTATAAGAAGGAGGCTAGATAATGAGAGTTCTGATGTTCGGATGGGAGTTCCCTCCTCATATCGCAGGAGGTCTCGGAACAGCATGTTACGGAATGACCAAGGGTCTTGCGTACAATGACGTAGATGTACTTTTCGTGATGCCGTCAGCTTCAGGAGATGAAGATGAGAGCGCTGTGAAGATCATCAATGCCAGCGATGTCGCTATCGACACAGTAAGCGCAACCGTTGATGAGTTCCTCGGAAAGGTACAGTTTGTACATATCGGTACCAATATGGTTCCATATGTTGATCCTCAGGACTTTACAAAGATGGTTGAGGAAGAGCGCAAGAGACAGATCAAGGGTTTCCGCGTTCAGTACGGCCAGAAATACAAGTTCTCCGGAAAGTATGGTGCTAACCTCATGGAGGAGGTTGCACGTTACGCGATGGTAGGTGCTACAATCGCAATGCAGTATAAGGACCAGTTCGATGTGATCCATGCACATGACTGGCTTACATATCTTGCAGGTATCGCTGCAAAGCAGCTTACCGGCAAGCCTCTCGTAGTTCACATGCACGCTACTTCATACGACCGTGCGAGCGACGACCAGGTGGATACACGCGTGGTTGACCTCGAGACAAAGGGTATGATGGCTGCCGATAAGGTGATGGCGGTAAGTGAGCTTACAAGAAACATCTGTATCAATCGTTACGGTATCGATCCTGATAAGGTGGTTGCAGTCCACAATGCCGTTGACTTCAGCGGACGTGAGAAGCTCGAGGTCGAGAGGAACGTGAAGGAGAAGGTTGTGACCTTCCTCGGCCGCGTTACCTATCAGAAGGGCCCTGAGTACTTCATCGAGGCGGCTGCAAAGGTTCTCAAGAGATGCAACAACGTACGTTTCGTGATGGCAGGAAGCGGTGATATGCTCAACAGGTGTATCCGCCACGTCGCACGACTCGGTATCTCGGACAGATTCCATTTCACAGGATTCCTTCGCGGAAAGGAGGTTCACAAGATGTTCGCTCTGTCGGATGTATACGTGATGCCTTCTATTTCAGAGCCGTTCGGAATCTCGCCTCTTGAGGCGATGCAGACCAATGTGCCATCGATCATTTCAAAGCAGTCAGGCTGTGCCGAGATCCTCAAGTATGCCCTCAAGGTAGACTTCTGGGATGTGGACGCAATGTCAGACGCGATCTATGGCCTTCTTCAGTATCCTGCAATCTCGCAGCTTGCTGCACGTTGCGGATATGATGAGGTGAACAGCATCAAGTGGAACGATGTTGCTGCAAAGATCAAGGGTATTTATCAGGAAGTAATTGACAAGAAATAAATAAAACAAAATAATCATGAAAAAGAGTATTTGTCTGTATTTTCAGGTACATCAGCCAAACAGATTGAGACTATACAGATTCTTCGACATCGGAAAGGATTCGCATTACTATGACGATTTCGCAAACAGAACCATCCTTCGTCGTGTAGCACAGAAGTGCTATCTCCCGATGAACGCACTCCTTCTCGAGCTCATCGAGGCTAACAAGGGCGCATTCAAGGTGGCGTTCTCTATCTCAGGTTCGGTTCTCGAGCAGTTCGACAGATATGCACCGGAGGTGATCGAGAGCTTCCGCAAACTTGCGCAGACAGGTAATGTGGAGTTCCTTTCAGAGACATATTATCACTCACTTGCATCGCTTGCTTCACCTATCGAGTTCAAGAACCAGGTTCTCAAGCATAAGGCAGCTATCGAGCACTATTTCGGAGTGACTCCAAAGGCTTTCCGCAACACTGAGCTCATCTATTCTGACGCTATCGGTGAGATGGTATATGACATGGGCTTCAAGACAATGCTTACAGAGGGTGCAAAGCACGTTCTCGGATGGAAGAGCCCTAACTTCATCTATACATGCGCTCAGGCTCCAAGCCTCAAGCTCCTCCTCAAGAACTCAAGCCTCAGCGATGATATCGCATTCCGTTTCTCTGACAGAGGATGGTCTGACTGGCCGCTCACAGGTGAGAAGTATCTCGGATGGCTCAAGTCTGCAACTCAGAACGAGGAGATCGTGAACCTCTTCATGGATTACGAGACATTCGGTGAGCACCAGAAGGCTGCAAGCGGAATCTTCGATTTCATGAGATATTTCCCTGAGACAGTCCTTGCAGACGGTGAGTTCGAGTTCGTTACTCCGACACAGGCTGCAAAGAAGCATCGTCCGGTAGGCGATCTCGACGTAATGGATCCGATTTCATGGGCAGACGAGGAGCGTGACGTTACTGCATGGCTTGGTAACGAGCTTCAGAACGACGCTTTCAACAAGCTTAACGAGCAGGCAGAGAAGCTCGCTCTTCTCAACGACGAGGCACTTTGGTCAGATTTTGGCCACCTTCAGGAGAGCGACCACTTCTATTATATGTGTACAAAGTTCTTCTCAGACGGAGCTGTGCATAAATATTTCAACCCGTATGATACTCCATATGAGGCGTTTATCAACTATATGAACGTTTTAAGTGATTTTATTTTGCGAGTTGATGATGCAATTTCCGTTTCAGATGTTAACTTTGCACCCGCAAAAGTAAAGGCTCCAGCAAAGAAGACTGTCAAGAAGGCCGCTCCAAAGGCTGCGGCGAAGAAGGCAGAGCCTAAGGCTAAGAAGCCTGCTGCAAAGAAGACAGCTAAGAAATAACGGCTGACGCAAGTCAGTGGGGTTTTACCCTGAAACTATATATCCCCGGACGAAGTCCTTCAAGACTTCGACCGGGGTAAATAAATAATTTATCAATACATAATGAAAACAGAACTTATCAAACCTGATTATCTGTTTGAGGTTAGTTGGGAAGTGTGTAATAAGGTGGGCGGTATCTATACAGTGATCGCCACCAAGTCCCTTTATCTGAAGAGCGAGTACAAGAGGCATCACATCATGGTCGGTCCTGATGTATGGATGGATACGGAGAGCAATCCTGATTTCATTGAAGATCCTGCATTGTACAGAGCATGGAAGGCTCAGGCTGCTTCAGAGGGTCTGAGAGTTCGCATCGGCCGCTGGAACGTTCCAGGCAAGCCGACTGCTATCCTCGTGGATTTCAAGCAGTTCCTTACAAGGCAGGATGAAATCCTTACCGAATTCTGGAAGAAGTTCGGAGTGGATTCTCTTACTGGAAACTGGGATTACCGCGAGTCAGCTCTTTTCGGTTATGCTGCCGGAAGAGTCATCGAGAGTTTCTACAAATTCAACCTCGAGTCATCAGATAAGGTTGTGGCTCAGTTCCACGAGTGGATGACCGGAACCGGACTTCTTTATCTGAAGTCGGTCAATGTTCCTATCGCAACAGTGTTCACTACACATGCTACAGTGATAGGACGATGCATCGCAGGTAACTACCTGCCTCTTTACGACGGTCTTCATGGCTATAATGCCGATGAAAAGGCCAGACATTTCAATGTCGTTGCAAGACATTCGCTTGAGAAGAAGGCCGCTGAAAACAGCGACATCTTCACTACAGTCAGTGACATTACCGCACAGGAGTGCAGACAGTTCCTCGGCAGGCCGGTGGATGTTGTGACTCCTAACGGATTCGAACCAAGCTTCACTCCGGCTACAGACGAAGAATTTGATGCTCTTCGTGACAAGGCAAGAAAGAAGCTCATGGAAGTTGCTTCTGCCATGTGTGGCGAGGAAATCGGTGAGAATGAAGTTCTTGTAGGAATCGGCGGACGTTACGAATGGAAGAACAAGGGAATCGATGTGTTCATTGATGCTCTTGACAAGCTCAACCGTGACGAGGAGTACAAGGGAAAGAAGGTTCATGCCTTCATTATGATTCCTTCAGGCCACAACGGTCCGGACAAGCAGCTTCTTGCCAAGCTTTCAGGCAATGGCTCGCAGTATGTCACCAGGACTTCACACTATCTGATGAATCCTGAGTATGACAATGTTACAAGAAGATTCCACGATCTCGGTCTGAACAATGCGACAGGCGACAAGATAAAGGTTTATTTCATTCCTTCTTATCTGAATGGCAATGACGGCATCTTCAACATGCCTTATTACGACCTTCTTTCTGGTCTTGACCTGACATTGTTCCCATCATATTATGAGCCATGGGGCTATACTCCGCTTGAGAGCCTTGCGTTCAGGGTTCCGACCCTGACCACTACTCTTGCAGGTTTCGGTCTCTGGGTACGTACATATTATGGAAAGAAGCATCCTGGCATCACAGTACTTGACAGAAGCGATTCTAACTATCATGAGGTCGTAGACGGCGTGGCGGCACGTATTGTGGAGATCGCCAGTCTGCGAAAGGACTCAAGAAAGAAATACATGCAGAATGCAAAGGAGGTTTCTGAGATTGCACTCTGGGAAAACAATATCGTATATTATAAGGAAGCCTATTCCAAGGCTTTGGAAAATTTAATAGCAGCCGGCGGACATTATCCGTCGACAAGGAATGACAAACACATGGAATATAAAAAATTTGAAGTAAATCAGCCAACCTGGAACAGCGTGATCGTTACACGCCATCTTCCAGAGTCACTTAAAGACCTCGAAATACTTTCCAAGAACCTTTGGTGGTGCTGGAACGAGTCTGCAAAGAATCTTTTTGCATCAATTGATCCACTGGCGTGGGAGGCTTCAGGCCAGAATCCTATCGCAATGCTTGACAAGGTAAGCCTCAAGAGATACCAGAAGCTCGAGAAGGACAACAAGTTCCTCTCAGACCTCAAGGCCGTGATGGAGGAGTTCAACGAGTACATGGCCCTCAAGGCAGAGCGTACAACCCCATCTGTAGCATACTTCTGTATGGAGTACGGTCTTGACACATCTCTCAAGATCTATTCAGGTGGTCTCGGAATCCTTGCAGGTGACTACATCAAGGAGACATCAGACATGAATACAAACCTCGTGGCTGTAGGTCTTCTCTATCGTTTCGGATATTTCAACCAGAAGCTTACCGCTCACGGTGAGCAGGTAGCTGAGGACGTTGCTCAGGACTTCAACAAGATCCCTGCAACTCCTGTACGTGACGAGAACGGTAACTGGGTTACCATCAGCGTAGCATTCCCTGGCCGTAACCTCAATGCACGTCTCTGGAGAGTAGATGTAGGTCGTACAGAGCTTTATCTCCTTGATACTGACATTCCTGAGAACCTTCCAGAGGATCGTTCAATCACTTACAACCTCTATGGTGGAGACTGGGAAAACCGTCTCAAGCAGGAGCTCCTTCTCGGTGTCGGCGGTATCCGCGCACTCCGTGCACTCGGCTTCGATCCACAGGTTTACCACTGCAACGAGGGTCATGCAGCATTCATCGGTCTTGAGCGTCTCCGTGAGCTCATCGCTGAGCAGAACCTCGAATTCCAGGAGGCTCACGAGGTAGTAAGAGCATCATCACTCTTCACAACACATACTCCAGTACCTGCAGGACACGACGCTTTCGACGAGGGTCTTCTCCGCAAGTACATCGGCCACTACCCACAGCGTCTCAAGATCGACTGGGAGACTATGATGGGTCTTGGTAAGAACAATGGCGCAGACGTAAACGAGAAGTTCTCTATGTCTATCCTTGCAGCTAACATCTCACAGGGCGTGAACGGTGTGTCATGGCTCCACGGTGAGGTCAGCAAGGACATCCTCGGTCACATGTGGCCAGGTTATCTCCCTGAGGAGCTCCATGTAAGCTACGTTACTAATGGTGTTCACTATCCTACATGGACAGCACCAGAGTGGAAGGAGGTACATGCAAGAGTATTCGGCGAGGAGTTCAAGACTCACCACTATGACAAGTCTTGCTTCGACGGTATCTACAAGGTATCAGACGAGGAGGTATGGAACATCCGTACATCACTTCGCAAGAAGCTCATCGACGAGGTGAAGAGAAGACTTTCTGACCCATCAGCAGCAAGCCACTACTCACCTAAGCAGGTGGTAGAGATCAAGGAGAACCTCCGTGATGACGTTCTCACAATCGGTTTCGCACGTCGTTTCGCTACATATAAGAGAGCACACCTCCTTTTCCGTGACCTCGACAGACTTGCAGAAATCGTAAACGATCCTAAGCAGCCTGTACAGTTCCTCTTCGCAGGTAAGGCTCACCCAGCTGACAAGGCAGGTCAGGATCTCATCAAGATGATCGTGGAGATCTCTAAGCAGCCACGTTTCATCGGTAAGATCGTATTCGTTCCTAACTACGATATCACAGTTGCCAAGTATCTCGTACAGGGTGTTGACGTATGGATGAACAACCCTACACGTCCTCTCGAGGCTTCAGGTACATCAGGCGAGAAGGCTGCGATGAACGGTGTAATGCACTTCTCTGTACTCGACGGATGGTGGGTTGAGGGCTACAAGCCAGGTACTGGCTGGGCACTCCCTATGGAGCGTACTTACGACGACCAGAACTATCAGGACGAGCTTGATGCAGCTACTATCTACAACATCATCGAGAACGAGATCGCTCCTACATTCTACAACAAGTCACTCTCTACAGGACGCTCTGCAGACTGGATCGAGTATATCAAGAACTGCGTTGCTCAGGTAGCATGCAACTTCACTACAAACCGCATGCTCACTGACTACATCGATCAGTACTATGTACCACAGGCTCAGCGAGTTGATAATGTTGTGGCAAATGACTTCGCAGAGGCTCGTGAGATCGCTGCTTGGAAGAAGAGACTCCGTCGTGAGTGGAAGAATGTAGAGGTTGTATCTGTGAATATGCCTGACAGCAACAGCGATAACTTCGCTATCGGAAAGGCATATGATGCAGAGATCGTACTCAACATCGGTGACCTCAATCCTGAGGAGGTAGGTGTAGAGCTCCTCTTCGCTACATTCGACAAGAAGGGCAAGCTTCATATCCAGGAGAAGTATGACTTCACTCCATCTGAGGCTGCTGACGGCGTAGCTAAGTACACTGCTTCAATCAATCCTGACAGATCAGGTATCTACCAGGTGGCAGGTCGTCTCTATGCAAAGAACTCAAAGCTTCCGCACAGACAGGATTTTGAACTTGTAAGATGGTTGTAGCAACCGGATTCTTCGACGGTGTCCACGTCGGACACCGTCTTGTAATACAGCAGCTTGTTGAAGCTGCAGCAGTACGCGGGGATGAAAGCATGGTCATCACTTTCTGGCCACATCCCCGTAATGTGCTGCAAAAGGAAGCCCGCTCGCTCAGGCTTCTCACCACTCTCGCTCAGAAGAAGCAGATTCTTCATGATCTGGGAGTGAACCGTGTCGAAGTCCTTCAGTTTACGAAGGGATTCAGCACAATGACGACGGAGGATTATCTCCGAATGTTGATTGATGAATATGGCGTGAGGACGATCCTGCTTGGCTATGACAACAGGATGGGATCTGACGCAAAGGGCGCGGATGAGGTAGCCAGAGCCGCCGAAAATCTCGGTATAGAGGTTCTCAGGGCTGATATGGTACCTTCGGAAAGCGGCTATGCCGTAAGTTCCACCAAGATCCGCGAAAGACTTGAGGAGGGAGATGTGAAGGGTGCTGCCTCGATGTTGGGATATGATTACCAGCTTCATGGTGTTGTTGTCGCAGGCAACAGACTGGGAAGGACAATCGGATTCCCGACAGCGAACATGCAGCTTTATGAGCCTTTGAAGCTTATTCCGGCAAATGGAGTGTATTTCGTGAGGGTGGAGACCTCGGACCGTATGTTGTACGGAATGTGCAACATCGGATGCAGGCCTACAGTCGGCACAGGAAATGCCCGTACGATCGAGACCAATATCTTTGATTTTGATGAAGATATATATGGACTTGATATTAAGGTGACATTCATTGCCAGGATCAGGGAAGAGGTGCGTTTCGAGTCAATGGACGCATTGAGAGCCCAGCTTGAAAAGGACAGAGATGCTTGTCTCTCACTAATTTGATAGAATATGGAAACGATCATTGGTCTTCTTTTCATTCTTCTGCCTGTGATTCTGAAACTCATAGGTAAGAGGCTTGAGCAGTCAGGTCAGCCCGAAAAGGCAAAGAAGCTGCAGGATTTTCTTGACACCATATCTTCAGAGGAAGATGAAGTGGATGACGAGATGGAGGTCGAATATGATGATGACGGACAGATCATCTCGGTACATCCGAAGATGATCTGGGAGCCGGAGCCTGTTTCAACGCCCGCTCCGGAAAAGACATTTGTGTTTGAGTCCAAGCCTGCCCCTGCAGTGAAGAAACAGAAGAAGCCGGTGCTTGTGGAGGAAACTCCAAAAAAGAAATCCGAAAAGATAGATCCTAAGAAGCTTGTGATCTATTCGGAAATCATGAAACCGAAATTTTGAAATTGTTAAATATTTAATCGTAATTATGGCACTACAGTACATGACCCAGGAGGGTCTTGATAAACTAAAGAAGGAGCTCGCAGAGGCAATTGCCCAGCGTCCTGTCATCTCTGCTGCAATTGCGGAGGCCAGGGACAAGGGCGACCTTTCCGAGAATGCTGAGTATGAAGCTGCCAGAGAGGCTCAGGGCCTTTTGGAGCTCAATATATCAAAGCTTCAGAATCTTGTTGCGAATGCTCGCGTCATCGACGAGTCGCAGATCGGAACAGACAAGGTTCAGATGCTTAACAAGGTGAAGGTGAAGAACCTTACAACAAATCAGGTAATGACCTTTACTCTCGTAAGCGAGAATGAGGCTGATTTCATGGCTGGCAAGCTTGCTGCCAAGACCCCTATCGGACAGGCCCTCATGGGACATTCGGTAGGTGATGTGGTTGAGGCTAAGGTTCCTGCCGGTGTACTCAAGTTTGAAATCCTTGATATCACACTCTAATGGCAACAATTTTCACAAAGATAGCCAAGGGCGAGATTCCGTCGTATAAGGTGGCGGAGAATGAGGAGTATTATGCATTCCTCGATATCGCTCCTATGGCGAAGGGACATACTCTGGTGATCCCGAAGAATGTAGAGGATGATTACATCTTTAATCTTGACGACAAGACCTATATGGGCCTCTGCGCTTTCGCAAAGAAGGTTGCAGAAGCAATAAAGGTCGCAGTGCCTTGCAAGAGGGTAGGTGTTGCAGTCCTTGGAATGGAGGTGCCTCATACTCATATCCATCTGGTACCTCTGAATGCAGAGTCGGATATGGATTTCAGAAAGAAGAAACTCGAGCTTTCGCAGGATGAATTCGCTGCGATCGCATCGGCAATTTACAATGAATATGTCAAGATTCAGTAAGTTCATTAAGCTTGCAGCTGCAGCTGCCCTTGTTGCGGCATGTACTCCAGCTGCAAAAATCGGCGGAACCCTTGAGTCGGCTCCGTCGTCAGAAGTCGTTGTCAAGCTTCTGAATGTCAACAGATATGAGGTGCTTGATACAGTGAAGACTGATGCTTCAGGAAAATTCTCATATAAGGTAGAGGTGGAGAAGGGACAGCCTGAGTTCGTATATCTTTTCTATAAGGATACAAAGATCGCATCCCTCCTTCTTGAGTCAGGTGATAATGTCACAGTGACAGCAGATACCCTCGGTTCATATGAAGTCGCTGGTTCGGAAGAGTGTGCAAAGCTCGTTCAGGTAGAGAAGGATCATGCTGCAGCCATCGCTAAGCTTGAGTCTCTCTCATCAAGGATCCAGAACTCTTCAAGCCAGGAGGAGACAGCAGCTCTCGCAAGAGAGATGAGCCAGGCATATGTGGATTACTACAGAAACTGTGTGAAGTATGTGCTCCAGAACAGCAAGTCTCTTACATCTGTCCCAGTACTTTATCAGAATTTCGGCGCAGATCTTCCTGTTTTCGCACAGAGTACCGATGCAATGCATTTTGTGGCTGTATCTGATTCTCTTTCAACAGTTTACCCTGAGTCTAAGTATGTGAAGGCGCTTAAGAAAGAGGCTGAAAGAAGATACGGATTCATGGAGCTTCAGGCTAAGCTTGCCAATGCAACTGAGATCGGATATCCAGATATCGTTCTTCCTGACATCAATGCCCAGAAGGTAAAGCTCAGCGAGGTTGACGCAAAGGTCATCATGGTTTATTTCTGGAGCGCTACCGACGCAAGCCAGAAGATGTTCAACCTTGATGTGCTCAAGTCTCTTTATGACGATTACCATAAGAGGGGCTTTGAGATCTATCAGGTGGCTCTTGACCCTGACAAGGCTGCATGGGCTCAGGTGGTGAAGCAGCAGAATCTCCCTTGGATCAACGTATGCGACGGTCTCGGCGGCAATTCTCCATATGTACCTACATATAACATCGGAGGCCTCCCATCTGCATTCATCATATGCGACGGAGACCTCGTGGATGGTCAGGTTGTTGATGAGAAATCGCTCAGAAAGCTTATCGACAAGCTTTTAAAATAGCTTTTTCTTGCTCACTGTAGCAACGAATTCCTTAAGATAGAACGGTTCGAAGTACGCAACGTCTTCGAATCGTTTTTCTTTATATGCCTTCATGGCCGGCGCAAGCATAGATGATGCCTTTGGCCAGCACTGGAGGAAGCGGGCGTTCGGATGCTTGATCACATCGGCGCACTTGCCGGCTCCGTCTCCGATGAAGAGGCACGGACCCTGCTCCAGAAGGTCTGAGAAGCTGTTTTCGTCTATTATCGCTGGTGCTGTCTCGGTGATCTGGACTCCGTTTTCAAATACAGCCGTATAGACTTCCATACGGCGCGCATCGACCATGGGGATGATAAAACGGTAGTTTCCGTCCGCTTCGGCTTCTGCATATGCCTGTGCTGCCAATGTGTCGAGTGTGCCGACTGCAAGAAGAGGCTTGCGGCTGCCGAAGCACAGTCCCTTGGCTGTAGATACTCCTACGCGCAGGCCGGTATATGAGCCTGGGCCCATGCTTACGCATACTGCGTCGCAGTCCGCGATGGTGAGGCCGCGCTCAGAGAGCATGTCCTGTATGAATACGGCAGTCAGGGAGGCATGCGCCTTCGGTGCCGAACTTTCCTTGTATGATACGATGGCTCCGTCTTCGGCCAATGCGGCCGAGCAGAGTGCGGTAGATGTCTCTATGAGTATGATTCTTTCCATTTTACTTCAATGTAAGCATGTCTTTCAGGTAAGGGAATATTTCGAATGCGGCCTTCTTCAGAGGAGGGTAGAGCACGGATTCATTGAGCACCTGGTCCTGGACGAAATGGAATGTGTCGTTCAGCGAACTGAATGCCATGATGAGAAGACCTGTGATTATCGCGGCCTTGAGAAGTGCGAAAATCAGTCCGAGCAGCTTGTTCAGCCATCCGAGCATCACGAGCTTGAACATGCCTTCCAGCATCTTTCCAAAGGCAGCAAGTACAAGGAATACGACCACAAGGATCAGGGCGAATGCCACCACCTTAAGGACCTGCTCCGAAGCCGTGATGTAGCTTGCCACCCATTCCGTTACGATGTTGGCGAAACGGGCTGATGCCCAGATGCCTGCGATGATCGAGATTATCGATACCGCCTGCGCGATGAACCCCTTTCTCAGGCCCTGGAATATGGCTGGTATGAAGCAGATCAAAAGAATGATATCCAGTATGTTCATAATTGCCTTAAAATTTCTATATTTGCAGTTTGAATAAGTCGGGCTGTGCCCGAGTGCAAAAATAGATAATTATTTTCAATCATACTATGAAATTTACCGAGTATAAAGGTCTTGACCTTGTTGCTGCGGGCAATGAGGTGCTTGACAGATGGAAAAAGAACCATGCGTTTGAGAAGTCACTTGAACTTAGAGAAGGTGCCCCTGAATTCATTTTCTTCGAGGGACCTCCTTCTGCTAACGGTATGCCGGGCATCCACCATGTGATGGCCCGCTCTATCAAGGACGCCATCTGCCGCTACAAGACTCAGAGCGGATATAAGGTGAACCGTCGCGCAGGATGGGATACCCACGGACTTCCAGTGGAGCTTGGCGTCGAGAAGATGCTCGGTATCACAAAGGAGGACATCGGTACAAAGATCAGCGTGGAGGAATATAACGACGCATGCCGCAAGGAGGTCATGAAGTACACTGCAGAGTGGGTGAACATGACCGAGCGTGTCGGATATTGGGTGGACATGGACGATCCATACATCACATACGACAACCGCTATATCGAGACTCTCTGGCATCTTCTCAAGAAGATTTATGACAAGGGTCTTCTCTACAAGGGAAAGTCTATCCAGCCATATTCTCCGGCTGCCGGTACAGGTCTCAGTACCCATGAGCTCAACCAGCCTGGCTGCTATCGTGACGTGAAGGATACTACAGCCGTTGCTCAGTTCGCTGTAATCCGCGACGAGAAGTCTGAGTTCCTTTTCAGCGAGGGTGTTCCTGCATATATCCTTGCATGGACAACAACTCCATGGACTCTTCCTTCAAACACTGCGCTCTGCGTAGGCCCTAACATCGATTATGTACGAGTTCTCTCGTCAAACCCATATACAGGCCAGCCGGCTCTCTATGTCGTTGCCCAGGCTCTTGTAAATGCTCATTTCAATCCGAAGAAGCAGGAGTTCACCGTTCTTGAGGGTACGCTCAAGGGTACGGATCTCCTCGACATCCGTTATGAGCAGCTCATCCCTTGGTTCAACCCTGGTGAGGGCGCATTCAAGGTGATTCCAGGTGACTATGTTACGACAGAGGACGGTACCGGTATCGTTCATATCGCCCCTACATTCGGTGCAGACGACGCAAAGGTAGCACGTCTTGCCGGTGTCCCAGGCCTTCAGGTTGTTGACAAGAACGGCGATCTTCAGGCGCAGGTAGACCTTCGCGGACGTTTCTTCTGCGTAGAGGACCTCGATCCTGAATATGCTGCGGCAAACATGTCTCCTGAGTATGCAGAGTGGGCAGGACGTTATGTGAAGAATGCATATGATGCAACTCTTCCTGAGGATGCGCCTACCCTCGATGTTGACATCTGCGTGATGCTCAAGCAGCAGAACAAGGCATTCCGTATCGAGAAGCATACACATAACTATCCGCACTGCTGGCGTACCGACAAGCCGGTGCTCTACTATCCTCTCAACTCATGGTTCATCAAGACCACTGCAGTCCGCGAGAGAATGATGGAGCTCAACGAGCAGATCATGTGGAAGCCTGAGTCTACAGGTACAGGACGTTTCGGAAAGTGGCTTGAGAACATCCAGGACTGGAACCTCTCACGCAGCCGTTACTGGGGTACTCCGCTCCCTATCTGGCAGACAGAGGACGGAAAGGAGGCAAAGTGCATCGGTTCAATCGCCGAGCTCTATGCTGAGATCGACAAGGCTGTTGCAGCTGGCTTCATGACTGAGAACCCATTCGCTGCAAAGGGCTTCGATCCGAAGGATATGTCGAAGGAAAACTACGATAAGATCGACATCCACCGTCCATATGTGGACAACATCTTCCTTGTTTCAGACAGCGGTAAGAAAATGGTACGTGAGCTCGACCTCATCGACGTATGGTTCGATTCAGGTGCGATGCCATATGCACAGGAGGGTCTCAGAAACATCGATTCTGACAGATTCGGCATCACTGCAGACTTTATCGCAGAGGGTGTGGACCAGACACGCGGATGGTTCTATACTCTCCACGCAATCAATACAATGGTAAGCAACAAGTGCGCATTCAAGAGGGTTATCTCCAACGGTCTCGTTCTCGATAAGGACGGAAACAAGATGAGTAAGCGTCTCGGAAATGCAATCGATCCATTCTGGGCTCTCGACACATATGGAGCCGATGCCCTCAGATGGTACATGCTTACAAATGCGCAGCCTTGGGACAATCTCCGTTTCGACGTTAACGGTGTCGATGAGGTACGACGCAAGTTCTTCGGAACACTTTACAATACATATTCATTCTTCGCACTTTAAGCGAACATCGACGGATTCGATCCGAAGGCAGAGGCTGTGCCGATGTCAGAGCGTCCGGAGATCGACCGCTGGGTGATCTCATTGCTCAACACTCTCGTGAAGGATGTTGTGGCTGCATATGAGGATTATGACATCACTGCTGCCGGCCGTCTCATCCAGGATTTTGTATGCGACCACGTCAGCAACTGGTATGTACGTCTTGGCAGAAAGAGATTCTGGGGCGGTACAATGGATACAGACAAGCTCTCGGCTTATCAGACACTCTATCAGGTGCTCGTAGCTGTGGCTAAGCTTGCCGCTCCGATCGCACCGTTCTTCATGGACCGTCTCTTCCTTGATCTCGTGGAAGGCGAGGAGTCAGTTCACTATGTAGCAATGCCTGCATGTGACGAGACAGTGATCGACAAGGATCTTGAGGAGCGTATGGCCCTCGCACAGAGAGCGACATCTATGGTCCTCGCGCTTCGTCGCAAGGCTGAGATCAATGTCCGCAAACCTCTCTCAAAGATCATCATCCCTGTTATCGACGCGCATGTCAAAGATCAGCTTGAGCTTGTCAAAGGATTGATTCTCAATGAGGTGAACGTGAAGGAGGCTGAGTTCATTTCAGATACAACCGGTCTTATCACAAAGAAGATCAAGCCTAATTTCAAGACTCTCGGAAAGATCTACGGAAAGCAGATGAAGGAGATTGCAGCGGCTTTCGGTACTCTCTCGCAGGAAGTTATTACAGAAATCCAGGCAGCTGAGGTTTCTGGCGCAGGATATGTCCTGAGCCTCCCTTCTGGTGACGTTACCCTCAATAAGGGAGACTATGAGATCTCATCTGAGGATATGCCAGGCTGGCTCGTGGCTACGGAAGGAACCATGACCATTGCTCTTGACGTTACCATTACTGAGGAACTCAAGCAGGAAGGTGTTGCACGTGAGCTTATCAACCGTATCCAGAACCTCCGTAAGAGCAGCGGATTTGACGTTACAGACAAGATCGATGTGAAGATCTTTGCTGACGGCAATGACGGTGAGGATATTGCGGCTTCACTTGTGAATTTCAGGGAATATGTGGCAGCCCAGACCCTTGCGCTTTCTGTTGAGCCGGTTCCAATGGCTGAGGCAGGTGATGCTCCTGAGGTTGAGTGGAATGAGGGATCGATCCGTATTGCAGTTGCAAGAAGGTAATATCATACGAATATAAACTATAAAAACTATTATAACCATGGCAGAAGAAATGAAGAGCGCACCTGAACTCAAGGTTCGCTACAGCGATGAAGAACTCCAGGAGTTCAAGGCCATTATTCTTGAGATGCTTGAAAAGGCAAAGAAGGAATATAAGACGCTTCGTGATGTTGTGACTCACGGCTCAAGCAATGATATTGAGGATACATCTCCTACATTCAAGGTAATGGAGGAGGGTGCCATGACTCTTTCCAAGGAAGAGGCAGGTGCACTTGCTCAGCGTCAGTATAAGTTCATTCAGAATCTTGAGGCAGCCCTCATCAGAATCGAGAACAAGACATACGGCGTATGCCGCATGACAGGAAAGCTCATCCCTAAGGAAAGACTCCGTCTCGTTCCTCATGCAACCCTTACCGTTGAGGCTAAGGAGATGATGAACAAGAACAAGTAATCATCTATGAAGCTTACCAAAGGTCAGAGGCTTTTCATTTTGGGATTCATTCTAGTCGTCCTTGACCAGATCATTAAGGTTCTGGTCAAGACGAATATGGATCTTGGTGAGACTATAGATGTGATAGGGGACTGGTTCAAGCTCCATTTCGTGCTTAACAAGGGCATGGCCTTCGGAATGGCTTTCGGAGGAGTCTGGGGCAAGGTCTTCCTGTCTGTGTTCAGGATAATCCTTTTCGGAGCGCTTTTCTGGTGGATCGGCAAGCTGTCGCGTCGTTCAGATACTCCAACCGGAGTTCTTGTCGGCCTGACAATGATTGCTGCCGGTGCCCTTGGAAATATTGTGGATTGTTTCTGTTACGGCCTTATATGGCCTGAGACAGTAATGCCTGGCGCTCCATTTGCGTTTATGTTCGGACAGGTTGTGGATATGTTTTATTTCCCGCTGTTTGATTATAAATTGCCTTGGATGGAGTATCCACGCACTTTCTTCGGAGCTGTATTCAACTTCGCAGACAGCTGCGTTACATGTGGTGCAATCTATCTTTTGATCTTCCAATACAAGTTTTTTGCACAAGAAGAGAAGAAAATAGAAAAATAATTTGCAAGTTTCAAATTTATTCGTACCTTTGCATTCCCTTACGAAAGGGAATCATATTGGAGAGTTGGCAGAGTGGTCGAATGCGGCGGTCTTGAAAACCGTTGATCTTAACGGGTCCGGGGGTTCGAATCCCTCACTCTCCGCTGAATGAAGCCTACAAGAAATTGATTATCAATCTTGTAGGCTTTTTTCGTATCCAAAAAGTTGCACCAAAAATGCACCAAACCCCGTTTCTACGCACTTCTATGGGTGTTTTTCAAATCCCATATATCCCATATTTCTCATTCCATTACCTTGCTCTGCCTGACAGCACGAAGTGTGGCGTGTAATTTTTCTGCCATTTCAGTCAAAAAGATGCACGAAAAAAGGGAACCACCTGTGTAGTTCCCTTCTAAAAATTGTCTTCCATTAACTGTCGCCTTTTCTTGCTTCCGATAGTAAAATATGGTCTCAATGCTCTGAAATCCTCGTGTCCAGTGTATGCTCTAATCTGTTCTTCTGTCCAACCCTTCTCCGCACAATGCACGACAAAAGTCCTTCTCGCTGTGTGTGTAGCAATGATGTCGCATATCTTCGTCGTGATGTCAGTTCTCTCGTTTCCGCAATACTCTGTTATATTTACCTCCCTTGTTATTCCTAACCTGCTCGCAATCTTCTTCAAGCACTTATTCATTTTCTGATTTGACTTCTTTGGGAAAAGCAGTCCCTTATCAGTTCCCTTATCCTTATACTTCATATATAGAGCCTTGCTGTATTGATTTAGAGTTATGGTAGGAGCGTCAATCGTTTTCTTGCTCACGATAGTGAATGATTTTGGGTTATCTGGGTTGTCAAAATGTGCTTTCTTTAATAACTCCAAATCACTATGCCTTAATGATGTCGCACAACAGAAGCAAAATCTATCTCTTGCTAACTCCAAGTCCTTTTCAAGTTCGTCAAACTCACAATTCCACAATAGGTGAAACTCATCCCAAGTCAAATGGTTGTATGGGGTCGGCGGAGCAATCTTTAATGCCTTGACCTTGTGTTCCAACACCTCTCTGCCATACTTCAAATATCCCTTCTCATATGCCCATCTCAAAATCTGCCTGAAATATGACATATGATTTTCATTCGTCTTGTTGTTATATCTCTCGCTGATGAGGAAGTGTTGATATTCGTCCAGTGTCTCACCTGTTATTCTGTCCATCAGCAAGTTAGGGTTCATTTTCAGGATTTGGCTCTGCACTGCACTCAATTTGTCAAATGACGGATGCTCCCAGAGTTTTTTCCTGTTTCTGTGGCTGTTCTTTGCTGGCTTCCAATGCTCTTCCTTGCTCCTAACCTCCACATAAATCTTTGCGAACTGCTCAAATGTCAGGTTCTTAATTCTTGTGAGTTTCACCGAAGGGTCATAAAAACTCTCAATAACGAAGTCTATCCATTCCTGCCTATCCTTCTTATCCGTCATTTCCTCTAATCCTCGTTCGCCAATAATCGCTTTTTCAATATGGCTTTCAAGTTTTGCAAGTTCATCACGGAGTTTTATGAGTTCTTTCTGTTTCTCTACGCTCTCAATCTTACTAATCTTCCTTACAGAATTGGTCTTATCGTTCCAATCCTTCGGAGAAATATACAATCCAGTCTTGCTTCCTACACGGAAGTTCCTTGATACAGATATTCTTACAAGTATTTGGTTCTTCTTGTTCTCGCCAAGTTTCTTTGATAGTTCGTATTTAATCGTCATATCCTACGCCGCTCCCAGTTTTAATTCAATTTCCTTCTTTGAATAGTAATCCATACCTCCGACAGTTCTTGCTGTCAAATACCCAGAGTGTTTCCACCTGTTGATAGTTGCAATACTCTTGTTAAAAATCTTTGCAGTCTCTCGGCTGTTATACCATTCCTGCTTTTCCATTTCTTTTTTGGCTTCCGCCAGTTTCTTTGCCCTCTCATCTTCCCATTCGTAGAACAGGGCTTTCAAATCTGCCACCTTCATCGTGATGGACAGATTATTCTCATCAATGTTTAGTATTCTCGTCATAAAATATTTAATTAAAAATTATCAATTATGTTATATAAAACGGGCTTAAAACTGGACTTATCTTTCTATCTTCCAATTCTTTAACCTTTATATTAAATATAACAAAAACTTGCCGAAAATGACGAAATTAAGGCACTTTTTTCAGAAAAAATGTCGTTTTTTTGCCCTTCTTTATGACCTGCTTTCAATCTATAATCTGCCTTTCCCACGACCTCTACACAGTATCCATATGAACTGAAATGGTAAGGTGAGACAATATACTGCAAATGCCATCAGTGCCACTATATCAATAGCAGCAGACTTGACAGCACACCACAAACCGAAGTGGTGATATGTCCATATTATGCGTCTGATGTTTATCATATCCCGAACTCCTTCTTCAACCTCTTGACCGTGCTCTCGGATACATCTGTGAGTTTAGCCACCTTCCGAAGCGGATAGCCCGCTTTCAACAGTTTCAATACCTCCTTGTATTCTTCCTTCTTGGTCTCAACTGGCTTGCGATAACCGACCTTACGACCAAGACCAGATTTACCCGTAGCAGCAAGGTTTTTATCAACATAGACCTTCTTACCGCTCTCCAAACGGTAGTATATACTCTCACGCTCCATTTGTGCTGCGGTTCCCAGAACTGCAATCATAATTGTAAGGTAAGGGTTCTCCTTTCCGTCCGAACCGTAGATGCATATACCCTCCTTCTGAAAATAGATATTCAGGTGGTTCTCCTTTGCGAAGCGGATGTTGGAGAGGACTTCATCTACATTTCTGCCAAGTCGGCTCAACTCCGATAGCAACAATACATCTATCTTCTCTTCCACACAATAAGCCAAACATTCTTGCAGAACTGGACGCTCGTGGTTCTTCTTTGCTCCGCTTATATGCTCCTCATATGTCTTGCATACCATCATCGCGTTCCTGTTGGCATAATCTGTCAGGTCTATTACTTGTCTCTCGGTGCTCTGTCTGTTCTCCTGTGCTCCACTTGAAGAGGTTCTTGCATATATTGCTGCTCGTATATCTGTTGTAGTCATATATGGGTTCATTTTAATGTTGGGTTCATTTAAGTCTTATAAGGTCATTTGAACCTATTGGTTCTTGGGTTCAGTTCTAACAAAGAGTTATATGGTCTCATTTTGGGTGTTGTCTCCCTCTTGAAGTATTCTCCTTTTCATAGTAGTGATAGTGAGAAGGGTTGATGCCCTCTGTCTTTCATCCATTTCTTCCAGCAGACCATCAGTTATGCATAGGGCGAAGAGGTATTCGCTTATGAGATTACTATTTATCATATAGTTTTGATAATCAATAGATGAAACATAAATGTTTTTTGCAAAGTTAAATAATAATTATTGTAAAACCTTGGCCATCAGCGAGTTAAATGAGACCAAAAAAGGAAAAACAGGAGGATGTCCTAAAACATACCTCCTGCAACTTCAAAAGTTTTAGTTTATTGTATAGTGGATTTTATACCATTGATTATCAGGGGTTTATGATAGCAAATCATCGTAATCCTCCTCTTTTCCGACGCTAACGCCCTCATCTCTAATGAGTTTTGGACATCCACTTTTTCTATTTCCCGCTTCAATACTCATTCTCTCCTGCTCTTCATAATCCAGTTTGAACATTCCGAGATGGGCAAGGCTTAATTGTGTTTGATATCTTGCAACCAACTTCTGATAGACTTGCAGCCAGCCGTTATATCCTGTTTTGTAGTCCTGCTCTTCTAATATACAGCGGGTATGGAAATACTCTGTTTGGTCTGTTATCTCCTCCTCATTCTCTAAATCACAGTTATCATCTACCCACCATTCATCTATACGGAAGAATGTGCAGGTGTCAAGTGCGGCAGTGTAAGAATATAATCGTGTAGAGACCCCTGAATAGTATATACTACCATTCGTGTCTATCCATTTGGTCTTGTCCTTTATCTCTCCGCCGTGATTTTGCGTGAAACACCATTGACCGATTAATACTTCTACGGCATAGTCCATAAGATACTTTACTCTTATCTCGTCGTAAGGAACTCTAACCCCATATAAAACTCCGTCCTCTAACTGCAAAGGACGATTAAACAATACCTGAAAACATTTCTTCATATTAGTAAATCATTGTGTATAAAATATTTATGGCAGATTGTAATCTGTCGTAAAATCCTTTTCAGTTTTGTTATATTTATATGGAGCAAGATTACGAATATAGCCAATAAAAGAGACCCAGCGAGAAGGCAGGATGGAGATGAATGTGGGTAAAGAGAATAAAGAAGGATATAAGAGAAAAGAGAAGAAATGGATTGAAAGATAGTTCTATATGATATTTCTTCTTGTAGTGAAACGGAGAGAAGAAATGAAATGACGCTGAAAGCGGCATTCATATATATAATCAATAATAGTATAAGATGACGACAAATGTTAGAGTTAATCAAAGGATTGAGAGGTTGTATGAAGAGTATATGACCCTCGTAGAAGATTTAAGAGAAAAGACGAAGGAAGAAAGAATGGAGTTGTATGATGGTATGACCAGAACTCTCTTCCCTCACGCGACGAAGATGGTTGATTTGGAAGACCAGTTGAATGAAGAAAGAAAGGACTATCAACGAAAGTTCAAGGAGTGGTTCTTGGTTGTCTGTAATTGGACTTTTAGTGGTGCTAATTTCGGTGAGACCTGCTTTGAACTATACAAGAAGGAGATAGTCAAGAAGAGTAAGAGGGATAAGCGAAGCAGCAAGGTATATGCTCATAAGGTTATTCTTGCTCTGGGGCTGATGGGGCTATTGGAAAAGGTCAAGGAGAATTACAGCCATTCAAAGGACAGTTCTCACGGCTATCAATACAAAGTAGATTGGTTCAAGTGGGCTGAATTGATGAAGGGCGTTTCAAAGGATAATGTGTCTATTTCGCTGGATATTGAGGTTGATTGGACTGGCTACGAAGATTGGTATGGAGAAAGACAATACGAGACCATAACCTCAATGACAGTAGAACCTAAAATCTATGAGAAGGCAAAGACCTACTTGGAGAACTACGATGATTATTTCTTCTCTACTACCCTGAAAGCAGACGAGAAGAAGCACCTTACAGATAAGTGGTTCGCGGCAAGGTCATTGACTGCTATCGCCGAACACGATACCTATCATATGCTCCGACACAGCGATGACAGCGAAGACAACGATGAAGAGAAGATGATACATAACGCTGGTAGATACTATACCTGCCTGACCAATATGCAAGGCGAGGCAAGAAGGGAAGCCCTGCGTATTGACGGAGAGCCAATTATTGAAGTGGATATTTCTTCTGCTCAACCTGCTATGTTGGGTCTTCTGCTCCGAGAGCGATACCCTTATGTCAGGTCTGCTTGGCTGGCTCATTGTGAGAAAGGAGACTTCTATGAATGGATTGGTCGTTTGGCTATTGGTAGAGGGATAACGGAAGAGGAGAGGAAGGTCATCAAGTTGTTGGTTATGCGGATGCTCTACACCGCTATAAAACCTACGGAAGCACAGGATGAAACTCCGTTCTGGTGGTATTTGAAGACTTACTTGAAGGAGAAGGATGCAAGCAAGAAAGAACATCTGGCTACGGGGAAATTATTCAAGTCCTTTGACTTCATTATTATGTCCTATCTCAAAGCGGAGGAGCCGAAGTTGTATGAGTTGGTATATGAGCATAGAACCAACTTGAAGGAGGTAAAGCGGAGGAAGCCGACAGCGAAAGGTAAAACGACGAAGAAGAGGAATAACCTCTCTATTTCTATGACGGAGATGGAGGTGAAATATATCAAGGCTTGCTTGAAAGCGATTGCCCCAGATGTGAAATACTTCTACACTATCCACGATTGCATTGGGTGTCGAGCGAGTGATGCAGAGAAGGTGAAGGAGATAATGGTTGCTGTCGGTAAGGAACTGTTTGGTGCCACGCTCAATGTTAAGTTGGAAAGCAGAACAGGCAAGACTATAATGGATGATTTTAAGTTTATACCCGAAGAAGTAGTTATGAAGAAAAAGGACTGGAAACCAGAGAAGAGGGTGGTATAACCAACTCACCATAAATACATTATATACAATAATAATTATTATTTGCTATGAGTAATGTATTGAAGGTGAAAGTCGCTGGTCAGCGTATTAGATATCAAGTCTCAAAAGTAATATTCTCTGATGACGACCTGCTGAAAGCGACTGCGTGGAGGTGGGACGATAAGAAGAAGTCCCTTTGTCCTAACGACAATAAACTGGATATAATCAGAGACTATGAGACTTTTGATTGTGTAGATGCTGGCGTTGCTATCCGAACGAATGGCGATATTTACTATGAGTTGGGAGATACAAAGGGTAAGATACTAAATCACAATGTGCTATCCGCTCTGAACCATCCGATATTGACTGCTATTGAGGATGCCAATGACGGTGATGGTCTGACCCTTGTGAGTGCCGATGTGTTTGATAACGAGAATACCATCTACGAGTATATTGTTGAAGTCGGCTATCGGGATACATTTGACGAAACGCTGTTGGAAATAATCACTATCAACGACCCAATTACGGACGAGGAGTATATCGTTGAGGTGAGATATGACGGTAAGAAAATGATTGGCGGAGCAGATGGACTATCGTTCAGAGAGCCTGCGAGCGACAAATCTATGTTTATGCTCACTGTGCCGAAAGACTATGCGGATGCTCTCGGTCTTGGAGAGAATAGAAAACTGGATAACCTATTGAGATTTGAAGATTTCATCAAGGAAGAGAACCTGAAAGACAGGAAGAAACCATTTAATAAGGTCAAGTCGGTGAAGGACTATATGAAAATCAGCGAGGACTACATACACTCATTCATTGATGAGCACGAACGAGGAGTAGAACCCGAAGAGGAGGAATAACCACCTTCAATACATATAACTATCTTCATATGCAGCCGCCATTATGGTGGCTGTTTTCATTTGCGTGCCGACGAAATAATTATTATTTTTGTTGGTTACGACAATAACCACCAAAACAATATGGCAGAGAACAAGAAAGAGGTGGAGCGTGCAGAACTCCATAGAACTATCTGGGCTATCGCGGATGATATGAGAGGAGCGGTAGATGGATGGGACTTCAAAGCATACATACTCGGTATGCTCTTCTATCGTTATATAAGCGAGAACATCACCAACTATATCAACAAGGGCGAGTGGGATACTGGCAATACCGATTTTGATTATGCCTCTTTGGATGATGCTACTGCGGAGTGCATTCGTGAGGAGATGGTGGGTGTGAAGGGTTTCTTCATTCTACCAAGCCAACTCTTCTCTAATGTATGCAAGGTGTGCGACAGGGATGCCAACCTGAACGAGACATTGGAGAAGATTTTCAACTCCATTGAAGCGAGTGCAAAGGGGACTGACAGCGAGGATGATTTCAACGGACTGTTTGCTGATGTTGATGTCAATTCCAACAAGTTGGGAGCAACCGTCATCAAGAGAAATGAGAAACTGGTTAAACTCCTTCGTGGCATTCAGCAGATGAACCTCGGCGACTATCAGGATAATACGATTGATGCTTTTGGTGATGCCTATGAATACCTGATGGGTATGTATGCGAGCAACGCAGGAAAAAGCGGCGGAGAGTATTACACTCCACAGGAAGTGAGCGAACTCCTTACCCGTTTGGCAACTCTCGGCAAGACCGAAGTCAATAAGGTATATGACCCTGCTTGCGGTTCTGGTTCGCTGCTCTTGAAGGCGGCAAAGATACTCGGCAAGGACAATGTTCGTCAGGGCTTTTATGGTCAGGAGATTAACCTCACCACCTACAACCTCTGCCGTATCAATATGTTTTTGCACGATATTGATTACGACAAGTTCAATATCGCCTGCGAGGATACTCTTCTCTCGCCACAGCATTGGGATGAAGAGCCATTTGAGGTGATTGTTTCTAATCCTCCGTATTCTATCAAATGGAAAGGAGATGATGATATTACTCTCATAAACGACCCTCGCTATGCTCCTGCTGGCGTGCTGGCTCCAAAGTCAAAGGCAGACCTCGCCTTCATTATGCATTCGCTCTCGTGGCTTGCAACCAATGGAGCGGCTGCTATCGTATGCTTCCCAGGCATTATGTATAGAGGTGGAGCAGAGAAGAAGATACGCCAGTATCTGATAGATAACAACTATGTAGATTGCGTCATCCAACTCCCAGATAACCTCTTCTTTGGAACCTCTATCGCTACCTGCATTATGGTATTGAAGAAGAGCAAGAAGGATAACTCTACTCTCTTCATAGATGCAAGTCGTGAGTGCGTGAAGATTACCAATAACAATAAACTCACCCCAGAGAACATCCAGCATATCGTTGATTACTTCGCCGAGAGAAAGGATGTTGATTATGTATGCAAGTTGGTGGCGAACGATGTGGTGGCAGAGAACGACTACAACCTCTCTGTCTCTACCTATGTGGAGCAGGAGGATACCCGTGAGAAGGTGGATATTGTGAAACTGAACGAGGAGATTGCCCAGATTGTTGCAAGAGAGAATGTGTTGAGAGCAGAGATAGATAAGATTATTGCTGAAATTGGAGGATAAGACTATGAGCAGATTAGAAGAACTTATTCAGCAGTATTGCCCTAATGGAGTGGAGTATAAGCCTCTCAAAGATATATTAAGAATAAGAAATGGCAGGGATTATAAACATCTTGATAAGGGACTTATCCCAGTTTATGGTTCAGGGGGAATAATGACATATGTAGATACCCCAATGTATTCCAAGCCATCAGTTTTAATTCCAAGAAAGGGGTCAATAGATAAACTCTATTATGTGGATACTCCTTTTTGGAATGTAGATACTGTTTTTTATACAGAGATAGACACATCCAAAGTTGTGGAGAAATATGTCTATTATGTCCTTCAAAAGGAACATTTGGAGAAATTGAACACAGCAGGAGGAGTTCCAAGTCTAACACAAGGGGTCTTGAATGAGGTGTCAATTCCTGTTCCACCCCTACCTGTGCAGGAAGAGATTGTGCGAATACTGGATAATTTTGCAGAACTGCAAGCAGAACTGCAAGCAGAACTGCAAAAAAGATTACAACAATACGAATATTATAGAGATAAATTGCTGTCATTTAGCGATTTAAGTAATTGGGGGGGCAGGAAGTAAGCGTTGAATGGAAGAAGTTGGGTGATGTGTGTGAATTGGTAAGAGGAACAAGAGTAGTGAAGAAAGACCTTGTCATCAACGGGACATACCCCGTTTATCAAAATAGTCTAAAACCTCTTGGGTATTACGACCAATTTAACAGAGCAGAAGAGACAACATTTATTATATGTGCTGGTGCGGCAGGAGATATAGGTTATAGTAAAGTAAAGTTTTGGTCAGCAGATGATTGTTTTTCAATTATATGCCCTGAAAATATCTCAAATAGGTATATTTACTATTGTCTAACATCTCAACAAAATAGGATTTATAGTCAAGTAAGGAAAGCAAGCATACCAAGATTGTCTCATAGTGCAGTTGAAGCCTTGCACATACCTATCCCACCTCTTGCCGAACAGCAGCGAATAGTGGATATACTGGATAGATTTAACACATTGACCACCGACATCACCGCAGGACTACCAGCAGAGATAGAGGCAAGACGCAAGCAATACGAATACTACCGAGACCAATTATTGACCTTCAAGCAAAAGGCATAAGACTATGGCATATAACATCATTGCTGAAAACGAGAACTACACAATTGTAAGCGACTATCAGGCGATTTACCGCAAGAGCGATAAATACCAGACGGAAGCCCAATTGGAGAAGGAGTTCATTAAGACCCTTACAGAGCAGGGGTATGACTACCTTGCTATCCACACGGAGCAAGACCTTGTGGATAACCTCCGTGTGCAGTTGCAGAAACTAAACGACTATACCTTCACTGACAGCGAATGGAAGCGTTTCTTCAATGATGTGATTGCCAACCAGAACGAAGGCATTGAAGCCAAGACAACCAAGATACAGGAAGACCATATCCAAGTCCTCAAAAGAGATACTGGCGAGACCAAGAACATCTACCTGATTGACAAGAAGAATATTCATAACAACAGCCTTCAAGTCATTAACCAATATGAAGAGGAGCAGGGAAACCACGATGCCCGCTACGATGTGTCTATACTTGTCAATGGTCTGCCGCTTGTGCATATAGAGTTGAAGCGAAGAGGCGTTCAACTCAAAGAGGCATTCAACCAGATTGACCGCTATCAGAGGGATAGTTTCTGGGCAGGTTGCGGACTGTATGAATATGTTCAGATATTCGTCATATCCAACGGAACCAATACCAAGTATTACTCTAACTCCACTCGCTTCAACCATATCAAGGAACAGGAGCGAAACAGGGCAAAGAATAAGAAGACCAGCAACTCGTTTGAGTTCTCTTCATTTTGGACTGACAGCAACAATAAGACTATCAACGACCTGATAGACTTTACCCGCACCTTCTTCGCCAAGCATACCCTGATAAATGTCCTTACCAAGTATTGTGTATTTACGAGTGAAAGGATGCTCCTCGTTATGCGTCCATACCAAATTGCAGCAACGGAGCGTATTATCGGACGCATAAATGTCGCTCATAACTACAAGCAATACGGCAAGACCGAAGGTGGTGGGTATATATGGCATACGACAGGTTCAGGTAAGACCCTTACTTCATTCAAGACTGCTCAACTCGCTTCACGCCTTGAATACATAGATAAGGTGCTTTTCGTGGTAGATAGAAAAGACCTTGACTACCAGACGATGAAGGAGTATAACCGATTTGAGGAAGGTGCAGCGGACAGCAACACATCAACCTCCGTCCTTCAACGACAACTGGAAAACAAGGATAAGAACGGCGGATACCACGACTACCGTATTATCATCACTACCATACAGAAACTCTCCATCTTCATACAGAAGAACAAGAACCATCCTATCTTCCAGCAGAGAGTGGTGATTATCTTTGATGAGTGCCACCGAAGTAATTTTGGTGAGATGCATAACGCTATCACCAAGAACTTCAAGAAATACCATATCTTCGGCTTCACGGGCACACCTATCTTCGCCCAGAACGCAAGCAGCGGAGGAGATATGAGACTGAAAACCACGCAGCAGGCATTCGGTGATAAACTCCATACCTACACCATTGTGGATGCTATCAACGATGAGAATGTCCTTCCGTTCCGTATTGACTATGTGAATACCTTAAAAACGAAGGAGGATATACTGGACAAGCAGATTTCTGCTATTGACCGAGAGCGAATTATGTCTGCCCCTGAAAGAGTGAAGGAGGTGGTGAAGTATATCTTGGAGCACTTTGAACAGAAGACCAAGAGAACATCATACTACTCCTACCGTGTTGCCCAGAACATTGAGCAGATGGCAAAGGCAAAGAAGGGAGAGGTCAAGGAGAACAAGATGACCCAGAAACTGGCGGGCTTCAACGCTATGTTCGCAGTTGCCTCCATAGATATGGCGAAGGCATACTATAACGAGTTCAAGGCACAGCAGGCACATCTGCCAGAAGCACAGAGATTGAAGATTGCCACTATCTACTCATACGGAGCCAACGAGGAGGAGATAGACGGCATACTCGTGGAGGAAAACCCAGAGAGCACCACCAACCTTGACCAGCCAAGCAGAGACTTCTTGGAGGGTGCTATCAAGGACTACAACCAGATGTTCTCCACTAACTACGACACTTCAAGCGATAAGTTCCAGAACTACTATAAAGACCTGTCGCTGCGAATGAAGAACAGACAGGTGGATTTGCTGATTGTGGTCAATATGTTCTTGACTGGATTTGATGCTACCACGCTCAACACTCTGTTCGTTGATAAGAACCTTAAACAGCACGGACTGATACAGGCATACAGTAGAACCAACCGCATACTCAACTCGGTAAAGACCTACGGCAATATCGTATGCTTCCGCAACCTCCAACAAGAGACCGATGATGCGATTGCTCTGTTCGGTGATAAGGACGCTGCAAGCATTGTTCTTCTTAAAGACTTCAAGTCATACTACGAAGGATATGATGCCGAGAACGGAAAGCATTGTTATGGATATAAAGAACTGGTGGAACAACTTCAAGAGCAGTTCCCTAATGGATACAAGCCTCTCGGAGAAGAGGAGGAAAGACGCTTCATCACCCTCTTTGGAGGTTTGTTGAAGTCCATAAATGTATTGCAGGCATTTGACCAGTTTGAAGGACAGCAATTGCTATCCGACGGACAGATGCAGGACTATCAGAGCCACTACCTTGACCTGAAAGATAAGTGGAGAAAGAGAGGTAAGGGCGAGAAAGAGGTGGTCAATGACGATATCATCTTTGAGACCGAACTGATAAGGCAGGTAGAGATTAACATTGACTATATCCTGCTTCTGGTGAAGAACTACCACGAGAGCAACTGCAAGAACAAGGAGATACTCGTCAATATCAGCAAGGCAGTAAGTGCGAGTATGCAGTTGAGAAGCAAGAAGGAACTCATTGAGGACTTCGTGGCGAGCGTCAATACCGATACTGATATTGATGCGGCGTGGGAGGCATATGTAAAGCAGCGTAAGCAGGACGACCTGAATGTGATTATCGCAAGCGAGAACCTGAAAGCAGACGAGACCTCCAAGTTCGTGGAGAACGCTTTTCGTGATGGAGCGATACGAACAACGGGCACAGACATTGACAAGATACTACCAGCAATGTCCCGCTTCGGTGGTGGCAACAGGCAGGAGAAGAAGAATACTGTGATAGAGAAGTTGAAGGCATTCTTTGAGAAGTATTTCGGTGTAGTCTAAATGAGAAATTGAGAAGAAGTATTCAAGAGGGGAAAAGGCGTATTCGCGAAATAATAATTATTATTTTGACTATCAATAGTTTAGGTGGGCGTAAATGTGGGGGTCTTTGGTGCATTTTTGCTATAAAAAAGTTGCACCGAGGTGAGACCGATAGGATAGTATGAGATAATTGAGAAGGTGAAAAGCAGATTTTATATCCCACTATCTCATTGTAGAAGTGTATTATAGGCGGTATTAAGCACATATGAAAGGGGGGTGAGAATATTGAAAAATACTATCCTAATCCCTCTCTCTCCGCAAAACACAATGAAAAATCGCGTCAAGCTTGCTTGAACGCGATTTTTTTATTGTGTTTTGCATCGCCCCGCCGCAGGCGGGGAGGGATGTGCGAACGCAGTGAGCAAATCCCTGAGAGTCCCCAACAAAAAAAGGCAGCCCGAAGGCTGCCTCAATCATATCTGACAACTGATTTAGTCAACAATCACATTCCATCCGAACGGATCCTCGATCTCAGCTCTCTGGATAGCTCTGATGTAGTTGTAGAGCTTGAGTGACTTAGGACCGCACTGACCGTCACCATATGTGTATACTGTCTCCTCCTCTGACTCAAGGAAAGGCTTGTCCACGAGCTTGTGTACAGGAGTGATCACAACGGCAGTACCGCACTCGCCGACCTCCTCGAATGTGCTGAGCTCATCAACGTGTACAGGTCTTCTTTCAACGTCCATTCCAAGGTGGGCAGCAACTGTCTCAAGAGACATGTTGGTGATCGATGGAAGGATTGACGGCGACTTAGGGGTGATGTATGAATTGCCCTTGATCGCAAAGAAGTTAGATGAGTTGAACTCGTCGATGTATGTTCTTGTTGCCGGGTCAAGGTAGAGAACAGCCTTGTAGCCGAGCTCATGTGCAAGGTTGAGCGAGTAGAGCGAGCAAGCGTAGTTTCCGCCTACCTTGAATGCTCCAGAGCCGTTAGGAGCCGCTCTGTCGTAGTTTCTTGCGATAACTACGTCTACTGCGTCAAGGGCACCGCCTACATATGCACCTACAGGTGAACAGAGCATGAGGAATGTGCTTTCCTTTGACGACTGTACGCCGAGCTGAGGGTTTGTTCCGATAAGGGTAGGACGGAGGTAGAGTGATGCTCCTGACACCTCATATGGAGGGAGGAAATCAATGTTCTCCTTTACCACCTGCTTGCACATGTCTACAAACATCTCGATGGATGGAGCCTCGATGCCGAGGAACTTAGCAGATCTCTGGAGACGCTTAGCGTTCTCTTCAGGTCTGAAGAGGCGGATCTGTCCGTCCTTGCCTCTGAAGGCCTTGAGTCCTTCGAAGCACTCGATTGCATAGTGGAGTGCACCTGCGTATGAACTCAGGGTGATGTTGTCGTCGGTGAGACTCTCTACAGGAGTCCAAGCGCCATTCTTGAAGGTTGTCTTAAGGATGGTGTTTGTCTTAGTGTAGGAAAAAGTGAGCTTTGTCCAGTCGATGTTTGCCATGATATTATCAGATTAGTATTTCAAATAGTTTATTGTTTTCGTTAATGTATTCAAACTTGATGTTGTTTGCCTCCATTCTCTTTATGAGGGCCTCGAAGTCTTCTTTAGCGGCTACTTCGATACCTATCAAAGCCGGGCCAGACTCCTTGTTGGTCTTCTTTATGTACTGGATGTAGACAAGGTCGTCTGTAGGGCCGATCACGTCGCGGATGAACGAGAGCACCGCACCTGACTTCTGAGGGAAATTTACAAGGAAATAATGCTTCAGGCCTTCATACAGGAGGGATTTCTCGCGGATCTCCTCCATACGGGTGATGTCGTTGTTGCTTCCGCTGACGATGCATGCTACATTCTTACCCTTGATCTCGTCGGCATAGAAACGAAGGGCTGCTGATGAAAGGGCGCCGGCAGGCTCTACCACGATTGCGCTCTTGTTGTACATCTGTATGATAGTAGTACATACTGCTCCTTCAGGCACAACTACTATGTCATCGAGAACCTCCTTGCATACCTGGTAGGTAAGCGAACCTGCTTCCTGAACGGCAGCTCCGTCAACGAACTTGTCGATATGGTCAAGTTTCACAACCTTACCAGCTTTGATGGCCTCCTTCATACAAGGTGCTCCACCTGGCTCGACTCCGATGATCTTTGTTTCCGGTGACATCTGCTTCAGGTATGAACCAAGACCGGATGCGAGTCCGCCTCCTCCGATAGGAACGAATACATAGTCGAGCTTCACCTTGCTCTGGCTGAGAATCTCTCGACCGATTGTACCCTGACCCTCCATTACCTTCGGGTCGTCGAAAGGAGGAATGAATGTCTTGTCATTCTCTTTTGCATATTTGATGGCAGCGGAATTCGCTGCATCGAATGTGTCACCAGTGAGTATGATCTCGATGAACTCTCTTCCGAACATCCTTACCTGTTCGATCTTCTGCTTAGGAGTTGTGGTAGGCATGAAGATGGAACCCATTATCTGCAGCTTGTTGCATGAGAACGCAACTCCCTGGGCGTGGTTGCCTGCGCTCGCGCAGACGATACCGTTCTTGAGCAGTTCCGGCTCGATAGTCCTTGTCTTGTTATAGGCACCACGGATCTTGTATGATCGTACCATCTGGAGGTCTTCTCTTTTCAGGAAGATGTTTGCCCCATAGATATCAGACAGATTCTGGTTCTTCTGAAACGGTGTTGGTTCGAGGATTTCCTCAAGCACGCCGGAAGCCTTTTCGATGGCTTCAACAGTAGGGATGTACTTGTTAGTGTCCATTTCTTATGAATTAAAATCAGATTTTGATTCCTCCGTCAAAAATATAATTTTAAATGCGGATTTCCTAATTAAATATGTTTCATACCCTTAGTTCAGCATAATCAATGCAATAGATTTATGACTGAACTCGAGTCTCACATTGTCCTGGGATGCTCTGTTCAAGGTAGCTTTCCACCAATTATCGAAAACTACATCATCTGTAGGCCACTCCAGACCTTGAGATTTTATTCTGAGGCTGTTGTCGGGACTGAATATCGATACCTTCCTTCCTTCTCCGCATTCCATCTCACAGGTGTCTGTTATCGCGAAGATGGTGCTGTAGTCAGATACCATCTCAAGGGTGATTCCCATCGCATCCAGATCGTATGACCTTGCATATTCCATAAGCAGTGATATATTGCCTATCGTGTGGTCTTCGCGCTCTCCGGTAGCTCCGAGAATGTATATGCTGCCGACATTGCTGAGGTTGTCCAGAACCCAGCGGAATGCCTTTGTCTGGTCATTGTGCTCCTGTTCGTCGATCTGGACAACTATGTCGCTGTATCTTTCCTTCATGCTCTGCGACAACGAATCCATGTCTCCGACCACGACATCCGGAAGACGTTCCTCGCCGAATATGCTTACGCTGTTGCGAAGGAATTTCTTCAATGCTCCATCGCAGCATACTATATGGTCTGCCGTGCGGATCAGATAGCGGGGATATTCCGTCTTCGGGAATTTCCCGTCGCAGATTATGACTACATTATTAAGCATGTTTTCCTGTTATGTTCGAGGATGTTCCCTTGCTTGTTCCATATGTCTGAGGCTCGCGGAAGCCGATGAGGAAGTCCTTTACAGCCATCCTCTTCTTTCCTGCAAGCTGGAGTTCGCTGATCGAGAGAGCTCCGTCTGCTGTGCTGATGGCGAGATAGCTCTTGCCGTCGGTCAGGACTGTACCCGGCTGGGCAGATGTGAGTCCGTTGCTCTCCAACATATGTGCATACTCTTCACCTGTCACCTTCACTGTAGAATATATCTTCATCTGAAGCGCCTTGTCTTCCTTGACAAGTTCGGTGAAGGCTGCAGGGTATGGACTGAGACCTCGGATAAGGTTGTAGATGTCCTTGGTCTTGCCGTTCCAGTCGATATGGCAGAGCTCGCGTGTGAGCTTAGGGGCAGGGTGGAGGATCTCCGAACCCTGGATGAAGCTCTTCTGGACTCTGAGCTCTACATTCTTGTCGATAATAGCCTCTACAGTATTTACTACAAGCTGCGATCCCAGAACCATGAGCTTGTCATGTACATCTCCCGCTGTGTCATCCGGTTCGATCTTGCAGTCGTATCGGTACATGATGCCGCCGGTGTCCATTCCTTCGTCGATCATGAATGTTGTCACACCGGTTGTCTTCTCGCCGTTGATCACCGCCCAGTTGATAGGCGCAGCTCCACGGTACTGAGGAAGGAGGGCTGCATGAAGATTGAATGTTCCGAGCTTAGGGATCTCCCAAACCACCTTCGGCAGCATTCTGAATGCCACTACGACGAAGAGATCCGGCTTCCATGCCTTGAGGGCGTCAAGGAATTCAGGATCCTTGAGAGATATAGGCTGAAGGACAGGGATATTGTGCTCAACCGCATATTTCTTTACGGCGCTTTCGTTGATCTTGAGTCCTCTTCCGCTGGCCTTGTCTGCCACAGTTACGACTCCGACTATATTGTAGCCGTTCTTTATCAGCTCGTCAAGGGGTGCAACGGCAAACTCCGGAGTACCCATGTATACGATACGTGTCTTCTTGAACATTCCTGTAATCTTGCTCTTAATTTTCTTGAATCTGTTCTTTATGTTGTCCGCACTGAATATTGCGGAGTCGTTGATTGCCTTCCATGAGAGGAAAAGTCCCGTAGGAAGAAGGATGTAGGATGAGATGAATACGCCCAGGAACGGCCCTACAGCTCCGTCTCGGGCAAGTTTCTCACCTGAAATGTCGATGACCCAGTATGCGACGAAGAAGAGCACGGACACGATAGCCGATACTCCCAATCCTCCCTTTCGGATGATGGCGCCGAGCGGTGCTCCGATGAAGAAGAAGATGAGACATGCTATAGCTACCGCAAATTTCTTGAGGATCTGGATGTCGATCAGTCTGAGAGTGTAGTTGTGATGATATCTCTCTCTTGAATAACCCTGGATGGTCAGCTGCATTTCCTTGGCCTGTTCCCTTGCCTTTTCCAATGCCTGCAGCTCATCTTCCGGCCCCTTCCATGTATTTATGCCTTCGCTTGTAAAGTGCGAATTGCCTCTCTTGTATGAATGGCTGGAAGTGTCAAGCTGAGCGTTGTATCGGAGGGCACGTGTGCTTCGGAGCGATGTGATGTTGGTCTGCTTGCCGGCTGAGTCCAATGCTCCGATCGAATCCTGTCCATGCTTCAGCTGCTTCAGGTTCATTGACTTCACCTGATCGTTGTACTTGCTGGAATCGGACTTCTGGAATGCATAGTTTTCCAGAGGAATGATCATCTCCTGCTTCTTGAAGTCGATCTTCTGAAGCGAAAGGGTAGTGTCGCGGTATTTTTTGTCATTGGTCTCTTCGTAGTTGGTGCCGTCGAAGAGTGTGAATGTCAGATATGTCTTGCTCTTTGACATCTTCATCATGGCCGAGTCCGCGATGGTCAGACTTGTGTTGCCTTTGTTCTTGGTATGGTTGTATACCATGACTCCGTGCATCATGTCCGTCTCGTCGTTTCGGCCGTCCACTCGCAGGATGTATCCCTCGATACCGTTGTAGAAGGTTCCTGTCGGAATCTTGATCTCGTCCTTTGTCTTGCCGATGTCCTCCCTGAGCTGGTAGATGTTGTTGTATGCCACAGGGATGAGCCTGTCGGTCACGAAGAATGTACCGACGCTGATGCCTACGCATATGATGCCGAGCGGAACGAGTATTCTCTGGAGCGAGATTCCCGCAGCCTTGATGGCAAGCAGCTCATTGTTCTCTCCAAGCTGTCCCAGAGTCATCATAGAGGCGAGGAGAGTTGCCAATGGCAGGGAAAGCGGGAGCATTGTCGCGCTTCCCCATGCCAGGAACTCCAATATCACCTTGAGACTCAGGCCCTTGCCGACGAGTTCGTCGATGTAGAGCCAGAGGAACTGCATCACGAGAATGAACACGACGACAAAGAGGATCGCTATGAACGGTCCTACGAATGACTTGATTATGAATCTGTCTAGACGCTTCATTCTTTACATTGAACTAGCGGGTAGCGAGTTCTGTCAACTTCGCGGCAGCTGCTGAAAGACCGCTGAGGTCCTTTCCACCTGCTGTTGCAAGGCCTGGCTGTCCGCCGCCACCGCCCATGATGAGCTTCGCAGCCTCACGTACATCAGCACCTGCATTATGACCTGCCTTCACGAGGTCCTCTGTGTACATCATAAGAAGCTGTGGCTTTCCTGCAGCTTCGAATGCTGCGGCGATCACGAGGTTCTGCGCCTCCTTCTGGAGCATGAATGCTGCGTTCTTGAGCATTACAGGATCCATCGGAGTCTCGATTGTAACGAGATTGATGCCGTTTACCTCCTTAGCCATATTCTTGAGCTCAGCCTTGAGAGCGATTGTCTTCTCCTTCGCGATCTCTTCCATCTGCTTCTTGAACGCCTCATTCTCCTCGACCATCTTGCGGATTGCGCCTGCAAGGTCAGGAACATTGTTGAAGAAAGCCTTGGCTGTGCGGATTGTCTCAGCCATCTCGTCTACGAGAGCCTCTGCATGTACTCCGGTTACAGCCTCGATACGGCGTACTCCGGCAGCGATGGCTGACTCGGAAACCAGTCTGAAGTAACCGATGCGGCCGGTTGCTGATGCATGTGTACCACCGCAGAGCTCGCATGAGTCACCGAACTTGATCACGCGTACTGTGTCGCCGTACTTCTCTCCGAAGAGTGCCATTGCGCCCATCTCCTGAGCCTGCTCCATTGTCGCGTTGCGGTTCTCGTCAAGATGATGGTCAGCTCTGATAAGTTCGTTCACACGTCCTTCCACAAGCTTGATCTGCTCGTCATTGAGCTTCTCGAAGTGTGAGAAGTCGAAACGGAATGACTTGTCGCTTACATATGAACCCTTCTGCTCCACATGTGTTCCGAGGATCTCGCGGAGAGCCTGGTGGAGGAGGTGGGTAGCTGTATGGTTGTTCTCGATCTGGATTCTTCTCTCTGCATCCACATGGAGGCTGAAGCTCTCTGTGCAGTCAGCAGGAATGCGCTCCGCAACATGGATTGTAAGGTTGTTCTCCTTGATTGTGTTTACGAT
>JAZRQM010000032.1:0-15524 GCA_045649795.1 Candidatus Cryptobacteroides sp. | reverse complement strand
AAGCAGCTCAACGAAAGATTCAACTTCCAGAAGACAGCCCTCAAGAAGCAGTTCCCTCTCCTTATGGGAGCGCTCTGGCTCGACAGCGAGAAGCTTTCAGACAATGACACAATCGAGGCTGTAATCAACCACGGAACCCTCGGCATCGGTTTCATCGGACTTGCCGAGTGTCTCATCGCCCTCGTTGGCAAGCACCATGGAGAGTCGGCAGAGGCTCAGGAGCTCGGACTCCGCATCGTGACCTTCATGCGCAGCAAGATCAACAAGTTCTGCGAGACATACAAGCACAACTACAGCGTGCTTGCAACCCCTGCAGAGGGCCTTGCAGGCCGTTTCACACGCGGCGACAAGAAGAAGTTCGGCATCATCCCAGGAGTCACTGACAAGGATTACTACACCAACTCGAACCATGTGCCTGTATATTACAAATGTACTCCTAAGCACAAGGCAGAGATTGAAGGTCCATACCACGAACTCACCGGAGGCGGACACATCTTCTATGTCGAGATCGACGGAGACGCGACACATAATCCTGAGGCTATCATGAACATCGTGGACCTCATGGACAGATACAATATCGGATATTGTTCAGTGAACCACAACCGCAACCGCTGCATGGATTGCGGATTCGAGAACGCGAAGGAAGGACTCACAGAGTGTCCTCACTGCGGCGGCCACAATATCGACCAGCTCCAGCGCATCACAGGTTACCTCGTCGGAACCACAAGCCGCTGGAACGGCGGAAAGCTCGCCGAGCTCCGCGACCGTGTAGTACACGAATAGAATATCACACCCAATACGACATCCCTCGGTTGCAGGCGAGCGAAGCATATACCTATACTTCTGCGAAGCGAGCTGCAACCGAGGGATGTCGTTATCCAGGGCTTATATGAATTATTTATAAGGAATAATCGGAACCGTACCTTCCACTGTCTCTTCCTTTTGTTCCGTCAAGTGGATGATCCTCTGGTTGGAGCTGCCACGAAAATGAAGTTCCGGGTCGCGGAGCTCTGCAATGAACGGACCGTCTACAAGGGTGTCGATGTACGGAAGTATCTGACTGAGACGCTTGTCCGCAAGAATTTCCTCGTATGTGAATCCCGTATAGCACCATATGTTCTTACCGGTCTCTTCCTTGATTTGGCGCGCAAGTTCGGTGAAGGCTTCGACCTGATAGAGCGGATCGCCGCCGGAAAATGTAACATTCGCAAACTCATCTGCCTTGACGACCTGCAGAAGCTCGTCAACTGTCACTTCCCTGCCCCCTTGAAAATCCCACGACTGAGGATTGTGGCAGCCAGGGCAACGATGGGCGCATCCCGCACAATAGATAGATGTACGGAATCCAGGGCCATCGGCCATGGTTTCTTCCAGTATGTCAAGAACCCTTATCTTCATAACTTCTTGTCTAATTCGCCGGGACGGATATCATCCCAGCTGCGGATGGCTTCATATGCTTCGCGTGAACCGTAATATGCCTCGAATCTTTCGGGATCATTCTCCACCCACCACTGGGTTCCAAGTCCCTCCGCAAATGCGAACGGCTTCATGATCATCTTCACCGCCCATGCAGGCGCGAGGAAGGCAAGACGATAGAACCAAGGAAGCTTGGACTTCATGGTAGAGAAATATTCGTCAACAGGAACATTAGCCCTGAAATGAAGAATCTCATCAAGGATATCAGCATCCTTGTACCACATACCATGGAAGTTCTTCAGCGCAAACCATTGTGGTTCAAACACTTTCTCTGGCGAAGGAAGTCCAAGGGCCGAAAGCATCCGGTTCATGAATTCGTAATTGGTCATTCTGTACTGTCCGCCGCTGCTGATGTTGTATGCCTTGTTCCAGAAATCTTCCGGAACCCAGTCTTCGCAGACCTGGGCAAGCAGACGGCCTGAGTCTTCAATCGTCGACCACTCCAGAACGCCGCCCATCGGCACATGGAATGCCGTAGGATTCACAACGCTCAGAATGCCCGGGTAAAGGATGCCGCTCTGACGAAGAGAGACAAAGTACCTGAATCCGGCAGAGGCAAAGACCTGTTCCGAGCATATCTTTGACAGGGCATACATGTCAAATTCAGCAGGTATCTGCGGCTCGGAGGCACATCCCCAGTGATGAGGAGGATTCCTGTCGCCATACTGAGCCACAGAGCCTATATAGACAACCTTTATCTTCGATGAATCCGGCTGAGCCTGAATCGCTTTGACCACATTTTCCGCTGAACCGACATTTACCTTCAGCGTCTTCTCGGGATAATAATCAGCCGCAGGAGACACCATGCCTCCTACATGAAGCACATAATCCGCTCCTGTTACGCCTGAAAGGACATCTTCATATCGCATGAGGTCACCCCAGATCACGGTCACGGACGGATCTGCCAGATACGGTTTGAGCTTCCTGCGGTTCTTCTTGCTGTCGCGTGCAAGAATCCTTATGTCGAAACGCTCTCTTCGAGCATATAGTTCCTTAAAACCGGCCCAGCCCATGTTTCCGGTGGCTCCGGTAAGGAACACTGTCTTTTTAGCCATAAAAAATGCAGTCTGAAATTCAGACTGCAAATATACTAAAGTTCTACGATCGGCCAGCCGTCTTCTGACCATGTCAGCTCACGAACGAGGAGCTTCGAGCGGTAATCTTCATTCTTGTCGTAACCATGCATGAAGATGTAGTCCTTGTCTCCGAATGTATATACAGAGCAGTGACCTACGCCGGCGAACTGTTCGTTACCTTTTGCGACCGTTGTTCCGCCGCTGTTCATCATGGACACTCCGTCCTTGTCGAAATATGGGCCGGTAACCTCTTTTGAACGGCCTACAACCACGTTGTATGTACTCTTTTCGCCACGGCAGCAAAGGTCGTAAGATGCGAAGAGATAATACCATCCGTCATGCTTGAAGATGAACGGAGCCTCAACGGCACCGTTACCTGCGTCGAAATCCTTTCCACGAGGATCGGCTGTAACGGCTGTATCTGTCTTCGATGTATCCTCTGCAGTACCCTCAGGACGACGGCAGATAGGGAACCATACCTGCGGCTCGGCCATGCGTGTGAGAGTATTGTCGAGCTTGAACATCTTGAGTCCGCGCCAGAATGAACCGAAAGAGAGCCATGCCTCGCCGTTGTCATCCATGATCACGTTTGCATCGATGGCGTTCCACTCGTCCCTTCCAGGGATGGATTCCACGATCATACCCTTGTCCTCCCATTTGTAGTCCGGAGACTCTGGATTGAGGGTCTTGTTGGTCACCACGCCGATGGCAGAGATGTTCTTGCCGAAATGAGAGTATGAATAATACACATAATATGTACCGTCATGGTAGAATACATCAGGTGCCCATGGCATGCCTCGGAAGCCCTTGTCTGCAGCCCACTGAGGGATATCATCGAGCACACGACCCTCGAAACGCCATTTCACAAGGTCAGCTGAAGACATGATGCCCATGCCTGTAGTGAATACATAATAACGTCCGTCGCAGAATGCCGCTACAGGGTCATGTGCATCCGGATATTCGAATTCCGTTCCTCTCTGCGGGCCGCGTGGCTGTGCAGAAAGGGTTATGGTTGCCATAAGGCAAAGTGTCAGGAGAATGTTTTTCATAACTTTAAATATTTAAGAGATCCCTCGACAAGCTCGGGATGACAGTTGATATTACTGGACTTTCTTGCCCCACCATGTAGACTTCATGTCCTTATGGGTTCCGGCATATACGAGAGTTGCGACTCTTGGAGTTGCCTCCCAATCGGCCTCCCACTCAACGCAGACCACAGTCTTCACGCCGTCAACATCGAATGTGAGCCACTTCTTGGCTGGGTCGAACGACCATGAACCCTTGAGGGCTCCTGCCATTGTTCCGTCAGCCTTGAGCACAAGTTCCTTCGAAGTCTGCTGCTCGGCATACTTGTACTGAAGGTTGATGTGCTCCCATGAACCCACGAGATCATCCTTTGTGACAGCCTTGTCTGGAAGGCCTGCATATCTTTCAGGAAGAGCTATAGGCCAGAGGTTTGTCGGATCGTCTGCAGATGCCGGGCACCATACCAGACGGCGCACATGGCCCATCATTATGGCGTTGCTGTACGCGTTGCCTCCTACATTCGCCGGAAGACGTCCCTGCGAGCAATAGAACCAGTCGTCGCCGACATTCTCCTGGAACACGCAGCAATGAGAGATTCCTACCCAACCATAGCTGTAGTTGAACCTGTATGGATGAGTCACGATAGGATAGCAGTCGCCGCGTCCGTTGGTGAAGTTGCGTCCTGTTATGTCGTAATACGGGCCTTCGATCTTTTCGCTTCGCACCACACGCGTGTTGTAAGGCACGTCCAGGCCGTCATAGGCCATGAACAGATAATAGTATCCATCTTTGTAGATGACCTCAGGAGCCTCGCTTCCCTGCCAACGAGAATTGGCAGTACGTGTTCCGACACGGATACCGTAGCGGGCTGTAAGGTCGCTGACATTGTCTGCCCAAGGATCGCCAAGAGGGGCATTGACAGGCTTTCCGCTTGCCGGATCGATCTCAAGGAGAGCAAATCCGCTATGCCATGAGCCATAGATGAGATAGTGCTTGCCTGATGGATCGTCGACAAGATAGGTAGGGTCGATCGCATTATAATAGAAATAGCCCTCCCAATTGTTTTCATTAGGACGCTTCCATCCGTTTGCTCCCTTGTCAGATGACGAGCATACGATGAATCCCTTGTCTTCCCATACGCCGCCTGCAGGGTCGGTCGACTCACACATTCCGATGAATGCACGCTCGGTCCAGCTGCCGTCGAAACCTACGCCGCCGGTCTTGATCGAGTTATCGATGACGATGCAGTAATACATACGAAGCTTTCCGTCCACATTCCTTACCACCGGCGCCCAATATCCATAAGAGATCTTGTTCTTCTCAATAGCCGGTACGCCCATGCGCTTACGGATGCTGTTCAATGAATCGGCCACCCATGCAGGGGCTTCATTCATAGGGCCTGGAACGTACTCCCAGTTGACAAGATCCTTCGAACGCTTTCCAGGGAAATGCTTGCCCTTCGGCGCCTTGAGATGCTCGTTTCCATATGAAGCATCTGTGCAGTACATGTAGTAGTATCCGTCATAATATGCTATGGACGGGTCATGTACATTTGCAAGATTCCACTTGGCGTGGTTGTTCCATCCGGCAATGGCTGAATAATCATCGTCATAATCAGGAATACTCAATTCTTCCGCAGGCGGTTCGGGTTTCGGAGTTACCGGGCCTGTAATGATGCCTGTTCCCTCAGAAGGATCTTCGCAGGAAGCTGCCATCAATGCCGCAGCGAAAAGCAAAGCCTTTGTCAGGCGCATTTCAAATCTCATGTCTGTTCAATTTGAAAATGGAGACGAAGCACCGTCATGGCAGCTTCGCCTCCATTAGTTATTCACATGTTGTTAGAGTTCCACTACAGGACGGATCTTCCATCCCTTAGCCTCAAACTCAGGTGCATTGTTTGTATTTGTATTTGCAGAGTTACCTGAACCAAGGTTAGGGTTAGAGTTCAAAGTAGTCTGGAAAATAGGGAAATACTCGTGACCTGGCTGATAGTACTGGAATGTAGAACCTGTAGGATTCTCGACAGGGTAAGTTGTGTTTGCTGTTCCGTCGAGAACATAGTTACCGTGATCCTTAAGCTGTGCAAGACGGTCTGTAGTGTGGAAGAAGCCCCAACGGATGAGGTCGATACCACGGCCGTTCTCACAACCGAACTCCTTCGGACGCTCTACGTTTGCGATCTGCTCGAAGAGCTTGTCAGCTGTACCGAAGTCAGCAAGCTCGAGGTTAGCAAGACCTGCACGGTTACGTACCTGGTTGATGTATCCGATAGCCTCTGCGTTCGGACCTGAGATCTCATTGATACACTCTGCAGCACGGAGAAGCACGTCAGAGTAACGCATGAGTCGGAGGTTGATACCGCAGTGGAGACCTGTTACGATAGACGAGCATACGTCCTGACGTGCATATGTCCACTTTGCAGAAGAGAAACCGCCGTTTGTACCGTTTGCGATAGGAGTTGCTGTAACAGGAGTCTGGTAGATAACGTTCTGACGTGGGTCGTTACCAGCTGGATAACCTGCATTCTTACCACCTGTATAGATGTCATACTCAGGCTCATATGAAGCGATTGTCCAGTAGAGACGTGGGTCGAGAGTACCGTCAGTACATCTTTCAGCCTTGAAGAGGTTGTAAAGCCATGGAGAAACTGCGAGGTCAGCCCAGCTTCCGAATGTACCAGGAGCATAGTTAGACTCTACAGCATGTCCCTGAGTTGCATTAGACGAGATGTTTACAGGAGTCCACTCCTCGTCAGAACCACCCTTTCCATAGTCAAGATACTGAACCTCGAAAAGGCTCTCCTCATTGTTCTCGGCAGCGCCCTCGCGGAAGTTATCACCATAGTCAGCCATGAGTCTGTATGTACCATACTTTCCGTTCATGATGTCCTTGAGGACAACGAGAGCATCCTCGAACTTGTGACGGAACATGAGTGAACGTGCATAGTAACCTGCAGCAGCACCGCAAGTAGCACGTCCGCCAGCCCACTCACCACCCTCGTTACGTGAAGGGAGGATCTGCATAGCCTCTGCAAGGTCAGCGTCGATCTGGTCGAAGATCTCGTCCTGAGATACGCAAGGAGCATACATTGTCTCCATTGACGAATACTGAGCGTAGTCGTTGAAGAGAGGAGCTGTCTGATAGTATGTAGCGATTGTATAGTAAGCAAGGGCTCTGAGGAAGAGTGCCTGACCCTTGATCTCGTTGTAAGACTTCTCGCTGAGCTCGCATGTCTCGACCTTCTGAAGAACAAAGTTACAACGGTTCACCACATGGTAGCAGTCACGCCAGATCCACTGTGTTCCGATGTCGTCACCGGCAGCGGAAATGTTGAGGTTGTCATATGGGAGGTACCAGATCTGAGATGCGTTCCAGATCTCGTCGCCACGGACAGCATCCATGGTGTAACCTACACGGGCAAATGTACCCTCGAGACGGATACGGTTGTAGCAAGAGATCACAGCCTCCTGAAGCTCCGCCTCACTGTCGCCAAAGTCATATGTTGTCTGGTTGTTCGGATTTCTGAGCTCGAGCTCATCGTTGCATGAAGCCATTCCGAATACAACCGCAAACGCAGACAGAAGTATTGATATTTTTTTCATAATCATTTACGTATTAGAAGTTTGGACTCTTAGAATGACAGATTTACACCGAACATTACTGTCATTGGAGTAGGATATGAACAGTAGTTGTATCCTGGAGTGAATGTACCGCCTGCGAAGTCGATGTTGTAACCTCTGTACTTAGAAAGAGTTGCGAGGTTCTGGCCTGATACGTAAACGCGTACTCCGCTGATTACATCTCTGAACCACTTGTCAGGAAGGTTGTATCCGAGCTCTACGTTAGAGATCTTCCAGTATGCACCGTTCTGGAGGAAACGTGAGCTGAACATGTCGTTTGTGATCGAACCTGTGCTTGCCCAGTATACTCTTGGAACTGTTGTGCTTGGATTCTCAGGAGTCCATGCATTGACGAGGTCTACGCTCTTGTTGGTTGCACCATATGATCCGCGGAGAGTTCTGTCGATGAAGTCCATAACCTGATATCCTGCAGCACCGAATGTAGCCACATTGAGGTCGAAGCCCTTGTACTCGAGACGGAAGCTGAGACCGAACTGAACCTTTGCCATACCGCTACCGAGGATGGTACGGTCGTCACCTGTGATCTCACCGTCATTGTTGACATCCTTGTAAGCAACGTCACCTGGCTGTGCACCGTTCTGGTTCACATGGAGGCCCTCAGCATTGATACGGTTGTCGATCTCGTCCTGGTTCTGGAAGATGCCCTCGTATACATAGCCGTAGAACTGTCCTACCTCGCTGCCCACCATTGTGATGCAGTCACCTTCGATTTTCTGAGACTCGCCCATACCGAGTGAAGTAACCTTGTTCTTAGGAAGAGTGAGGTTTGCAGAGATGTCATACTTGAGATCGTGACCATAGTCATGCCATGCAAGAGCGAACTCGAGACCTGTATTCTGCATTGTAGCAGCGTTCATTGTAACTGAAGCGTTTGTAGCACCTGCCTCTGCAGGAACAGGAACGCTGTAGAGAAGGTCCTCAGAAACAGACTTGTACCAGTCAGCGTTGAACTCGAGCTTACCGCCGAACATTGCATAGTCGAGACCGATGTCAAGAGTCTTCTTCTTCTCCCACTTGAGGGCTGTATTAACGTAATCAGAGATAGCCGAACCAGTCACCTTGTCACCGTTGAAGCTATAGGTATAGTTTCCACGTGCCATTGTTGCCATGAACTGGTAGTCACCGATGTTCTCATTACCGAGCACACCATAAGATGCGCGGAGCTTGAGGAGGCTTACGAGCTGAGGGTCAACATTGAAGAAAGGCTCCTTGTCGATACGCCATCCGAGGGATGCTGAAGGGAACCAACCCCAACGGCCGTCATTTGAAAGGCGGCTTGAACCGTCACGACGTACTGTAGCCTGGAAGAGGTATCTTTCACCATAGTCGTAGTTTACACGGCCGATGTAAGATGTAAGTACATGCTCGCTCTCGAAGCTTGAAGCGTTTCTTGTCTCTGCGTTTCCTACCTGGAGGTAGTAAGGCTCAGGCATTGTAGTACCGATACCTGTAAGAGAGTGGTGGCTCTCACGCTGGAAAGTATGACCTGCAACGATGTTGAGGTGATGCTTGCCCATCTTGCCGTCATAAGTCACGAAGTTCTCGATGAGACCGTCAGTGTATGAACGGTAACCCTGGTTGAGGGTCTCGTTGGTCTTTGCAAGATAGTTAGTCGAGCTGACGATGAACGCAGGGATGAATGTGAAATCCTTAGCGTATGTACGGCTGTATGAAAGGTTGAGGTTATACTCAAGCTTGTGGTTCTGGCTCTTCGCTCCGAACATTCCGAGAAGGTCTACATTTGCCGATCCTGTAGCCACGATACGGTCAACGGTAGTGTTTCTCTCGAGAAGGTTGTTGGTAAGAAGAGGGTTCTGCATACGGATGTCACCATGCTGCTCCATGTAATATGTACCATATCCATAAGCGTCATATGAGTATCCTGAAGCTGCACCGAGCTTGTCGTCGAGGCACCATGTAGACTCGTCATAAGCCTTGATGCTTGGCGGCATGAGAAGAGCGGAAGCCATGATAGGGAACTGCTGTCCATAGAGACCCTGCACATACTCGTTTGCATTTGAAAGGGCCATGTTGTCCTGAAGGCTGTGGCTGTACACGAGACCTGTACGGAGCTTGAGGAACTTCACGTCCATTGTGTTGTTCACGCGGACTGTGAAACGGTCGTAGTTAGGACCTGCACCCTCGAGAGTACCCTTCTGGCTGAAGTAGTCGAGACCTACGTTGTAAGTATTGTTTGCGCCACCGCCTGAGATGTTCACGTTGTGGTTCTGACGGATACCTGTCTTGAACACTTCGTCAAACCAGTCTGTATTGATCTGAGCTGGGTCAAGGTAAAGAGCATTGCCTTTCTGATATCCTGCAGGAGCCTCCATTCCGCTGTTTGCAAAAGCCATACGCACATAGTCGCCGTACTGCTCTGCATCCATCACTTCGTAAACACCCTTCTTGATCTGGTCAACACCCATGTAGCCGCGATAGTCGACTCTCATAGGCTGATCCTTCTTACCGCTCTTTGTTGTGATGATAACCACACCATTCGCAGCACGTGAACCGTAGATCGCAGCTGCAGAAGCGTCCTTGAGGACCTGGATTGTCTCGATATCGTTTGGTGAGAAGTCACGGATTGTAGTACCCATAGGAACACCGTCGATAACGTAGAGAGGGGCTGTGCTTCCGAAGCTACCCAAACCACGGATACGTACTGAAGGGTCTGCACCTGGCTGACCGTCAGATGTGATCTGTACACCGGCAACCTTACCCTCGAGCATTGTAGAGATGTTCGAGTGAGAAACCTTCTTCATCTCGTCAGCGTCAACGATTGCAACAGAACCTGTGAGGTCTACCTTACGCTGCGAACCGTAACCTACGACTACGAGCTCGTCGAGAAGTGTGTTTGAAGTCTGGATTGTGATGACACCAAGGTCTGCGCGACCGTTTACTGCCACCTCAAGAGTCTCAAAACCTACAGATACGAACTGAAGAGTCGCATTTGCAGGAACTGCAAGAGAGAAATATCCGTCCAAGTCAGCTGTTGTACCGATTGTAGTACCAGCTACAATAACGCCGACTCCTGCTACAGGATAGCCGCTTTCATCGACTACCTGTCCCTTAACTGTCACATTGTCAGCCTGCTGTGCCTCTACAGGAGCTGCATAGGCCGATACAGCTGCAAACGGAGCAGCTGCCAAAAGGCTGCAAAGCGCTATCTTTACAAAATTATGTTTCATAATGTAATGGTCTTTAGATTAGTCGAAAATAAGGTGAGCACCCTCAACAACGATAGCGAACTGAAGATCTGCGCTATCAACTGCGAAGCCGTCGAAATACTGGAAGTGAACGTCACCGTTGTCAAGAATAACATGATAACGTACGCTTGCTGTATTGTCACCATTGTTAGCTACTGTGATCGCAACCTCAGCACCGTCAAGGTTAGTAAGGAATGTATCCCAGTTCCAGTTGCTTGTAGCTGTCACGATTCCGTCATAGCCGGCGCCCCATCCGTAGTGGTCCATACGTACAACACCGTACTCTGAGAGATCGGCCTTACGCATGATTGTACATGGGCTGTGCCAGTTGTTCAGCTCATTTGAACCGAGCTTCATGCTGACGCTTACCATTTCATATGGTGCAACTGCCCAGTCTTTTGAGAAATGAGCCCACCATGGAGTGGTGTTATCCTCAAGACCTACCATCTCAGTCTGTGCAGGAAGATCGCTCTTTGCGATTGTGAGAGCACCCTTTGTCTCGACTGTAGCGCCTGAAGCTGAAGTATATGTAACTGTATATGCATCTGCATATGTACCCTCTACGCCTTCGTATACCACCTTGTCCTCAGCGAATGTTACAGAGAACTGAGAAGCCTTGAGAGGAGCCTTCGAACCGTCTGCATACTCAGCGATAACCTTTACGGCAGCTGGTGAAAGAGTCACATACTTCGCACCACCGATAAGGTATGCATTTGCAGAAGCCTCGAGAGCGACAACAGGGTTGGTAACCTCAAGAGTATATGTACCTGCAACAGGCTTTCCGTAATTGCCCTGCTTTGTCTTGCTGTAAGAGTAGATGATAGTCTTAGTACCTACTGTAGAAAGATCAGGAACGACGAATGTAACGTCAGCTGTATCTGCTACTGTTGTAGAACCATCAGCGAATGTCACTGTTGCCACACCGTTGCCCCAGAAGTCTGTGCTTCCTACCTCAATGGCCGCAGGAGTACCTGAAACAGTGATCGATGCTGCCATTTCATCAGGAATCTCAAGGATCTTAGATGGCTCGAGCCATGCCTCCTTCACCTCCATGAAGCTTCCGTCAGCGATGAGGAAAGCTGTTACTGAAGGGCCTGTAACAGGCTGCTCATATGTCTCTGTAAGCACTACTCCGTCAACTGAAGTATGAGTTGCAGTAAGGAATACTGTTCCTGCAGTAGCATAGTCGATCTGCATTTCAACAACAGCGCCGTCAAGATGTCTCTTGAAGTCATTCCAGATGTCACCGTCACCGTCAGTATCAGGATAATCCTGGCTGATCATGGCTCCGTTGTAGTCACCGTTACCCCATCCGTAAGCATCCGAACGAAGCACGAAGAACTCTGTATAACCGTCTGAATCGCGCTCGCCTGAAGCAACGCACATGTTCCAGTTGCTCCAGTTGTTGCCGGTACCTGTTCCATCGAGAGTACCGTTGTGGTTGATGAACTTCACGGTAAGGCATTTTCCCTGAGGTACCACAAAGTACTGAGAGAAGTCAACCCACCATCCTGAAGTGTAATCCTTGGCACCTACTTCTGCAACTGCGATGTCGATCGTAGTCTTGTCTCCCGTGTTCTGGGCATCCTTGAGTGCCTGAATCGAATCGATCTTGCTCTGAAGGTCAGCAGGCGGATTGATCTCTATGAAAGAAACCTCTGAGCAGCTGACAGAAACCGAAGCCACAAAAGCAGCGACAGCGAGCAGTCTTAGCATCAATTTTTTCATGATAATTAGTATTAGTTAGTATTTGGTTAATGGTTTATTTCTGAAGAACATACACCATGAATGTCTTTGGAGCTACAGTCACCTCAAGAGCCTTGCCTTCGAAATCAAGCGGACTTGTCTGAGGGACGATCTTTGTAGGCTCGTCAAGAGTGTTGTCTGCGTCAAGGTCGTCAGAATGGTAGCTTACAGCCTCTACTCCCTTGAGGACTTCCTTCTTCTTGAGACCCTCGAAGTTCACCTTTACAGGCTGAGCATCGTCTGAAACATTGATGATCTTGATGTATACCTGATTCTTTTCAGCGTCATATACAGAGCTTGCGAAAAGACCGTTCTGGCCTTCTGCACCTGTAATGTTCACGCCTGCCATATCAGTGAGTTTCAACGCATTTGTACCCTGGTACTGAGTATAGAGTCTCTGAACATACCAGCTGCATGACTTCATGCTGCGGAGGTTGTCAAACCAGATGAGGTCAGGTCTCCACTGCCATCCTTCGATATGGGCGAAGAGAGGAGCATATGTAGCCATATGTACGATGTCTGCATTACGCTCGATTGTTGTCATGAATGCAGCCTCGAGGAGAGAAGCCTCGAAGTGGTTCCACTTCTTGCCTGCTCCGTGGCATGCGTACTCGCCTGCGAATACCTTCGGACCCTTGCGGTCGTAATTGTCATAACGTGCTCCCTGTGCGAGGAACCATGACTCAGGACGGTAGAAGTGCTCGTCAACGAGGTCAGCGCCGAGTCTCTTCATCTCAGGCCAGAGGAAGTCGAACTGGTCACCCTCAGAGTTAGGGCCTGACGAACCTACGATCTTGATCTCAGGATATGCCTTGCGGATAGCGTCGATGAAAGGCACGAGGTGCTCAGGATATTCAGGTCCCCACTGCTCGTTACCGATACCGATGAACTTGAGGTTGAATGGTTCCGGATGGCCCATCTCCGCGCGAAGCTTACCCCACTCTGTGGTAACGTCACCGTTAGCGAATTCGATAAGGTCGAGAGCGTCCTGGATATACTCATCAAGCTCACATACAGGCACATGAGCGTCCTGTGTCTCGTTCTGGAACTGGCATGCAAGACCGCAGCTGAGTACAGGAAGCGGCTCTGCACCGATCTCCTCAGAAAGGAGGAAGTACTCATAGAATCCGAGACCATATGACTGGAAATAGTCAGGATAGTAACGATGCTTGAATGTGTGCTGCCATCTGTTTTCGTTAAGCGGACGATTCTCTACAGGACCTACGCTGTTCTTCCAGTTGTAGCGTGTAGGAAGGTCCGTACCCTCTACGATACATCCGCCTGGGAAGCGGAAGAGACCTGGCTCAAGGTCATACAGAGCCTGCGCGAGATCCTTGCGGAGGCCGTTCTCATGACCCATCCAAGTGTCTACAGGGAAGAGGGATACGTGCTCCACGTCCACTGTGACAGGGTTATTGAGGAATACTCGGAGAGTAGCCTTAGGATCGGTCACGGCAGAAGTCATGACAACTTCATACTTCTTCCACTCCTTTGAATCTACAGTGATCTCAGCGACTGTATGAGCCTGTTCCTCACCCATCGAAGCTGTGTCGATGAACTCGATGCCAAGCTTTCCGGCTTCCTTTCCGTCAGGAATACGTGCCCATACGCTGAAACGATACTGCTCACCCTTCTTCAGACCGATGCCGAAGAAACCGTTGTTCTCCATTGCGGTATGCTTGTGAGGGTGACCAGGATAATAAAGTCTTACATAATGAGGATTGCGCTCGAACGGTCCGTCATTCATGACCTCGAGACGTCCGCCCACTGTCCAGCCCTGAAGGCGGTTGTTAGGGAACTCGAAAGAGCGGTTCTTGACCAGCTCGGCATAAAGTCCTCCGTCAGCGGCAAAATTGATGTCCTCGATGAAGATACCGTACATTGTAGGCTGGATCTCTGCTCCAGGCTTGTTCACGCGAACCTTCATCTCGTTAGTCTGCGCTGTAATGGATACGGCTGCAGTGATCGCAATAAGCGACAAGAGAATCTTTTTCATCAGTTATTGATTATGTGGTTACTGTCAGATACAACAAGACCTGCCCCGGTTGAAAACCAAGAGGGGCAGATCTGTTATTGTTAAGAATAAATCATCCTGATTCTTTAGAATGTCAAAGCAACTACAGAAGCGGCAGGAACTGTTACAGTAAGAGTCTTGCCGTTCTTCTTGAAAGCAGTGAATGCCTTAGGAGCAACTGCAGGCTCCTTGCCGAAGTCATTGTATGACTGGATTGTAGGAGCTGCGAGAACCTCACCTGTCACGTTCTTAGGGTTGAGGTCGTCGAATGAGAGAACAAGAGTCTGAGCCTTGTCTACCACAGGATTTGCGATAGAAACATGGAGCTTGCCCTCTGCGTCCTTTGATGCTGTAACGCTGACCTCTGGCATGATGCGACCTGAAGGAGCAACCATATCAGCAGCGTCGCACTCTGTAGGAACATACTGTGCATTCTGGTGTACATTGTACATACGGAACACATGGTATGTAGGAGTAAGTACCATCTCGTTGCCCTTTGTAAGGATCATGGCCTGAAGCACGTTCACGATCTGAGCGATGTTCGCCATCTTGAGACGGTCAGTGTGACGGTGGAAGATATTGAGAGACATGGCTGCAACCATAGCGTCACGCATTGTGTTCTGCTGATAGAGGTGACCTGGGTTTGTACCTGGCTCAACGTCGAACCATGTTCCCCACTCGTCAAGGAGAAGGTCGATCTTTCCCTCTGGATCGTATGCGTTCATGATGGCCTTGTGGTTCTCAATGACCTCTTCAACCTCTACTGCCTTTGAGACCATATTATACCACCAGTCTGTATCGAAATCTGTTGCAGAGCCCTTTGAGCCATCCCAACCCTTCACTGTATAGTAATGAAGAGATACTCCGTTCATCTTGTCGCCGATCTTATCCATAAGGACCTTTGTCCAGTTGTAGTCATAGTCAGAAGCACCGCTGGCAACCTTGTAGAGGACGTTTCCGTCGTAGTTGCGGCAGTATGTAGCATAACGGCGATAGAGGTCTGAATAGTACTCAGGAAGCATGTTTCCGCCGCATCCCCAGCTCTCGTTACCTACTCCGAGATACTTGAGCGACCAAGGCTCCTTGCGTCCGTTCTTTGCACGGAGCTCTGCAAGAGTACCGCCTTCTGCTGTAATGTACTCAACCCACTTCGCAAGCTCCTCAACAGAACCCGAACCTACGTTACCTGAAAGATAAGGCTCGCACTCAAGGAGTTCGCAGAGATTGAAGAACTCATGTGTACCGAATGAGTTGTCCTCAACGGTACCGCCCCAGTTGTTGTTGATCATCATCGGACGGTTTTCCTTAGGACCGATACCGTCCATCCAGTGATACTCGT
>JAZRQM010000031.1:0-34316 GCA_045649795.1 Candidatus Cryptobacteroides sp. | reverse complement strand
CAAGCGCACGGGTCTTAGTTCCGTCTGCAAGATAGAAATAATTCACCAAAGTCGCACCCCCACGGCTGACATTTCCGACAAGGTCGAGGGAATCTTCAGCAGTTCCGACCACGAAGTACACATATCGTCATAAACTTGTACCTCGTGGCAGCAGAAGGCGCATATCCGGCAGATTCGTGGCCACGAAGTACACACCACGAAACTTTCATTGACTTCGTGGCAGAAATCGCATTGCTGAAACGAAAAGAGCAGAGTTACATCTAGATGACATCTTTCGGATCTTTCTCGTAGAGAGGAATCAGTTCTGATGTATAATTGTATCGATAGAACCACCAGAACCCCTAATCCCTGTTAACAAAATCTCCTCCCAGCTGAAAGCATGGGAGGAGGCTGCGTAGAATGGCTATTTTTCCAGCCAGGCGAGGAAGTCGTCGACGCGGGAGCGGCTGACGGTCATCTCGAATGACGCCTTTGGCTCCGGAACTATCTTGAGTCTGCCTCCAGCCTGCTTGATGATGCTTGTTATGGCCTTCATCTGGATGATGCAGCTGCGTGAGATGCGGAAGAAGCTGTCAGGATCAAGCTCTTCGCTGATTACATCCAGTGAAGAGTCGATGATGTACTTGTGGTCATCGAATGTCACCAGATAGTTGGTCTTGTCCTCGGAGTAGACATATGCTATGTTTGATGTCTGCAGAGGGACGATTCTGTCGTTGAATCGTACAATGTAGCGCTCCTTATACTCTTTTTTAGGGGTATTGTTGCCTTCGAGGGCCTTCAGCAGGGCTTCCGTGTCTATCTTTCCTTCCCTTTCCTTGCAACGGGCTACGGCTCTTTTCAGCTGGTCGATGTCTATCGGCTTGAGCAGATAGTCGACGCTGCCGGCTTCGAATGCCTTGAGTGCATAGCTGTCGTATGCAGTGGTCATTATGACTTTTGCATTCACTGTTGTCTGACGGAAAATCTCGAAGCAGATTCCATCGGATAATTCAACGTCCATGAAGATAATGTCTGCCTTGTTTCCCGGCGTGGTCAGCCATCCGATAGTACCTTTTACAGATGTTGTGGTACCGACGATGTTCATGTCAGGGAAATTCTGTGTCAGTATACGTGTGAGGCTCTTCTGGGCCATCAACTCATCTTCTACAATCAAGATATTCATTGTCTTTTATATAAGAGGTAAGGTTACCTGATAATTAATGTCTGTCTTTTCGATCCCGATCTGCTTTCCTGTGAGGTCGAGATACATTTGTCTTATGTATGTCTGTCCCAATCCTGTGGATGGCGCCTGAGTCACCTTAGGGATGAGATTATTTGTTACCTGTATGTATTCTTCGTCAGCCTTTATGCTGATTTTCAGCGGGTTGTCTTCGCATACGGTGTTGTGCTTAATCGCATTTTCAATGAGAAGCTGGATGGAGCAAGGAAGCACAAATCTTGCCATCACTTCTTCCGGAACCTCCGTTTCCACCTCAAATCCGGAAGGGAACCTCTCCTTCAGAAGATCTACGTAAAGGTTTACGAATACAAGTTCCTCCTGAAGCGATACGACCATTTCTTCCTCGCTTTTGAGCATATATCTGTATACTTTTGCCAGCTTGTGGGTATAGGAGCTGGCGCGTTCGGTCTTCTCCTCGCAGATGAGGCAGTCAAGTATGTTCAGCGAGTTGAAGAGGAAATGCGGATTGACCTGATGCTTCAGTTTGATGTATCTGTACTGAGCCATGTTCGCCTTCTCTCTTTCCTTCTGCATCTCGCTTCTTGCGCTGAAAGCATAATGGATCATGAATACTATGCAGTATACTGTGATCTGAGCAAGGATTGATGTGGCGTAAAGGATAGGGAATTCATGGATGAATTCATTGTAGTCAAAGGAAGCTCCAAGACTCGCAATGATCGTTTCAAGCAGTGCTGCTCCGACAGTGAAGGCTATGAGGATCAGTATCTTGTATATGGTCTTGGTGGTATTGTGGTATTTACGTGCAAAGCGTATGTAGAGCACGTTTATACATATGAGGATGATGAGAGAGAAGGAGTCGGAGAACACCTTTGTGGCAGTATCGAGAACGTCGCCGTGCATGAACGGGTCAGTGGTCAGCACGAAGATTATTCCGAGTCTCAGGATGAAGATTCCGCACATGGCGACGATAAGCCACGACAGGTACGGTGAATGGGCAAGCTTCTGCTCGCTGGAGATGTTGCGGTTGGAGAAAAGCTTTGTCAGTCCGATGAGGCTCCATCCGAGGGCTTCGGTTGTGAGGAATGTTGCCAGAGGATGGACCGCATAGGTCGAATGTATGAATGTCTGGAACAAGGTCGCACCTATGTTTCCAAGCATGTATCCGAGAATGTTCGCCACGATGATGCTTGCTGCAGTGAACTCGATGTTCAGTTCGCGCTTCAGGCAGATCAGCAGAGCCATCGTCATGGTCAGTATCGTAAGCAGCAGCTCGTCCTCGATACCTCCGAGCCTGCATGCAAGTGCCACTACCGCATGCAGCAGGGCAAATATGTGGATTATCCACGAAGTCTTTATGTTATGATAGAATCCCATCGTCATTAAAATAGCGTCCGAAGTTAGAAATTTTGCTCCGATTATCCAATTTTTCGATTTTATTCGTCGGAAAAAACCTGCAGTTCGTCGCAAACATCGCACAGTTCGTCATTCACTATACGCGCGTCTTATATTTAATGTTTATTTTAGCAGGCTTTTATAACACTACGAATTTGTAACTAAAAACGCAATAAAATGCAAAAAGCGAAACTTACATTCTGGCAAATGTGGAATATCAGCTTCGGATTCTTCGGAGTTCAGATTGCTTATTCCCTTCAGAACGCCAACATCAGCCGCATCTTTGCGACGCTTGGAGCTGACCCGCACGACCTCAGCTTCTTCTGGATTCTTCCGCCGCTCATGGGCCTTATCGTCCAGCCGCTCGTAGGAAAGTACAGCGACAGGACATGGACTCGTCTGGGCAGACGTATCCCTTATCTTTTCCTCGGTTCGATCATCGCCATCCTTGTGATGTGCATGCTTCCGAATGCCGGAAACTTCGGTCTTGCTGTAAGCGGCGCGATGACTTTCGGACTTGTCTCGCTCATGCTCCTGGATACATCGATCAATGTTGCAATGCAGCCGTTCAAGATGCTCGTAGGTGACATGGTCAATGAGGAACAGAAGGGTCAGGCTTATTCCATCCAGAGCTTCCTCTGCAATGCCGGAAGCCTCGTGGGATATCTTTTCCCATTCATCTTCGCTGCTGTAGGTATCGCTAACATTGCACCTGAGGGACAGGTTCCTGATACTGTGAAGTATGCATTCTATATAGGTGCAGCCATCCTCATCCTCTGCGTCCTCTTCACTACATTCAAGGTGAAGGAGATGCCTCCGAAGGAATATGCCGAGTTCCATGGCATCGATCCAGATCAGAAGGAGGAGAAGGCTCCAGGCATGCTTACTCTTCTCAAGAATGCTCCAAAGACATTCTGGACAGTAGGTATCGTACAGTTCTTCTGCTGGGCTGCATTCCTTTATATGTGGACATATACAAACGGTGCTATCGCCGATACAGTATGGGGCACAACAGACGTAGCTTCAGAGGGTTATCAGCAGGCCGGCAACTGGGTAGGCGTACTCTTCGCCGTACAGGCTGTGGGCTCGATGCTCTGGGCTCTTGTGATCCCTAAGTTCAAGGACATCAAGGTTGCATATGTTGTCAGCCTCCTCATCGGAGCAGTGGGCTTCGCTTCAGTATTCTTCATCCATAATCAGTATGCACTCATCGCATCATTCCTCCTCATCGGAGCTGCTTGGGCTGCAATGCTGGCTGTACCTTTCACACTTCTTACCAACTCGCTCTCAGGCAGCCATATCGGAACATACCTCGGTCTGTTCAACGGTACGATCTGCCTCCCTCAGATCGCTGCTGCTGCATGTGGCGGACTCGTCCTCAAGCTCGTAGGCGGCGCTCAGGTGAGCATGTTCCTTGTCGCTGGAGTCCTCCTCGTTCTCGGAGCTCTGTCGGTACGTTTCGTAAATGACGGCAAGAAGGCATAATACGTATATACATTAAATAGGTATTAACATAAAAACAATCTACTAACCAAACAAAATTCTTTATGAATAGAATCATGACGCTATGCGCATCCCTCGTGCTTTCATGCATTATGGGTGTGTCTGTATTCGCTCAGGGCGGATACGTGGTGAAAGGAGTAGTTGTTGACGCAATCGGTCCGATCATCGGTGCAACCGTGATCGAGCAAGGCACTGCAAACGGTGCTTCTACCGGTCTTGACGGCGACTATGTCCTTACAGTTTCTAGCGCTGACGCAGTTGTAGAGATCAGCTGCATCGGTTATGCTTCTCAGACATTCGTAGCATCACAGGTGCCTGCGACAGTCACTCTCAGCGAGGATACTCAGTTCCTTGATGAGGTTGTCGTTATCGGTTACGGTACTGTGAAGAAGGAAGACATGACCGGATCAATCACAGCAATCAAGAGCGAGGAGCTCAACCGCGGTGCAATGGTTAACACTCAGGACATGCTTAAGGGTAAGGTTCCTGGACTTCACATCATCCCAGGCGACGGTGGTCCTGGTTCAGGATCTACAATCCGTATCCGTGGTGCTGCTTCCCTCAACGCATCTAACGACCCTCTCATCGTAATCGACGGCGTTCCAATCGCAAGCGACGGTGGTTTCGGTATGTCAAACCCTCTCGATATGATCAACCCTAACGACATCGAGTCATTCACTGTCCTCAAGGATGCATCTTCAGCTGCAATCTACGGTTCACGTGCATCTAACGGTGTCATCATGATCACAACAAAGAAGGGTAAGGGTAACAAGCCTCAGGTTTCATACAGCGGTAGCATGAGCGTTCAGCAGAACTCAAGCAAGCTTCAGGTTATGACTCCAGAGGAGTTCCGTGGCTTCATCAAGGATTCATATGGTATCTACTGGGAGAACGGTCAGCTCATGGGTGACCTCTCTACTCCTGCAGGCAAGAGCATCGGATCAAGACTCAGCGAGAATTTCAACATGGATTATCAGGATGTTATCTTCCGCACAGCTTTCACACACGATCACAACGTGAGCGTTAACGGAAACCTTAACAGCCGCATGCCATACCGTGCATCTATCGGTTACACAGACCAGTCAGGTACACTCGTTGGTTCTACATATGACAAGGGAACAGCTGACATCAGCCTCTCTCCAAACTTCCTTGACAACCACCTTACACTCAACCTCAACGCAAAGGGTGTATATACATATTCTAACTATGCTGACAGCGGTGTGGTAGGCAATGCAGCCTTCTTCAACCCAACTCAGGATCCATACTTCCGCAATGAGGACGGTTCTATCGACTACGATACATGTAACGGTTACTTCAACTATGGTACAGGCCGTGGCGAGAACTTCGCTCCTAACACTCTCCTCGGTGTAGGTCCTATGTCACAGCTTTACGACCGCATCAGCTATGGTAAGTCTCGTCGTTTCATCGGTAGCGCAGGCGTTGATTACAAGGTACATGGCCTTGAGTCACTCAAGTTCGTTGCAACAGCTTCTGTTGACTGGTCTGACTACAATAACAAGAACGGTGTAGAGGTAGGTTCATACCAGGCATGGTCAGATACAGAGAACCGTGGTGTAGGTCAGTACTCTAAGGAGTGGCAGATGCGCCGCAGTACTGCTTTCGAGGCATATGCAAACTACAATGAGACTTGGGGTATCCACAACCTCGACCTTATGGCAGGTTACTCATGGCAGCACTTCTACGGTTCTAACCGTAATATCTCTTACTTCAATGTAACTGATGAGGTTAAGCTCGATCCTGAGAAGCCTGAGGAGACAGTTGATTCACGTTACCCTATCTGGAAGTGGGAGAGCTATCTCGTTTCATTCTACGGACGTATCAACTACTCTATCGCTTCTAAGTACCTCTTCACATTCTCTCTCCGTAACGACGGTTCTTCACGCTTCTCTCCTGCAACACGCTGGGGTCTCTTCCCATCAGGAGCGTTCGCATGGAACGTTAAGGAGGAAGGATTCCTCAAGGATGCAAAGAAGCTTTCACAGCTCAAGCTTCGTCTCTCTGCAGGTATGACAGGTCAGCAGGATGGTATCGGTGAGTATGCACACCTTGCACGCTACGGCCTCTCAACTGACGTTTACCAGCAGTACTACATGGGTGCAAACGGTTTCCAGTTCATGTGGACTCCAGCCGCTTACGACCCTAACATCAAGTGGGAGACTACAACTACATACAACGCCGGTATCGACTTCGGTTTCTTCGGTGACAGATTGACAGGTAACGTTGATGCATATCTCCGTAACACTGACGACCTCCTCAACAACGTACTTACTCCAATGGGTTCAAACTTCGGTAACCAGGTACTTACAAACGTAGGTTCTATGCAGAACAAGGGTATCGAGTTCGCTCTCAACGTTGTTCCTGTAGAGACTAAGGACTGGCATCTTTCTGTAGGTGTGAACGGTACATTCCAGGATACCAAGATCACTAAGCTCAACGCTACTGACCAGGAGGGTTACTACATCCAGACTTCAGGTATCTCACACGGTACAGGTTCATATGTAGGACGTCACCAGGTGGGTTACGCTCCATACAGCTACTGGGTATTCCAGCAGCTCTACGATGCTAACGGCATGCCTGTTCAGAACGCATTCGTTGACCTCAACGGTGACGGTGTGATCAACAATGACGACAAGTATTGCGCTGGCGATGCAAACCCTGACTTCTACTATGGTCTCAACCTCAAGCTCTCTTACAAGAACTGGGACTTCGGTTTCAACGGCCACGGTTCATTCGGATACAAGGTATTCAACGACTTCGCGTCTAACAACTCTACAGCTTACTTCGACGTGAACGCAGGTAACCTCCCTAACTTCGCTACAGCAGTGAAGAGAACAGGATTTACCCAGATCAGCGGTGACTACCAGTACTTCTCAGACTTCTATCTTGAGGATGCTTCATTCTTCCGTCTTGATGACATCAACCTCGGATATACATTCAAGGAGATCGGTAATTGGGGTGGCAACATCCGCGTAGCTGCATCATGCCAGAATGTATTCGTTATCACAAATTACTCTGGTATCGACCCTGAGGTTAACAGCGCTGACGGCGTTGACAGATCATTCTGGCCAAGACCTCGTACTTACTCAGTTCGTCTTAACATCAACTTCTAATTGAGGAGAAATGAAAATGAATATCAAGAATATATTTTCTGCAGTGGCAGCTGCTGCTATGCTCACAGCCTGCGTCGGAGACCTCAACACTATTCCGTTGAACCCAACCGACGTGACTTCTGAGACCGCTTACGGTGCTGACGAGGAGGGCTATGTGCAGGGTCTTACAAAGATCTATTTCCAGCTCGTATCAAACAACACCCAGGACCTTCAGGTCGCTGACGGTGGTGCATCGGAGTTCATCCGTGCATTCTGGTCTACTCAGGAGGTTACCGCTGACGCTGCAAAGTGTGCATGGGGTGACGCATGGGTAAATGACCTCAACAACAACACATGGAAGGGTGACGTCCTCAATGACGCTGTTTATGCAGTGTATGTTCGTACTCTCCAGGGTATCACATACGTAAACGAGTATCTTCGTCAGACTTCAAAGGCTAACCTTGATTCAAGAGGTGTAAGCGCTGAGGTTGCACAGAAGGTGGAGTCATACCGTGCTGAGGCTCGTTTCCTCCGTGCTTTCTTCTACTGGGCTGCAATGGATACATTCGGACAGGTTCCTTTCTCTACTGAGGATTCTCCGTTCGGTGGCGGATACAACCCTCCACAGACTTCACGCACAGAGGTATTCAACTATGTAGTTGAGGAACTCAAGGAGCTTTCAGCTGATGACAGCGCAATGCCAGCTGCTCAGTCTAACTACCCACGTGCTGACAAGGGTTCTGTTCTCGGTCTCCTCGCACGTATGTACCTCAATGCAGAGGTTTATACAGGTACAGCAATGTGGGCAGAGGCAAAGTCAACTTGTGAGAAGATCTTCAATCTCGGTTACAAGCTTGCTCCTACACACGCTGAGCTTTTCCGCGGTGACAACGGCGAGAACGCTGATGCAAAGGGCGAGTTCCTTTTCGCAGCTTCTTACAATGCTGAGCACACACAGTCATATGGTGGTACAACATACCTCACACTTTCTACACTCTCAGGTGACGACGGCGCTGTGAACATCACTGGTATCAACGGTGGTTGGGCTGGTAACCGTGTTCCTTATGAGTATGTTGCAAAGTGGTTCGAGGATGTAAAGAACCCTGACTATGCTGAGGGTACATATGAGTACAAGGACGCACGTGCAGGTTACTTCTACATCAAGGGCCGTTCTGAGTCTATGCAGGACAACCTCAACACATTCCTCAACGGATGGTCATGCATCAAGTTCAACAATGTTCCTCACGATATGGACGCAGTTGACTATGCATCTACAGCAGCAACAAAGAACTTCTCAGACATCGACTGGCCTCTCATCCGTCTTGGTGAGATCAACCTTATCTACGCTGAGGCTTGTATGCACGCTGGTGGCGACGCTTCTGCTCAGGTAAAGGCTCTTGCTGACCGTGCAGGTGTTGCAGCTCCTAAGACTATCGATGAGAACTTCCTTATGGCTGAGCGCGCTCGTGAGCTCATGTGGGAGGGCCATCGTCGTACCGACCTCATCCGTTACAACAAGTGGATCAGCGGTTACAACTGGACTTACAAGGGCGGAAACTTCAGTGGTCAGGATCTTCCTACCCACTTCAACGTATTCCCTGTTCCTTCTACTGAGCTTGCTACTAACCTCGAGCTCCAGCAGAATCCAGGTTATGCAAGACCATAAAACTGTTTAAGAATATGAAGATTACAAAATATTTCCTTTCAATGGCTGGGGCGATCGGTATGATCGCCGGCTGCCAGAAGCCAGAGATGGTTCAGATTTCTGCACCGGAGGATGTTGTGGCTCCAGTACTTTCACAGGTAGCTGAGATCAACATCACTGCTGCAAATCTTGGACTTGAGTCTGTTACTTTCGAGTGGAGCGCTGCTGATTTCGGCGCGCCGACTCAGGTGAACTATGCAATCGAGGTAGCTGCTGCAGGTCAGAGCTCTAAGGTTGTCGTTACATCAGGTGTTACTGAGACTTCTGCAGTGGTTTCTTATGAGTCTCTCAATGCTGTTCTTCTTTATGATCTTGGTCTTGCTTCTGGCATCGCTGAGAACGTTGATTTCTATGTAAGTGCAAAGGTAGGTGAGTATGCGAAGGTATATTCTGCTCCTGTAACAACTTCAGCGACTGTAACTGAGGCTGAGAAGGAGTATCCTAAGCTCACTGTTGCCGGTAGCTATGCATACAACAACTGGTCTCCAGGCAAGGGTCAGTTCGTATACGACTTCGAGGGCACTGACGTAAGATACAGCGGTGTGATCGATTTCGGCGAGGATGTATCTGCTCTCAACTTCAAGTTCGTAGGTGCTGCATGGGGTGAGAACGAGTTCTCTGTTCCTGCTGGTGAGGCACAGGCTGCCGAGGCTGCTGAGCTTCCGCTCGTAGCTGGTGGTGGAGACAATATCGCTGCTTACACAACTCACAGATTCTACAGCCTTACACTCGACAAGAGCACTCCTAAGGTAATCAAGAACTTCTCATTCAACACTCTTGGTGTAATCGGTGATGCAACTCCTACAGGTTGGGATGCTGATACTGATATGTCATTCAACACTGAGAAGCAGAGATTCTATGTTGATATCACTCTCACAGACGGTACAATCAAGTTCCGCGCAAATGACGCTTGGGATGTAAACTGGGGTGGTGCTGACGGAGTTCTTGTTTCAGGTGCTGACAATATCCCTGTGACTGCAGGTAACTACCGTATCTATGTAAACCTCAACGATCCTGCAAACCCTACATACGAGCTCAACGCTAAGATGTATGGTCAGGATGAGAATGCTGGCAACACAACTCCAGAGCCTGAGGTGCCAGCAGTTAAGGGCTGGGGTCTTGTAGGAGCATTCAACGAGTGGGGTGCTTCTCCAGACGTTATGCTCGCTTCTGATGGTAACTATCTCGTTGCTAAGGCTGTTGCTCTCGAGGGCGAACTCAAGTTCCGTAAGGATGCTGATTGGAATGTGAACTTCGGTCTTGCTGAGGGTGCTGAGTTTGCCGCTGACACAGAAATCGCACTTTCTGCAGATGGTGCTAACATCAACGTGACTGCCGGTACATATGACGTATACCTCGACGAGACAAACGCTAAGGCATGGTTCATCACTGACGGTTCATACCCAGGTGGTGGAGTAGCACCAGAGGCTTCAGAGTGGGGTGTTGTAGGCCAGGTTAACGGCTGGGCTGCACCGGACATCACAATGTACAAGACTGCAACTGAGGGCCTTTTCGTAGCAAAGAGTGTAGCTATGCCTGACGGTGGTTTCAAGATCCGTGCAAACGGTGAGTGGAACGATGCTGCCAATTATGGTCTTGCAACTAAGGGCAATGTAGAGGTTGACCATGTATATGATGTGATCACAGGTGGTGGTTCTGGCGACATGATTCTTGTTGCGGGAACTTATGATATCTGGTTCGATCTCACAAATGCAAAGGTTTACATCATGACCCCTGGCAAGCCTATTTCTGAGGCTGTAGGCGGTGAGGCTGTGACTCCAGAGCCAGATCCTGAGCAGGTATGGCACCTGGTAGGAAGCTTCAACGACTGGAACCCAGGCGACGAGGCATACAAGATGACTTCAGAGGGTGACTTCTATGTATTCAAGAACTTCACTGCAGCAGAGGGTTGCGAGGTTAAGTTCGCTCCAGGTGAGTGGAACGGTGACAAGGGCGGCGACGGTACATTCGCTGTAAATGTTGCCAACCCTACAGGTGGAAGCAATATCGCTGTATCAGCAGGTACATATGATGTATATCTTGCAAAGGATCTTTCAGTTTACTATTTCATGGAAGTAGGAAAGACCCCTGTTGTAGAGAAGACTTGGCACATGGTAGGAAACTTCAACGACTGGAACCCAGGTGACGAGGCATACAAGATGACTTCAGAGGGTGACTTCTATGTATTCAAGAATTTTACAGCAGCTGAGGGTTGCGAGGTTAAGTTCGCTCCAGGTGAGTGGAACGGTGACAAGGGCGGCGACGGTACATTCGCTGTAAATGTTGCCAACCCTACAGGTGGAAGCAACATCGCAGTAACAGCTGGTACATATGATGTATATCTTAAGAAGGATCTGACTGTTTACTTCTTCATGGAGGTAGGTCAGACACCAGTTCTCTAATTGATATTTCGGCTTGCGGTCCCTGACCGGACCGCAGGCTGCCATTGAATTAATGATAAGCATATGAAAAGAATCCTCTACATATTTGTCGCAGCATTCTCGCTTCTCGCGATGAGTTGCAACAATGAGCTTGCACAGTTTTCCGTGACTCCTCTTCAGCTGGATTTTACAGGTGATGAGGGTACGCAGACAGTGTCAGTGACCGCTGACCAGACATGGGCTCTCAAGATCGAGGATGGTGCTTCATGGCTTTCAACTTCGAAGACATACGGAAAGACTTCGTCAAACGTTGAGGTTTCTGTGACAGCCAATGCTCCGGAGGCCCGTTCCGCTCAGATCGTTTTCAGCTGTGCCGGACAATCCATCACAGTCAAGGTCAATCAGGCTGCCGGAAATGCGGAAGTAGAGGTCGAAAAGGGCGAATTCTATCCGGATCCCGCTTCATGCATAGACATTGATCCGGTATGTCCTGATGCAGACAAGCCATGTACAATAAAATTCAATCCGGATGCCGCGAATCCTCTTTATGGCCATGCCGGCGAATTGTACGCGCATCTTGGCGTAATCGTAGACGGGGAGTGGAAGTTCGTTCCGACAGAATGGGGATCGACCGATGAGAAGATTCATTTCAAGAAGGTTGCTGACAATTCGTGGGAACTCAAGCTTGAGCCTACCGTACGTGAGTATTTCGGCAGCGGCCAGACTCCTGTAAACAAGATTGCCGTGATCGTCAGGACTGCAGACGGAGTGAAGAGCCATGATGCCGATCAGTTCTGCTCAGTTACAGACAACAAGTACAAGACAGAAGAATTTACACCGGATCCGCTTGTTACAAAGAAACTTCCTGAAGGTGTGAAGCATGGAATAAACTACAACGCAGATAACTCCGTTACATTCGTCCTCTACGATCAGGATACTGCAGGAAAGAGTCATAAGTACTGCTACGTCGTAGGAGATTGGAACAATTGGGAGCGTAAGACTGAAGGCGCTATGTTCTGGGATGGTTCGAAGGGCTGCTGGTGGATAACCCTCGACAGCTTTGACGCAGACAAAGAGTACCGTTTCCAGTACCGCCTTGGCAACGCTTCAGGCAGCGACACATATGTCAGCGACCCTTATACAGAGATCGTATACGACGAGTGGAATGACCAGTACATCTCTGGTGTCCCTGCATTCCCTGCAGGGGCTAAGCAGCTTGTGTCAGCATTCCAGATCAACAGACCGGAATATGCATGGAAGCATGGTGATTTCAAGGTTGAGGACAAGAATGACCTCGTCATCTATGAAATGCTTTTCCGTGATTTTACCAAGACAAAGGACATCGCCGGTGCGATGCAGCAGCTCGACTATATCGAGGATCTCGGCGTCAATGCAGTGCAGCTCATGCCGATCCAGGAGTTTGACGGCAACCTCAGCTGGGGATATAATCCGAACCATTGGTTCGCCCTCGACAAGGCATACGGAACCCGAGAGCAGTACAAGGAGTTCATCGACGAGTGTCATGCAAGAGGACTTGCTGTAATCGTCGACGTTGTCTACAACCATGCTACAGGCTCGCACCCATGGGCAAAGATGTGGTGGAACGGCAGCGCTACAGCGGAGAACAATCCGTTCTTCAATGTCACTCCAACCCATCCTTACAATGTGTTCCATGACATGAACCACGAAAACCCTATGGTCAAGGAGCATGTAAAGAGAAGTCTTGAGTATCTCCTTACAGAGTATGACCTTGACGGATTCCGTTTCGACCTTACAAAGGGATTCACCCAGACTGATTCAGGCGGAGATAACGGTGATGTGGCAAAGTGGGGACGCTATGACCAGAGCCGTGTGGACATCCTCAAGGGATATGCAGACCATATCTGGTCAGTGAATGACAATGCTGTAGTGATTTTCGAGCATCTTTCTGACTGGGATGAGGAAAAAGTTCTCGCAGAGCATGGAATGCAGCTCTGGAGGAATGTAAACCATGAGTACCGTTCAGCCGTGACAGGCGGTACCGGCAACTTCTCGAACATGTATTCGACAGCTCCTTTCGGAGGATTCGTAGGCTACATGGAGAGCCATGACGAGGAGCGTCTCTGCTATGGAGCTTCTGGCTCTGCGGACGGAACATGGGGAATCTGCGGAACGATCAACAACTGGTCGTCAGATGTTGCAATGACTCCGGATGGTCCGTTTGTAGTGGCAAAGAGCGTGACATTCAAGGCTGAGGATGAGTTCAAGCTCAGATTCGGCGGCGATTGGGGAAAGAATTACGGTGCGGCTTCCAAGGGCTACAAGCTTCCGCTTGACAAGGGCTTCAAGCTTACGTCGAACGGACAGGACATGAAGGCTCCAGGCGCAGGTACATATGATATCTATTTCTGCGAAGATGTAGAGACCATCTGGGTGATGACACCGGGCCAGCGTCCGGAGGAACCTCAGATCGAGGTGTCTGATGAAGACGCACTTACCGTTGCGATGCGTCGTGCAGGAGCTTCTGCTGCATTCTTCCTTACTGTTCCTGGTCCTAAGATGATCTGGCAGTTCGGAGAGATCGGATATGACTATACAATCGAACATAATGGCCGTACAGGCGAGAAACCAGTCGTTACAGACGAATATATGGCAGTTCCTGCCCGCAAGGCCCTTTATGATACATATGCTTCGCTTCTTAAGTTCCGTCGCGAAAACCCTCGTTTCTTTGACGCTGACGCCAAGTTCGAGTGGACTCCGAACGGTTCGATGAAGAAGATCACCTGCTCTGTGGACGGCAAGACCTTCCATGTCGTAGGAAACTTCGGAAAATCATCAGCGAGCTACACTGTGCCGGCAGGTTCATGGACCGACTATATCAACGGCGGCACTGTTTCCGGAACCATCACCCTCAGACAGGGCGAGTTCCGACTTCTTACCGACATTTAGAATTGTCTAAATATTTAAACTATGTGTGTTGTTTTCCCTGCCGCCGTGATGGTGGCGGGGAATTTTTTTATGTGCACATGCCCATTGGTGAGTTTCAGCCTTCGCCGGAGCCGGATACCTGTCCATAAAATCCGACCATTCGTCAGTATCTTTGCCCAATTCGTCTTATATATTATAATATATAAGAAATTTTGCTTATTTTCGTAAGATTTGTAATTAAGCATTGTTATGAAGATATCATTTAAGACTTTTCTGATGGGGACATTTGCCGTTGCCGCTATGGCGTCATGTGCGTCGGACGGTTCTATCGTCGTACCAGAGGCTACGCTCGAGGAGTGCGTCTACATGGGCGACAAGACAGAATTTGCAGTATGGGCTCCGGATGCCGAGGCCGCTAAGCTGAGACTTTACCACGATGCAATGGACGAGACTGCGTTCAAGACCGTTGACATGAAGCTTGGTAAGGACGGACTTTGGAAGGTTACGGTGAAGGAGGATGTGAAGGGCGCTTTCTATACATTCCAGGTGCAGAAGAACGGCCAGTGGCTTGAGGAGACAGAAGGAATCGCTGCAAAGGCGGTGGGCGTGAACGGAACACGCGGTGCTGTGATCGACTGGACAGAGACCGATCCTGAAGGATGGGACGAGGACAAGAGTCCGAAGATCGATCCGTCGGATATCATTGTGTACGAGATGCATCACAGGGATTTCTCGATCCATGAGACTTCCGGTGTGCAGAACAAGGGAAAGTACCTCGCTCTTACAGAGGAGGGAACAAAGAATCCTGACGGACTTGCGACAGGTATCGACCACCTCAAGGAGATCGGAGTCACATATGTGCAGCTCCTTCCTTCTACCGACTTCATCACAGTAGATGAGGCTCATCTTGAAAGCAACCAGTACAACTGGGGATATGATCCGTACAACTACAATGCTGTCGAGGGATCATATTCTACAGATCCGTTCAATCCTGTGACCCGTATCAAGGAGTTCAAGCAGATGATCCAGTCTCTCCATGCGGCTGGCTTCCGTGTGATCCTCGATGTTGTGTACAACCATACTACAGACGCATCGAAGACAGGTTTCCAGCGCACCATGCCGGGGTATTTCTACCGCATGCGTGAGGATGGAACCTTCTTTGACGGCTCGGGATGCGGCAACGAGACTGCTTCAGAGCAGGAAATGTTCCGCAAGTACATGATCGAGTCGCTCGAGTGGTGGATGAACGAATACCATATTGACGGCTTCCGCTTCGACCTCATGGCCATCCATGATATCGAGACCATGAACATCATCAGCGAGCGTGTCCATGCGATCGACCCTGCTGTCGTGATCTACGGCGAGGGCTGGGCTGCACAGGCTCCGGCATATCCGGCAGAGGAGATCGCCCTCAAGGCAAACACATACATGCTCGAGGGAATCGGAGCATTCAGTGATAACATCCGTGATGCTGTACGCGGTCCGCTCGGCTGCGAGAACGCAGGTTTCATGGACGGAGTTGCAGGCAACAAGGAGAACATCCATTTCGGTATCGCAGGTGGTGTGGAGCATCCGCAGGTGACAGTAGAGCGTTGGACAAACAGCCCTCTCCAGCACGTCAGCTACGTGAGCTGCCACGATGACCACTGTCTCCGCGACCGTCTCGAAGAGGCTACAAAAGCTACTGAGGCAGAGCGTCTTAAGATGGTAAAGCTCGCTCAGACAGCGGTTTACACATCGCAGGGTATTCCGTTCATCTTCGCCGGTGAGGAACTTTACCGTCACAAGCAGGGCGTGAAGAACAGCTACAACAAGCCTGATTCGATCAATGCGATCGACTGGACATACAAGACAAAATACAAGGATCTCGTAGACTACTATGCAGGTCTTGCAGACATCCGTCATGCTCATCCTGGCTTCTGCCTCGGCGATGCTGACCTCGTGCGCGAGAAGCTTGAGTTCATCGAGGTTGACGACCCATGTGTAGTGGCATTCCGCATCAGCGGTCTTGAGGGTATTGATCCTGCCAAGTCTCTTACAGTCCTTCTCAACGGATCGAAGAAGAACGTCAAGGTAGAGATCCCTCAGGGTAACTACACAGTCCTCGCACAGCTCGGCTATGCTGACGTCGACGGCATCGGAGCATACTCAGGCAATACAATCTCAGCCGGTGCAACATCGGCGACAATCCTCGCAGAGAACTAAGATTGTCAAACAGACTCAGGCTCTGTCATCCTGAGCGGAGCGAAGGATCTTTCCGATAAAGATGTTTCACTGCGTTCAACATGACATCATGAAAACAAATGACCAATATATGAAGAAGATTTTTATCGCAATCGCAGCTGCCATGATGGCCTTGTCGTGCACGCAGACACAGGCTCCTCAGCAGCAGCCACTCGAGAATTCGGTGGTTTATGAAATGAATGTACGTCAGTACACTCCGGCAGGAACATTCGCTGCCGCACAGCAGGAACTTCCACGCCTTGCAGAGATGGGTGTGGACATCGTATGGCTCATGCCGATCTATCCTATCGGCGTTGATGGCCGCAAGGGTACTCTCGGATCTTATTATGCAGTGAAGAACTACTGCGAAATCAACCCTGAGTTCGGTACGCTCGAGGATTTCGACAACTTCGTGGCTGAGGCCCACAGGCTCGGTCTCCGCGTTGTGATCGACTGGGTGGCTAACCATACATCTCCTGATGCAGTATGGACAACTGAGCGCGCTCCAGAGTGGTATGAGCGTGATGCTGAGGGAAATACTACCTTTACAGCAGACTGGTCGGACACTGCCAACCTCAACTATGAGAACAAGGACGTATGGAAGGGAATGCAGGACGCACTCCGCTTCTGGATGGAGCGTGGAATCGACGGATTCCGCTGCGACATGGCATGTGAGGTTCCGCTCGAGTTCTGGCAGGAGGCTATCGCAGGACTTCGCGCAGATTATCCGCACATGTACTGGCTCGCAGAGGGTGAGGAACCGCTTCTCCACACTCTGTCTGACTTCAACGCATCATATGCATGGGAACTCCACCATATGCTCAACGATATCGCACAAGGCAAGAAGAATATCCCTGAGCTTCTCGAGTACATAGCAAAGGACGCAGAGAGACAGCCTGCTGACGCATTCCGTCTCATGTTCACATCGAACCATGACGAGAACTCATGGGCAGGTACCGAGTTCGAGAGAATGGGTGACGCAGCCAAGGCTATGGCAGTCCTCACTTTCACTCTTCCTAACGGACAGCCTCTCATCTACACCGGTCAGGAAATGGGCTGGAACAAGAGATTCGAGTTCTTCGAGAAGGATCATGTACCGGCTTGGGAGAAGAACGAGTACTTCGACTTCTACAAGGAGCTCATCAGCATCCGTCATGCAAATCCTGCTCTTGCAGCCGGTGACAAGGGCGGTGTGTTCGAGGTGGTTTCTACAGAAGACAGCACTCTCGTGTTCACCCGTACGCTCCCTGAGAACAAGGTGACCGTGAAGGTAGAGCTCAAGGCTCCATGGGCATATGAAATAATCTCGGAGTAGAGATCCTTCGCTGACGCTCAGGATGACATTTCGAATGTCGTTGTCAATCATGACACGATTAAATGTCATTCTGAACGAAGTGAAGAATCTTTAAAAGAAAAGGAATCATGAAAAAAACACTGATGATTTTATCGGCTGTTGCCTTATTGGCAGCATGCTCGGGCAAGCCGTCTTTTGATCCTGCGACAGTGGCAGATGCTTCTGCCGAGCAGGTTACGCGCGTCGAGCCGCTCTCATGGTGGACAGGAATGAAGATGCCTCTCCAGCTCCTCGTGCAGGGAGAGAACATCTCTGAGTATGACGTTGCAATCGAAGGAGGCGCTGGCGTTTCTGTCGAGAAGATCAACAAGGCGGATAGCCCTAACTACCTCTTCGTTGACGTAAAGATCGCCTCTAACGCACAGCCCGGCACATATTACATCGTGTTCTCGAAGGACGGACAGTCTTTCAAGTATCCATACGAAATCGCCTCACGCAGAGAGGGTTCCGCAGAGCGTACAAGCTTCACTACAGCGGACATGATCTACCTCATCATGCCTGACCGCTTTGCAAACGGCGATCCTTCGAATGACTCTGTAGAGGGTATGCCGGACAAGGCTGACCGAAGCAAGCCTTTCGGTCGCCACGGCGGTGACATCCAGGGTATAATCGACCATCTCGACTATATCAGCGAGCTTGGTGCGACAGCGATCTGGTGTACTCCGCTGATCGAGGACAATCTCGAAAGGACAACATACCACGGCTACGCATGTACCGACTACTACCACATCGACGGCCGTTTCGGTGACAACGAACTCTTCAGGACATATGTTCAGAAGGCCCATGAGAAGGACCTGAAGATCATCATGGACATCGTTCCTAACCATGCCGGTTCAGGTCACTGGTGGATGGCGGACGTTCCTTTCAAGGACTGGTACCATGTGTTCGACACATACACAGGCTCGAACATCGTCTTCTCGACCAACATGGACCCTAACGCTTCAAAGAAGGACCTCTATATCCAGGAAAGCGGATGGTTTGATACTTCCATGGTCGATATGAACCTTGACAACCCATTCATGCTGAAGTACTTCCAGCAGTGGGCGATCTGGTGGATCGAGTGGGCTGACCTTGACGGATTCCGCGTAGATACATATCCATACAACGAGAAGGATCCTATGTCGCAGTGGTGCAAAGCCGTGATGGACGAGTATCCGAACTTCAATATCGTGGGCGAGTGCTGGACAGCTTCCATCCCTCAGCTTGCGTACTGGCAGGGCGGCAACGAGAACAAGGACGGCTTTGACTCGAACCTCAAGTCGATCATGGACTTCCCGCTCCACGATGCTCTCCGCGCAGGCCTCAATGAGGACAATCCTGGCTGGGGTGAGGGTATCCTCCGCGTATATGACATCCTCTCTCATGACTTCGTTTATCATGATCTTTCGAACATGATGATCTTCCCTGGAAACCACGATACAGCACGTCTGGGTGATGCTCTCCGCAAGAATCCGAACCGTGTGAAGATCGCCATGGCAATGATGGCCACAATGCGCGGTTATCCGCAGATCTTCGCGGGTGACGAGCTTATGTTCGTGTCCAACAACCTCAAGGATGCAGGTGATCATGGCGGACTCCGCGTGGACTTCCCAGGCGGATGGGAGGGCGACGAAATGAACCTCTTCACAGCCGAAGGCCGTGCGAAGGCAGCAAAGAACACAGACGGTCTTGCTGTGCCTCAGGGTCAGGCTGCCGAGCTCTTCGATTTCGTGAGCCACCTCTTCCAGTGGAGAAAGACAAAGGATGTCATCCACAACGGAAAGACAATGCACTTCATGACCCGTGACAATACATACGGATATTTCCGTTACGACGACGATGACGTTGTGTTCGTATACATCAACAACTCGCTCGAGCCGAAGAACATCCCTTGGACATACTACAAGGAGATCGCAGAGGGCCTTACAGGAGGCGTGAACGTCATTACAGGCGAACCATTCGATGTTTCGGACGCTACAGTCGTAGAACCGCAGAGTGTACTTATTGTAGAATATACAAGGTAAAGATCCTTCGCTGACGCTCAGGATGACAACCTGACTGTCATCATGAACCTGACTGTCATCATGAACCTGACTGTCATCATGAACCTGACTGTCATCATGAACCTGACTGTCATCTTGCACTTAGACTGTCATTCTGAACGAAGTGAAGAATCTAAACAATGAAAAATCCACATAAAACAATGAAAAGAATACTTTCAGCAATTTCAGCAATCGCGCTTCTGGTGGCTTGCAGCACATCGCAGCCAGCGGCAGAAGTGACTGATGTACAGAAGCTCCAGTCGCCTGACGGAGTAATGGAAATGACCTTCCAGCTCACAGCGGAAGGCACACCACAGTATGCACTCAACTATGACGGCAAGAAGGTGATCCTTCCTTCAGACCTCGGATTCGAGCTCCGCGGTGTGCTCAAGGCTCAGCAGCTTGTCTACAACGCAGACGGTACCATCTCCAAGGAAGACCGCGAGCCTTGCAACTCATTCTATGACGGCTTTACTGTAGAGAGCGTCGAGACTGCGACATTCGACGAGACATGGGAGCCTGTATGGGGTGAGGAGGCGCGTATCCGCAACAACTACAACGAGCTCCTCGTGAACCTCATCCAGAATTCTACAGAGAGGAAGATGGCGATCCGTTTCCGCCTCTACAACGACGGTCTCGGTTTCCGTTACGAGTTCCCTTATCAGAAGAACCTCAGCTACTTCGTGATCAAGGAGGAGATGACTCAGTTCGCTCTCGCCGGTGATCATACAGCATGGTGGGTACCAGGCGATTACGATACTCAGGAGTACAACTTCACAGAGTCACGCCTTTCTGAGATCGCAGGCAAGATGCAGGCTGCCCTCAACCCTAACGACTCACAGACTCCATACTCTGTGAACGGTGTGCAGACATCTCTCCAGATGCGTACAGACGACGGTCTCTACATCAACATCCATGAGGCCGCTCTCCTCGACTATCCTTGCATGCACCTCGAGCTTGACCCTAAGACAATGACATTCACGTCGCATCTTACACCTGATGCTCAGGGATGGAAGGGCCGTATGCAGACTCCATGCAACACTCCATGGAGAACAGTTCAGGTGGCTCCAAGCGCAACTGCACAGCTCGCTTCACGCCTCATCCTCAACCTCAACGAGCCTTGCGCCCTCGAGTCTACAGATTGGATCAAGCCTGTGAAGTACATCGGTGTATGGTGGGAGATGATCTCTGGAAAGGGCTCATGGTCATATACAAACGATTTCGCTTCAGTTCAGCTCGGCAAGACAGACTATGCTTCTGCAACTCCTAACGGAACTCACTCTGCAAACAATGAGAACGTACGTCGTTACATCGATTTCGCTGCAAAGCACGGCTTCGACCAGGTGCTCGTAGAGGGCTGGAATGAAGGATGGGAAGACTGGGCAAACTGCAACAAGGACTATGTCTTCGATTTCGTGACTCCATATCCTGATTTCGATATCGATGCACTCAACAAGTACGCACGCTCGAAGGGTGTGAAGCTCATGATGCACCATGAGACTTCTTCTTCGGTACGCAACTACGAGCGTCACCTCGACCAGGCTCTCGAGCTTATGGACAAGTATGGCTACAATGCCATCAAGAGCGGTTATGTAGGCGATATCCTCCCTATCGGAGAGCACCACTACAGCCAGTCTCTCATCAACCACTACATGCATGTTGTGAAGAAGGCTGCAGACCACAAGGTTATGCTCAACGGTCACGAGATGGTACGTCCTACAGGTCTCTGCCGTACATATCCTAACCTCATCGGTGCTGAGGCTGCCCGCGGCACAGAGTACCAGGCATTCGGCGGTACAATGCCTCACCATGTGACTATCCTTCCGTTCACACGTCTCAACGGAGGCCCTATGGACTATACTCCAGGTATCTTTGTCCAGGATCTCGCATCTGTGACTGACGGTAAGAATACATCATGGGTAAACGCAACCATTGCGAACCAGCTTGCGCTTTATGTGACTCTTTATTCTCCTCTCCAGATGGCTGCAGACCTTCCTGAGCACTATGAGCAGTTCATGGATGCCTTCCAGTTCATCAAGGATGTGGACGTAGACTGGATCCAGTCAAGATATCTCCTTGCAGAGCCAGGCGAGTATGTGGTGATCGCACGTCAGGGCAAGAAGAACGGCCAGTGGTTCTGCGGTGGTGTGACCGACGATCACAAGCGTTCGCTTGACATCCCTCTCCAGTTCCTCGAGCCAGGCAAGACATACGAGGCTACAATCTACCGTGATGCTCCGGATGCTCACTACAAGGACAATCCGCAGGCATACATAGTGGAGAAGAGAAACGTGACATTCCACGATTACCTCCCTATGACAATGGCACCGGGCGGTGGATTCGCGATCTCTTTCGAAGAGAAATAATCACATACAGGATGATATTCATGGCTGGGCGACTTTAAAGGTCGTCCAGCTTTTTTTGTTATTCTTGAATGAAATTCGTATTTTTATCAGTTGATAACACTAATACGGACTGATTATGAAAAGAATAATCGCTTCGGCGCTTCTTGCATTTGCTGCATTCATAGCGGCTGACAAGGAGACCGCTGCACAGGAGAGGCTCCCCGAATATATTCAGGCAGAGAAGTTTACTCAGGATAAGCTCAATACGATGCTTTTTTCCACAGTTGTGGATCCGCACTGGTTCCAGCAGGGAAACTGTTTCTGGTATGAGTACAAGACCAGCGACGGAACCTCATGGTATGTCGTGAACCCGACAGCCAAGACCAGGAAGCCTCTTTTCGACCGTGACGAAATCGCAGCGCAGCTTACTGAGATCGTAAAGGATCCATACGACGCACGCCATCTGCCGATCCGCAACCTGAAGGCAAAGGAAGACGGACATACATTCACGTTCGAAGTCGTGTCGAGCAAGGACGCTCCGAAAGAAAAAGGCAAGAAGGCCGAGAAGCAGAAATTCTATTTTTCATACGACTATGTAACAGGAAAACTGACCCATCTGGAGGACAAGGAAGAGGATCCTAAGCGTCTCAGATGGGGCTCGGTATCTCCGGACAAGACCACAGTGATCTATGCAAAGGATCTGAACCTCTACCGCATGAGCTATGAGGATTATCAGAAGGCAAGAAAGGATGAGAAGGATTCGACAATCGTAGAGATCCAGCTCACGACAGACGGTATCGAGGATTTCGGTTACGGAATTCCGTACAGCATGATGAACACCGATACTCTCTGCAACGGCCAGCGTCGTTCCGTATATGGAGTGTGGTCGCCAGACTCGCGCCATTTTGCAACAATCCTGACTGACAACAGGGCCGTGAAGGACCTCTGGGTGATCGATGTTACTGCCAAGCCTCGTCCTACCCTTGAGACATACAAGTATCAGATGCCGGGCGAGAAGGAAGCACCGGTGGAGCATCTGTACATCTTCGACATGAACGACAACAGCCGCAAGGAGATCAGGACATCGGCATTCAAGGACCAGACAATCGACATCGAGACACGTCCGTATGAGCAGAAACAGCGTGACATGGAGGAGGTTTCCCGCGTATGGCAGGGCGACAACGACCGTTTCTTCATGACCCGCAGCAGCCGCGACCTTTACCGCATCGATGTATGTACATATACCGTCGGTCAGGACAGCATCGTTCCTGTCGTCGAAGAGCGTATGAACACATATCAGGAGACACGCCCGATAAAGATACTCGACGGAGGAAAGAAGTTCATCCAGTGGAGCGAGCGTGACGGATGGGCGCATCTTTATCTCTATGATGACCAGGGAAATCTGAAGAACCGCATAACAAAAGGCCCATGGCATGTCGAGGATGTGCTCAAGGTCGATGAGAAGGCGGGCGTTATCTACTTCACAGCAAACGGAAAGAACGCTGACGAGAATCCTTATTATGAGCATCTGTACAGGGTGAATCTTGACGGAAGCGGCCTGCAGCAGCTTACAAAGGGAGATTTCTTCCATCAGACGGAGGTTGACGATGATGCTAAGTTCATCGTAGACAACTACTCGCGCGTGAATACGGTACCGATGGCGGTGCTTCTTGACAACAAGGGAAACAAGGTGATGGACATCCAGGAGAGCGATTTCTCACAGCTTTTCGCGAACGGATACAAGTTCCCTGAACTCTTTACCGTCAAGGCAGCGGACGGAGTAACCGACCTGTATGGAGTAATGTACAAGCCGTTTGACTTTGATTCCACAAAGGTCTATCCGATAGTTGATTATGTGTATCCGGGCCCTCAGGTGGAGGCAGTCTACTATCCGTTCACACGTATGAGCGTACGCACCGACCGTCTTGCCCAGGCCGGATTCATCGTGATTTCCGTAGGCCAGCGTGGAGGTCATCCGAGCAGGTCGAAGTGGTATCACAACTACGGTTACGGAAACATGCGCGATTATCCGCTTGCCGACCATAAATACGCGATCGAGCAGCTTGCAAACCGTCATTCATTCATTGATATCGAGAAGGTCGGCATCCATGGACATTCGGGCGGAGGATTCATGAGTACTGCTGCGATATGCCAGTATCCTGACTTTTTCAAGGTGGCGGTTTCATGTGCCGGCAACCACGACAACAATATCTACAATCGATGGTGGAGCGAGACTCACCACGGTGTGAAGGAGGAGGTCTCAGAAAAGGGCGACACTACTTTCGTCTATAAGATCGCCACCAATCCTGAGATTGCCAAAAACCTCAAGGGACATCTTCTCCTTGTACATGGAGACATAGATAACAATGTTCATCCGGGCAATACGATGCGCGTAGTCGAGGCCCTTATCCGTGCCGGAAAGCGCTTCGATATGCTCATGCTTCCTAAGCAGCGCCATGCTTTCGGCGATATGAACGAGTATTTCTACTGGAGGCTTGTGGATTATTTCTCGGAGCATCTCCGTGGTGAAAGCGAGAAGAGTGTCGATATACCTAAGCGATAAGATTTTATGAAGAACAAGATAATCATGCTGGCCCTCCTTCTTGCGTCTGCAGGATGTGTGCAGGAGGAGATAGCCGAAACAAGACATTTCCGTGCAGTTACTGAAGGTGTGGACACCAAGGTGAGCCTAGGCGAAAGTAATACCGTGCTGTGGTCTGAATCTGACTATGTGGCAGTGTTTGAGGACAATGAAACAGCAGGAAAATATAAGGTCAGTGATGGGTCGGACGGAGAACAGAAGGCGGATTTCGTGATGGTGGAAGCCGCTCAGGACCGAGGCTCCATCGGGGCGAATATTGCTGTTTATCCGTATTCGTCAAGTATTACCGCGTCGCAGAAGGCTTCTAATGCATACCTTGTAAAAGGAGTGCAATTACCTCAGGTTCAGCAATATGTGGAGAGTTCGTTTTTCAAGGAATCATTCCTGATGACAGCGTCAGCGGATGCTGACAAGTCGGAATTTTCATTCAGAAATGTCTGTGGCTTGTTGAAACTCCAGCTTTCAGGAGACATAACCGTGTCATCGATCCAGCTCAAGGGCAACGCTTCTGAAATTCTCGCCGGTGTGGCTGACATTACGGTATACAACGATGTAAGGACTCCTTCGATCGCCATGAATGAAGAGGGTGCTGTTACAACTGTAATTTTGGACTGCGGACCTGAAGGTGTGCGCCTTAGTCCGGATGAGTCAAAGCCATTCTATATCGTGTTGCCTCCTACGGCATTCGCGTCCGGATTCCAGGTGACGATTGTCGATGTGAACAACGGGAAAATGGTCCTCAATACCACAAAGGCCAATCCTGTCAAGCGTTCCGGCATCCTGGCCATGCCTGAGGTGAAGGTAAATTCGGCTGATCTTGACGTGCCGGTACAATCCGAACTTCAGGTCATCAGCGTCGGATTTGATGATGTGAAGATAAAGGTATCCGTGAAAGGTGCGGTAGAGTATACCGGAGGATATAAGCTCAAGGAGGAATACAATGTATCCAACGTGCTCAGAGAGGCAAACTGGAAGACTTCTCCGAGAGTTTCAGACAATTTTACATATGATGGTTCTGTGAAATCATTCCCGGCAGGTGGATCCGGAGTCTTGATGCCTGGCCGTTCGTATGTCATCTGGCTCGGAGCCTACGGAAGAAATGTCAAGAGTCTCAAGGCCGAGGATCTGGTTACAGTAGAGGTGGATGTTCCGGCAGTGACTCCTGGAGGAGCAGTACTTGCCGAGGTAGTGGACGCGAGAGCAGACTTTAACTCGGTGGAAGTGGACATCCGGGCAGACGGAGCTTCTATGATCTTTGCAACGATGCTTGCGAAGAGTGATGCGGTTGTAACGGGCACTAAGGCGGACAAGATTTCATATCTTCTGAGCAAGGTGGCTCCGATATCCGGAGAAATGACAACTGTTTCACGAACAGACATTCCTGCCGGAGAGGATGTGACCCTTATGGCAATGGCGGTTGACGCATATGGATGCTATGGCGACCTGCTGGAGGAATCATATTCTCCTGCTGTACCGCAGTTTGATGATTCTGCTGTACTTACTGCGGAAATCTCATATGAAGAAAAGACAATGAAGATAAAGCCGGCTGTCTCTGCGGGTGACTTCAGCCGCTATTATTACTGTGTGGAAAAGTCCACATCTTCTACATGGTCCAGAATATTGGGTGGCAGTCTGGCTTCAGCTGAGGCATTCATCACAACAAACAGCGATCATTATATCATAAGGAATACAATCGATATCCCGATGGTTGACGGAGCTATAATGATTGAAGATGTAGAAGTCGGCGAAGAATACAAGATTCTTTTGATCGCTCAGAAGGCTGACGGAGCATATTCAAGAGCATACATGACTGTGTTCACCCCTGATCTTGATCTTGGCAACTTCATTTATAAGAAAGGTGATACCCGGGAGCTTTGGCTCGCATCCCAGCCGTCGGTGACCTTCGGTGCATGTAGCAAGGATGGAGAATTCGCCGTGATCAACTGGTATGTCATGCCGGCAGAGGGTATGACTGCATATTCGGCATGTCTCACTTCTGCCATTGTCGAAGGCTGTACTCCGGAGGAACTCGTCATCAGGATCTACAATAATGGATCCAAGGTGGTTCCCGGTAAGATGGAGACCATGCTTTATGGTGATGATACCAGCGCGGTGTATGTCACATGGTGTGACGCAGATGGCAATTTCTATGAGCCGGTGATGTTTGTAATTCCATAGCATTTTGATATATGACACTTCCTGTAAAAGATTCGGTTCTTTCTGCTGTTTTGGGGCAGATGGGCATTTCTGACATCTCAGCAGCGACAATCAGACAGTCGGGTGAAATCGCCCGTACATTGGAAAAGGATCTCGGTCTGGAGTTCCTCCATCTTGAAATGGGTATCCCCGGCCTTCCTCCTTCGCGTGTCGGAGTGGAAGCCGAATGTGCAGCCTTGCAGGCCGGAGTGGCTTCCATCTATCCTAACATGATGGGAACCCCGGAACTCAAGAATCAGGCATCACGCTTTCTGAAAGCTTACCTTGATATCGATGTCGCTCCAAGAGGATGCATTCCGACCGTGGGGTCGATGCAGGGCAGTTTCAGTTCATTCATTCTCTGTTCGCATCTCGATCCGGCGAAGGATACCATATTGTTCATTGACCCGGGATTCCCCGTGCAGAGAAACCAGGCAAAGATCCTTGGCATAAGAAGCGAATCATTCGATATTTACGAGTATCGAGGCGCGCGTCTTGAAGCCAAGCTTGATGAAATGCTCTCTTCGGGACGTATTTCCGCTCTCATCTATTCCAGCCCGAACAATCCTGCGTGGTTCAATCTTACGGAGGAGGAACTCAGGATCATCGGAGAGATGGCTACAAAGCATGATGTGGTGGTTATCGAGGACCTTGCATATATGTGCATGGATTTCCGTAAGCCTCTCGGAAAGCCGTATGAGCCGCCTTTCCAGCCTACGGTGGCTAAGTTTACTGACAATTACATCATAATGATGTCGGCATCCAAGATGTTCAGCTATGCCGGTCAACGAATTGCCGTGCTTGCGGTTTCAGACAAACTGTATGAACGTGAATATCCGGCCTTATGGGAAAGGTATAAGATAGCCCGTCTTGGAGATACCCTTGTGCTGGGCATCCTCTATGCGGTATCTTCAGGTACCAGCCATTCTGCCCAGCATGCTCTTGCTGCCATGTTCAAGGCAGCGGCGGACGGTGAACTTGACTTTGTAGCCGATACTTCCGAGTATGCCCGTCGTGCGGCTCTGACAAAGAAGATGTTCCTGGATAATGGATTCCATGTCGTGTATGCCCTGGATGGGGATGAGCCGGTAAGCGACGGCTTCTTCTATACAGTCGGATATGTGCGTCCTGACGGAACGGAAATGACTGGTGCGGAGCTGATGCGTGATCTGATGCTTCTGGGCATATGCTCGATCTCGCTTTCCCTTACAGGAAGCGCTCAGAATGGTGTCCGCATATGTGTGTCGCAGCTCAACCGTCCCGAGCAGTTCGACCTTCTGGAGGAGAGACTGCGCCTTTTCGCATCAATACATAAATAGAAAAAACAGAAAATATGAAATACATGTCAGCGGCCGAGGCCGTACGATTGATAAATTCCGGTGAAAGTGTTTATATTCAGGGAAGTACATCCATTCCTGAAGTTCTTTCTCAGGCATTGGCCGACCGTGGAAATGAACTCCGCGATGTGACTGTGTATGCCGCATTTGCTGTCGGTCGCTGCGAAGCCCCATATTGCAAGCCTGAATACAAGGATTCATTCCATGTGAAGAGCCTTTTCGTGGCAAACAATATACGCCGTTGGCTTGCAGATGGCTATGGAACGACAATTCCTGCCTTTCTGGGCGAGATCCCCGGCCTTTTCCGTGACGGAACGCTTCCTCTGGATGCGGTTTTCCTCAATGTTTCGCCTCCGAATGAAGAAGGATACTGTTCTTTCGGAGTCTCTGCCGATCTCGCGGTTTCCGCAACCGAATGTGCCCGCAAGGTGATCGTACAGGTAAACAAGGCAATGCCGTTCTCTTATGGAGACGCATTGATCCATGTGTCGAAGATAGATGCCGCTGTTGAGGTTGATGACCCTCTGGTTGAGGTTCCTACTGCCGTTCCTACGGAGATCGACTCTGCCATCGGACGTCATATAGCCGAGATGATTCCTGATGGAGCAACCCTTCAGATCGGTGTCGGAGGTATTCCGAATGCCGTTCTCGCGGCCTTGAAGGACCATCAGCATCTTGGCCTGCATACAGAGGCCATGACCGACGGCGTCCTGCCTCTTCTTGAAAGCGGAGTCATCGACAACTCGCGCAAGAAGGTGTGTCCGGGAGTTTCTGTTGCCTCGCTTGCCTTGGGATCGAAACGTCTTTATGAATATATGGATTACCGCGAAGACCTTCTCCTCAAGGATGTTGCATGGACTAACAATCCTTTCCGCATAGCTCAGAATCCGAATGTCATGGCCATAAATTCGGCAGTCGAGGTGGACCTGACAGGTCAGATTTGTGCGGATTCGGTGGGTACGCGCATCATTTCCGGCGTAGGCGGACAGCATGACTTCATGTACGGAGGCTCTCTGTCGGAAGGAGGAAAGACATTCATTGCGATTCCGTCCATGACTGAAAAAGGCCGTTCGAAGATCAATCCTGTTCTGGCAGAGGGAGCTGGAGTCGTTACAACACGTCATTTCGTGCAGAATGTCGTGACAGAGTATGGAGTAGCCTCGCTTCGCGGCAAGAGTCTTGCGGAGCGTGCCCGTGCCCTCATTGCCATAGCCCATCCGTCGGTGCGTGAGGACCTTGACCGAGCTGCGGCTGCCCGCTTCGGCCATTCATACCTTCGTTTGAAATAAATTGCAGTATGGAGAAGAAGAATGATCATATAGAGATACAAGGGGCAAGGGCTCATAATCTGAAAGGAGTGAGCCTGTCGATTCCGCGCGGACAGTTCGTCGTCGTTACGGGCCTTAGCGGAAGCGGCAAGTCTTCCTTGGCATTCGATACCATATATGCCGAAGGCCAGAGAAGGTACATGGATACCCTCTCGACATATGCCAAACATTTTATGGGCATATTGGAAAAGCCTGAGGTTGAATCCGTTACCGGTTTGAGCCCTATAATCGCCATTGAACAGAAGACGACCGGAAACAACCCTCGCTCGACAGTCGGAACAATTACGGAAATATACGATTTCCTGCGACTGCTGTACGCACGTGCGTCGACGGCATATTCGCCGCAGACCGGCAAGGCAATGGTACGTTATACGGATGAACAGATAGTCTCCCTTATCATGGAGAACTATCAGGACAGGAAATGCTATCTTCTCTCTCCGCTGGTAAGGGGAAGGAAAGGTCATTACAAGGAACTCCTCGAGCAGATGCGAAAGCGTGGATACACGCAGATCCGGATTGACGGAGAACTCCGCGAGTTGAACGAAGTTGCGGCCCTTGACCGTTATAAGCCGCATTTCATCGAGCTGGTCATCGACCGTCTCAAACCGTCCGCCAAGGATGAAAAGAGGATCAAGTCTTCGGTGATGTCCGCCCTGTCATTCGGAAAGGGCTCCTTGGCTGTGATGGATATGGAGACGCAGGAGGTCGTGCATTTTTCGAAGCATCTCGTATGTCCGGATACCGGAATTTCCCTTCCGGAGCCGGCTCCTCATTCATTTTCCTTCAACTCTCCTCAGGGATATTGCCCTCATTGCAAGGGCCTGGGAATCATCGTCGACGTCAATATGGACACAATAATCCCGGACAGGACGGTTTCCATAGCGGACGGCGCGATCGTGCCCCTCGGCAAGATCCGCGAAACCAAGAAATTCGACATAATCAGATCAATATCACGTAAATACGGATTTTCGCTCTACGACCCGATCGGGGAACTTCCGGACGAAGTGATATCATTGATCGTATTCGGTTCCGATGAACTTTTCAGGGTAGGAGAGGGTGCGTCTTCGGAGATGGTATCCTTCCCGGGAATAGTCGGAGACATCCATGAAAAGATTGTCTGCCCGGTATGTCAGGGCACACGACTCAATAAGGAGACCACTTATTTCAAGATAGACGGAAAGACCATTTCCGAGGTGTCGGCGATGGAAATAGGACAGCTCCGTGACTGGCTCTTCACGTTGGATGATGTATTCGGATCGAGAGAGAAGCTAATCGCCCGCGATATTCTCAAGGAACTTAAGGACAGGGTTACCTTCCTTCTTGACGTCGGCTTGGATTATCTTTCTCTCGATCGCGCAACTTCCTCATTGTCAGGAGGTGAGAGCCAGAGAATCCGTCTGGCGACTCAGATCGGATCAAAGCTGGTGAATGTACTTTACATACTTGATGAGCCTTCGATCGGTCTCCATCAGAGAGATAACCGCAAGTTGATCGCTTCTCTGAAGAAACTTCGTGATGAGGGCAATTCCGTGATGGTCGTCGAGCATGATGCAGAGACAATGATGGCTGCGGACTGGCTCGTGGATGTGGGTCCAGGAGCTGGTGAAGAGGGAGGTAGAATATGCTACAACGGCCCTTTGGATAAGATTTCGGAAGGCAGCTCGACTACATTGGAATATCTCCGCGGTGAAAGGAAGATTGAGGTTCCTGCGCAGAGGAGAAGCGGTAACGGACTTACCCTGGGCATCCGCGGGGCTCGTGGAAACAATCTCAAGAATGTGGATGTCGACTTCCCGCTTGGCATGCTCATAGGTGTAGCCGGAGTCAGCGGAAGCGGAAAGTCTTCCCTGGTGAACGAGACTCTCATGCCGATCCTGAAGAATAAGTTCTATAATGCCAAGATGCAGCCTCTTCCTTACGATTCTATCGTGGGCATAGAGAACATCGACAAGCTCATAGAGATCGACCAGAGCCCGATAGGACGTACCCCTCGAAGCAATCCGGCAACATTCACAGGCGTCTTCAACGATATAAGGACCTTGTTCGAGGCGACTCCGGATGCAAAGGTGCGCGGATTCAAGGCCGGACGTTTTTCATTCAATGTCGCAGGAGGACGATGCGAAGAGTGCAAGGGAGCAGGCATAAAGGTCATCGAGATGAACTTCCTGCCTTCCGTAAACGTGGTCTGCAACGAATGCCGTGGCCGCAGATACAAGAATGACACACTCGCTGTGCGATACAAGGGCAAGAATATCAACGATGTGCTGGAAATGCCTATCAGTGAGGCATATGAATTCTTCCAGAACATACCGTCGATCGCCCAGAAGCTCAAATCCCTTGTGGATGTGGGACTCGGATATGTCCAGCTCGGCCAGTCGGCAGTGACCCTTTCCGGAGGAGAAAGCCAGAGAATGAAGCTTGCTGCAGAGCTCGCCCGCAGAGGAACCGGAAACACCCTCTACATTCTTGACGAGCCTACGACAGGACTCCATTTCGATGACATCAAGGTGCTGATGGACGTGCTTCAGCAGCTTGTAGAGCAGGGTAATACCGTGATTGTGATCGAGCACAATCTCGATGTGCTGAAATCGGTGGACTACCTCTTCGATATGGGACCGGAAGGAGGAAAGAGGGGAGGCCTCATCGTGGCGGAAGGTACGCCGGAACAGATCGCCGAGGATCCGTCTTCTGTGACAGGACCGTTCCTGCGCGAGATATTGTAACATGATTTAAATACACTGGAAACTATGGAAGATATCAGAATCTATTGCGAAAATACAGGATCATATGAAAATGTGGCCATGGGATCGACCCTCAAGGCACTTTCGGAGCGCGTATGTCCGGAAGTCAAGGCGGAAAACGGCAGCGTAATGCCGGTGCTGGCGGCTTTGGTCGATCGTAAGCTCGTCTCTCTTGATTATAAGGTCATCAATCCTCATAACGTCGAATTCATAGGATATGATCATCCGGACGGACGCCGTACCTACATCCGCTCCCTTTGCTTCGTGCTTCAGAATGTGGTTCGCGATATGTATCCGGACAAGGTCCTCGCCATAGATTATTCCCTTCCAAGCGGTCTCTATTGCGAGATCCGCGAGATGGTTCCGATGGAGGATGGCCGTCCTAGGGTGTATTTCGCTACAGATGAAGAGTTGGATCAGATCGCTGCGCGCATGCGTGAAGTCGTGGACAAGAATCTTCCTTTCAGCAAGAAGATGATGAGCATGGAGGAGTGTGAAGGTCTCTTCCTGAAAAATCATCAGACAGAGAAAGTCAATCTGCTGAAGAGCCTCGGCAAATACCATTATAATGTGTATTTCCTTGATGGACAGGCTGATACATTCTATGGGCCGCTCGCTCCGTCTACCGGATATCTCAAGATATTCGATATAGCCGGATTCAATGAAGGATTCTGTCTGCAGTTTCCGCAGGAAGGCGACTATGGAAGGGTGCTTCCGATGAAGAGGCAGTCAAAGCTTGCAGGTGCTCTGGAGGAGCGCTCGGACTGGTGTGCGATAATGGGCGTGCGTGCTGTCGGAACATTGAACGGTATGGTCCGCTCAGGTGAGATCGTGGACCTGATCAATCTTTCCGAGGCACTGCATGAAAGGAAATATGCCGCTATTGCGGATCAGATATATGCGCGACGCGGCAGCGTGAAGATCGTGTTCATTGCCGGTCCGTCGAGCAGCGGAAAGACCTCTACGTCGAAAAGACTTGCGATACAGTGCCGTATCCTTGGGTTGAATCCGAAGGTGATAGAGCTGGATAACTACTTTGTGGACAGGGAGTTCACTCCGCGCGATGAAAAGGGTGAGTATGATTTCGAATGTCTCGGAGCTATGGACCTCAAGCTTCTCGGACAGCAGCTCAATGACCTTCTTGCCGGTAAGGAAGTGGAAATCCCTCGCTTCGATTTCAAGGAAGGCCGCAAATTCTTCGAGGGCAATATGATGCAGCTCCATGAGAAGGATATCCTCATCATGGAAGGAATCCATGCGTTGAATCCTGCCATGATCCCGGATGTGGACAGTTCCAAGGTCTTCCGTGTTTATGCTTCGGCGTTGACATCGCTTTCCATCGATGAAAACAACAACATCTCTACTTCGGACAACCGAATGCTTCGTCGCATGATCCGCGACAACCGTACACGAGGAATCAATCCTGAGAAGACTATCATGATGTGGCAGAGCGTACGTCGTGGAGAAAACCGCAATATCTTCCCGTTCCAGGAAAATGCCGATGCGGTCTTCAATTCGGCCCATATCTTCGAGCTGCCTGTGCTGAAATATTATGCAGAACCGCTTCTGCGCCGCATTTCGCCGTCTTCGCCTGCCTTTACAGAGGCTAAGCGCATGCTCAAGTTCCTCGATTATATCGTTGCTCTCACCCCTTCGGAAATTGCTGCGATACCGCCTACTTCCATCCTTCGCGAATTCATCGACGGCCAGACTCTCTAAACTTCCGACGGCATGGCCGGCAGTGATGCTTAATTTGCATATTTCAAAATAACTTCTTATATTTAGAGCGGTTTAGGCTTTAAATATGAGAGAGTTATGAGTACCCAGCAGTATCCGTTTCTTCCACAGAGGTTGTCGCCTACCTCCTATGAGATAGGAAGGTACGGAAGGACTCCTGTAAGTTATTTTCATGGTCTCCCGAACATATCCGTTCCTCTGACAGAAGTAAGGGCGAAAGGATATACACTCCCGGTGACACTTTCCTACCATGC
>JAZRQM010000030.1:0-20412 GCA_045649795.1 Candidatus Cryptobacteroides sp. | reverse complement strand
CGTACCTCGCCTCCTACTACCACGAGACCTGTGCTGCAGAATGTCTCGCATGCCACCTTGGACTCCGGGTCCTGGCGGAGGGACTCGTCGAGGATAGCGTCTGAAATCTGGTCAGACACCTTGTCAGGATGTCCTTCAGATACTGATTCTGATGTAAAAAGGTAATTCATATATATTATCTAATGCTTTGTTTATCAATTGTTTATGGTAAATCGCCTGCGCCATTTGCCTCATGCGATTTTCTGTAAGTTGCTGGTGTATAATAAAATAAGCCCTACATGATATGTAGAGCCGTCACAAAAACACAAAAACATCGTATGATTTTTTAGCATTTTTTAACGTGGTTGCAAGCAGGCAAATCTCTCCACATGTCTCATTCGGGCGACAAAGGTATAGAAAAAATCTTATATGCAAATCCTTTTGTAACAAATATTTAATTTATTATTTGAGTGGTTTAAAAACTGCTATAAAATTTCATAACATCGTTAAAAAATCGTATCTTCGCCCCATTAAAATCCTATTAACAACTATTAAACCGTTATGAAACAAACAATTAAGTGTATTTTCGCTGTTTTTGCAGCGATGCTTTTGAGCGTGGCAGCCTTTGCACAGGTTACCACATCAGCTCTGGGTGGACGCGTTGTTGACGTAAACGGAGAGCCTGTTGTAGGTGCAGCGGTTATCGCTACACATACTCCTTCAGGTACTGTTTACCCTGTTATCACCAACGAGGCTGGTCGTTATACCATGAACGGTATGCGTGCCGGTGGCCCTTACACAGTTGAGATCTCATGCCTGGGATATCAGACTGTGACATTTACAGATCTTAATCTCCAGCTCGCCGAGACTTTCGCGCTGAACGCTGAGCTCAACGAGGATTCAGAGCTTCTCAGCGAGGCTATGGTCATCGGAGCAGCGGCTTCAAAGTTCTCTGCACAGAAGATGGGTTCTGCAACAAACATCTCAAGCAACGAGATCGCAGCGATCCCTACAGTAAGCAGAAGCATCGATGACGTTACAAGACTCTCACCTTATGGTGGTAACGGAATGAGCTTCGCAGGTGCGGACGGACGTACTGCCAACTTCACAGTTGACGGAGCGAACTTCAACAATAACTTCGGTCTTTCTGAAAACCTCCCAGGTGGTGGCAACCCTATCTCTATCGTCGCTATCGAGGAGATGCAGGTGGTCATCTCTCCTTACGACGTACGTCAGACCAACTTCATCGGTGGGGGTGTGAACGCTATCACAAAGTCAGGTACTAACACCCTCAAGGGTTCTGCATATGTATATCACCGTAACGAAAACATGCGTGGTAACATGGGAGCAGGCAAGGAGGTTGCTGGTGCTCGTGACAAGGACCGTAACACTACTTACGGTTTCACTCTCGGTGGTCCGATCATCAAGAACAAGCTCTTCTTCTTCGTGAACGCTGAGTACTCTACAATCCCTACAGTGGTTAACAGATGGCGTGGTACTTCAGAGGTTGACAAGAATGGCGAAGGTGTAGCAAATCCTGATGCATACATCTCACGTACAACTCTCAAGGACCTCGAGGAAGTATCTAAGTTCGTAAGTGAGAAGTATGGCTATGATACAGGTTCATGGACTGACTATCCTGCAGTAGAGAGCAACACCAAGCTCCTCGCTCGTCTCGACTGGAACATCAACGACAACCATAAGCTCGCATTGAGATACAACTACACTCTCAACCAGGCTTGGAACTCTACCAACGGTTCTTCAATGGACGGTGGTACACGTTCAGGTTTCTCACGTTTCTCAGAGTACGGTATGGCTTACGCTAACTCACTCTACTCTATGGACAACCTCGTGACCACAGTGTCTCTCGACCTCAACAGCCGTCTCAGCGACAATCTCTCCAACCAGTTCCTCGCAACTTACTCAAAGCTTGACGATATCCGCGGAACTAACTCAGAGGATATGCCATTCGTGGACATCCGTAAGGATGACGGCAGCGCGGTTCTTCCATACATCGCTCTCGGTTATGAGCTCTTCACATGGAACAACGGTGTGCACAACACTCACATCTCTATCAAGGATGACCTTACATATTATAATGGTAACCACAAGATCACAGGTGGTGTAAGCTACGAGTATCAGATGGCTGATAACGCTTACATGAGAAACGGTACAGGTTACTATCGTTACAAGAGCCTTGAGGACTTCATGACAGGTGCTGCACCTGAGGTTGTCTGCCTTACTTACGGTTATGACGGAGAGGCTGTTCCAGCAGCTCGCGTACGTTTCCACAAGGCAGGTATCTACGCTCAGGATGAGTGGGATGTGACTGAGGACTTCAAGCTTACTGCAGGTCTCCGTCTCGACGGTCTCTTCTTCGACAACCAGGACCTCATGAGAAACAACGAGATCTACAACCTTACATATGTTGTAGACGGTAAGGAGCGCCACATTGACACAGGTAAGTGGCCTTCATCAGCTATCACAGCTTCTCCACGTGTAGGTTTCTCTTGGAATGTTCTTGGAAACAACAGCCTTAAGGTTCGTGGAGGTACAGGTCTCTTCTCAGGCCGTCTCCCTCTCGTGTTCTTCACCAACCTGCCTACAAACTCAGGTATGGTTCAGTACCAGGCTAAGCTCGGTGAGACTCAGACTATCATCCCTGGCTATACAGGAGCTTCTGTCGAGAAGGGTGGAAAGAACTACTACGACATGAACGAGTTTGCAGGTGGTCTTCTCAAGCGTGAGGAGCTCCTCAACAAGCTTACTTCACTCGGTTTCCCTAACACAATCTCTCCAGAGGACGGTACAATTCCTTCAGAGATTTCTGCAGTGGATCCTAAGTTCAAGATGCCACAGGTATGGAAGACTTCACTCGCTATCGACTACAACTTCCCTACATCATTCCCATTCTCTATCAGCGCTGAGGGTATCTTCAACAAGACTATCAACGGTGTTATCATCAGAGACTGGAGCGTAAACCCTGTTAATGGTTTCGCAAGATTCAACGGTGTTGACAACCGTCCTATCTTCCAGAACTACAAGCAGACTTACGAGAAGAACGGCAAGGTATCTAACCTTCCTAACGCATACGTTCTTGAGAACACTAACCAGGGTTATGGTTACTCAGGTACATTCACTATGAACATGCGTCCTATCGAGGGCCTTTCTATCATGGCAGCTTATACTCATACAGCATCTAAGGAGCTCACTGGTATGCCAGGTTCAAACGCTTCTTCAGTGCTCAACTACATGGGTACAATCTACGGTCCTAACGATCCAGGTCTCCACAACTCACAGTACGTGACTCCAGACCGTTTCGTAGCATCACTCACTCACCATGACAGAAGCGGCAACCACTACAGCTTCATCTATGAGACTTGGAGAGGCGGTTACAACTACACTTACATGACTGCAAACGACATGAACGGTGACGGTTACAACTACGACCTTATCTACATCCCTACAGATCAGCAGGTTGCAGACCGCGAGTTCCGTTTCGTTTCTGCTGATGACGAGAAGCGTTTCATGGACTATGTTCATGCTGACCCTTATCTCACAAAGAACCAGGGCAAGTATGCTGAGGCTTACAGCGTATACTCTCCATGGGTACACCGCCTCGACTTCAGCTACAAGCATGATTTCCAGGTTAAGGCTGGTAACACTACAAACACTCTCCAGCTCAGCCTCGACATCAAGAACATCCTCAACATCTTCAACTCAAGCTGGGGCGTATCTAAGTATATGAACCCTGCACTCGGAGAGGGACGTATCCTCAAGTATGAGGGCGTTGACGAGGACGGTTTCGCTACATTCTCTACACCAAAGGCCGTTTCTGGCGACGCTGTAATCTGGCAGAACAACCGTGCACTCGGTCAGTGCTGGTACGCTTCGATCGGTATCAAGTATATGTTTAACTAATCATTATCCGGAATAATATGAAACTCAGATATATTTTCACAATGCTCGCATCCCTTCTGATGCTTGCCTTCACAGGCTGTCAGCAGGAAGAGGGCAGATTCCTGGGTGAGGTTAAGGTTTCTCAGTCATACATCGCGATCCCTGCAGAGGGCGGTTCAGTGGAGATCACTGTAGACGCTATCGATTCTTGGAGCATCGCTGGTGTTCCTGAGTGGCTTACCGTATCTCCAGCTTCTGGATCTGCAGGTACTACTAAGGTAACTTTCACTGCAGGCGCAGCTACATCTACAAACGAGGCAGTTCTCTCTCTCGATTGTGCTGGTGCTTCACAGACTCTCAACGTTCTTCAGATGACTGAGAAGCTTGAGGTTCCTATCTCAACTTGTGATTTCGTTAATAATCAGGGTGAGGATGGCGTGATCTACCGTGTAAAGGGTACTGTGACTTCAATCGCAAATACTCAGTACGGTAACTGGTATCTCAATGACGGTACTGGTGAGGTTTACGTTTATGGAACACTCTATGAGGGTGCTACACAGCAGTTTACAAAGCATGGCCTTGAGGTTGGTGACATCGTTACCGTAGAGGGTCCAAGAAAGAACTACAACGGTACTATCGAGCTCGTTGACGTAACAGTTATCGAGATTGAGAAGTCACTCATCAAGGTTGACGCTATCGAGCCAGAGACAGGTATCCTTCCTCTCGAGGGTGGTGAGTTCAATGTAACTCTCACAGCTAAGGGTGACGGCGTTTCAGTTGTTGTTCCAGAGGCTGCAAAGTCTTGGCTTTATGTAACAGGTATCGCAACTTCAGGTTCTACTGCAGTAGTTACATTCAATGCAACTGCAAACGAGGGTGGAAAGCGTAACGCTGACCTTGAGTTCGTTACAACAAGCGGTGGTGTTGAGTACAAGGCTATGACATCAGTTACTCAGGAGGGTTCTATCGTTGAGGTTTCAGTTGCAGACTTCCTCGCACAGCCAGACGGTACAGCACTCTTCAAGCTCACAGGTAAGGTTGCTAACCTTAAGAACGCTACTTATGGTAACTTCGACCTCGTTGATGCTACTGGTTCAGTATATGTATACGGTCTTACTGCAACTCCACAGGCAAGCAACGACAAGTCTTTCTCAACTCTCGGAATCCAGGAGGGTGACGTTGTTACCCTTATCGGTACAAGAGCTTCTTACAACGGTTCAGCTCAGGTAGGTGGTCCTGCTTACTATGTAAGCCACATCGGTCACGTTGAGTCTACAGTTGCTGACTTCCTTGCACAGCCTGCAGCTGCTGACAAGTGGTATCAGCTTACAGGTACAATCGCTAACCTCAAGAGCGATGTATACGGTAACTTCGACCTCGTTGACGAGACTGGTTCAGTATACGTTTACGGTCTTACAGTTGCTCCTGTAGCAAAGAATGACAAGTCATTCGCGCAGCTCGGACTTAAGGAGGGTGACGTTGTTACACTCATCGGTACAAGAGCTGAGTACAACGGTGCTGCTCAGGTTGGCGGTCCTGCTTACTACATCTCACATGTAGCAGGCGGCGCTACAGAACCAGAGCCTCCAGTTGATGAGCCAGAGACTCCTGCTACAGCTACTGTAACTCTTACAAATGCAGAAATCTGCGCTGTAATGACATCTTCTGAGACTGCATACTCTGAGTATACAATCGAGTCTGCGTCAGGAGTGTGGACAGTAAATGCATCTAAGAACAAGGATAACACATTCCTCCAGTGCCGTGGAAAGAAGGGTGGCTTCATCAAGACTCCTGCATTTGACAAGGATATCAAGTCTGTAACACTCCACTTCACTGACAAGAAGAGCGTTTATCCAGACAACGTATATTGCGCATTCCCTTCAACTTGGACAGCTCCTACAGAGGACGCAGCTTATCCAGAGGATGGAAATGTAGGTAAGGCAGTAACTGATGGTTCATACAGCGTTACTATCCCAGTAGCTGAGGGTAACAAGCAGGTGTATGTTTCTATCATTGGAACTTACTCGTACTACCTTGATCACATTGATGTAGCTTTCTAATTGAAGATACATTCAAGATAGCTTCCGGCGGTTCATTTAAGAGCCGCCGGATTTTTTATGTACCTCTGATGCATTTCCTTGAAATTTCGTATATTTGTCTCTTTACGGAAAATATAAAACTTTTATTATGAGAATCAAGCATTTGTTGGTCGGTCTTATCACAGCCGCAGCTGCCATTGCATGTAAGCAGGAAGACCCTGTGATTGTACCGGAAATGAACCTTAGCCAGACCGTAGCGACAGTTTCCGCTGATGGCGGCAATGTATCATTTGAGGTTACTTCAAATGTGGACTGGACTGCAAGCTATTCTGAAGACTGGGTGTCTGTAAGCCCTTCTGCTGGAAAGAGCTCTTCAAGTCCGGTAAAGGTCAGCGTTTCTGTCGACCCGAACGAATCTGCTGCATCAAGAAATGCGACTGTGACCATTTCTGCGGACAAGATATCGAAGACTTTCAAAGTAAGCCAGGAAGGCAAGGTGGAGGAAAAGCCAGTTCCGGTAGAGATCACCTGGGGCGTAGTGGGAGCTCTTGTCGGAAATGACTGGAAATCTGATGTCGCCATGTCGAAGAATGGTTCATGGCTTGTTTCAGAAGGTGTTGAATTTGAGGAGGTTAAGTTTAAGATTCGCGGTAATGGAACATGGGAGGATGCAACTAATGTGGGTCTTGCCCCAGGCTCCGATAATGCAGAACTGAACTCGAAGATTACAGTTGTGACTGCTGAATATGCCAAGGCGAATCTTGGTGGTGATGCAGCGGACATCAAGGTTGACGCTGAGCCGGGAACATATGATGTATATTTCAGCTTCGATAATCTTGAAGTATGGGTGATGACTCCGGGATACAAGCCGGGCGACGAGGTGCCGTCTCCGGGTGATGATGAGCCTGAATATTCGATCGACGGCAAGCAGTGGGTCGGAACCTTTGCTGCAGGTCAGACAGTCATTGATTTCGGCTATACTCTCGAGGACGGATTGATCATCGCAATGCAGGACGGAGATACATATGTGCCTTATATGATGGGCGAATATTATGTTGCCAAGACAGATGCGACATCAGGAACTGTGATATTCGTCGAGTATGACGCTGACCTGGGAGATTATCTTGATCCGGTCGAGTTCCCTTATTCATCCCTCAGCGAAACATCCGTAGAAATTACGATCGATGCTCTTGGCGGAAAGGCCGTTTTTGCAGCTGCCGACAAGGCTTACGAGATAGATATGGATGCCGGTGGCTCGGATGAAGACGGTCCTGAAGGAAGCGTCGTGAATGGAAAATACTGGTTCATCGAGCCGCAGAATCAGAAGGTGATGACTGCACTGGACGAATCCGTGACTTATGGAAATCCTGCGGCGGTTGATGCTGTCGATGGCGCAAGCACTCCTGAGAATGCCTACACCCTGACATACGATCCGGACTGGTCATGCTTTACCATCCAGGACAGCTACGGAAGATATCTTTATTCTGCAGTAATGGCAGACGGCGGCCTCTGCAAGACGATAAGCGTCTCGGAGACTCTTCCGGCAGGCGAGCGCGAAAAGGCTTATTATATGTGGGTGGTATATGCTGTCGGTGACGGTACGTATGACATCTATAACAATGAGACATATTACTCGATCACATATTCGCCGGAAAACGACAATTGGGAGATTTACGATCCGTATGAGCCGGATTTCGCGAATATGTACCCTACACTTGTAAAAGCAGAATAATCAATAAAAAATACGTAGACTATGAAGTTGATCAAATATCTGACAGCGCTTCTGGCGATGATGATTCTCGCAGTGTCATGCGGAAAGGAAAAACCGGATGTAAAGCCTGTCGAGAAGACACCTGAGATAAAGGTGACTCCATCCGAGGCTTCGATCTCAGCAGCAGGCGGATCGGCTACACTCAGCCTTTTTGCCAACATGGACTGGAATGTAAAGGATGTTCCGTCATGGCTGACCGTATCACCGGAATCGGGAGAAGGCTCGAACTACAAGCAGACCATCACCCTCAGCGCTGAGGCCAACTCTGGTGGAATGAAGGAAGCTACCCTTACATTCAGCATTGATGGAGCTACCGCATCAGTCAAGGTAAAGCAGAACCATGGATTCAGCTCTGATGCTCCGTCAAACGCCTTGTTCTTCGAAAGCTTCACAAAAAGCAAGGGCAATTTCACCATCAAGGACATCGACGTTCCTTCGCAGCTGCCGTTCATATGGGAGTTCTCTGCTGATTACAAATGCATGAAGGCTACTGCATATCACAATGCCTCAGCCAAGAATTATGCATCAGAGAGCTGGCTCATCTCTCCTTCGATCGACCTTCCTGCAGGCACAAAGGCATATTTCACATTCGAGCACGCGGGAGGCTATTTCGGAAAGGCAACAGAGGAAGCTACCGTATGGATCTCAAAGAACGAAGGGGACTGGGAACAGCTCGAGATTGATCCTAAAGCATATCCTACAAGCTGGACATTCGTGTCTGCGGGCAACTGGGACATGACCCCATATGCTGGCAGCACAGTGCAGATCGCATTCCGATACAGCAGTACAGCGACAAAGGCCGGTACATGGGAGGTCCGCAATGTGGCCATCCTCTCAGGTCAGCACGAGGATACCGTCATTCCGAACGTCGACCCTAAGAAGACCGACTGGATGGAGCTTCCTGCAATGGATAATGATGCATACGGATACTATTCTCACAGCTTCTCGATGAAGGACAAGGTTTACAGAAACTATTCGTTCGCGTGGAGCCAGAAGGATCTTGTATCAGTCTGGATGGCATATCCTCTCTGCAATACCTATACAGACAAGGTTGTGGACAGAACGAATGCATGGAACTATGACCCTATCCTCGGACCGGAGCTTTCATGCGCTCCGTTCTCAGGCTATGCCGGCGAAGATTATGACCGAGGCCATCAGGTGCCTTCTGCAGACCGCTTGTGCTGCAAAGATGCCAATGAGCAGACATTCTACGGAACCAATATCATACCTCAAATGAAAGCACATAATGAGGGTATCTGGTCAAATCTCGAGAACCGAATCAGAGAGATCGCCAATGCATCGGATACCACTTATGTAGTCACAGGTTGCGTTGTCGATGGCTCGAAGGAGATCACAACTGATTCAGACGGAAAGAACATCACAGTCCCTGTTGCGTACTTCAAGGCCGTTCTCAGGTACAAGAAGGGCGACGCAAATGTATGGACAGGAGCAGGATTCTATACCGAGCATAAGAATTATCTCCACAACAGCGCCAACCTTAAGGCTGTATCGATGTCTATCGATGAGCTTGAAGAGATGACAGGACACGATTTCTTCGTGAACCTTGCAGGCAAGATCGGAAGCGACGAGGCTGCAGCTGTCGAGGCACAGAAGCCGGGCGAATACAAAGTCTGGGGTTTGTAATGAAAATCTAAAATCATCATATAATGAAAAAAGTTATTATTTCACTTGCAGTAATCATGGCAGCAGTTTCATGCAGCACAAGCAATCCTTTCCTTTCGGAATGGGATACGCCTTACGGAATTCCTGATTTCACAAAGATCCAGGAGAAACATTACATTCCTGCTATCGAGGCAGGTATAGCACAGCAGGAGAGCGAGCTTCAGGCTATCATCGACAATGCTGATGCACCTACATTCGCAAATGTAGTAGAGGCTTACGAGCGCTCAGGCGCCATCCTTGACCGTGTTTCAATGGTTCTCTTCAACATCTCTGAGTCTGACGCTACAGAGTCACTTCAGAAGATCGTAGAGGAGGCCCTTCCTCTTATCTCTGTCCACAGCGACAACATCTTCATGAACCCTGATTTCTTCAAGAAGGTCGACGCTCTTTTCCAGAACATCGACAACCTCGGCCTCAATCAGGAGCAGAAGATGGTCCTGAAGAATCTTCACAACTCATTCGTTAAGAACGGTATCGCTCTCGGTGAAGCAGAGCAGGCACGCATGCGTGAGATCAACCTCGAGCTTTCTTCACTCTCAAATACATTCGGCAACAACCTCCTCGCAGAGAACAATGCCTTCGCTGAGGAGTTCGGAGTGTCTATCTCAGAGTATGGCGAGGCTATGGCAGCCACAGAGGACCGCGCGACACGCGAGAAGATGTTCAAGGCGTATTCATCGCGTGGCAACAATGGCAACGAGTATGATAATAAGGATCTGATGGTCAAGATGATGGCTCTCCGTATCGAGAAGGCTAACCTCCTCGGATACGAGAACCCTGCACAGATGATTCTTGCAGACAAGATGGCCGGAAATCCTGAGACAGTAGACTCTTTCCTTGCAAGCATCATGGCTCCGGCTGTGGCAAAGGCAAAGGAGGAGATTGCGGATATGCAGGTGTTCATGGACGAGGATATCAAGGCTGGCCTTCTTCCTGCAGGCAGCAAGATCGAGCCATGGGACTGGGCATATTACACAGAGAAGGTACGCAAGGCAAAGTATGCCCTTGATGAGGAGCAGACAAAGCCTTATTTCCAGATGGAGAATGTACGTCAGGGCGTTTTCGACCTTACTACAAAGCTCTGGGGACTCCAGTACGAGAAGCTTGAGAACATTCCTGTATACCATGCTGACGTTGAGGGATTCAAGGTGACTGACGCTGATGGTTCGCTTATCGGAGTGATCCTTACAGACTACTTCCCACGCAGCACAAAGAGAGGCGGCGCATGGATGACAAACTTCGTGAATCAGGAGATTGTAGACGGTGTTGAGGTTCGTCCTGTTATCGTGAACGTAGGTAACTTTGCGAAGCCTACTGCCGACAAGCCTTCTCTCCTCACTCTCGACCAGGTGGAGACTCTCTTCCATGAGTATGGACATGCTCTCCACGGCCTTCTCACTCAGTGTACATACAAGAGTGTGAGCGGAACATCAGTGGCACGTGACTTCGTCGAGCTTCCTTCACAGATCATGGAGAACTGGGCGTTCCAGAAGGAGGTTCTTGCAAGCTACGCACGTCACTATGAGACAGGTGAGGTGATTCCTGACGAGCTTGTTGCAAAGATCGAGGCTGCAGGTACATTCAACCAGGGCTTCATGACAACAGAGCTTGCAGCGGCGTCTATCCTTGATATGAAGTGGCATGAGCTCACATCTGCTGAAGGTCTGGATCCTATGGCGTTCGAGGCACAGGCATGCGCTGAGATGGGCCTCATTGACGAGATCATCCCACGTTACCGCAGCACATATTTCGCGCACATCTTCAGCGGCGGATACAGCGCAGGTTACTACAGCTACCTCTGGGCAGAGGTACTCGACAAGGACGCATTCGAGCTCTTCATGGAGAAGGGAATCTTCGACAAGGAGACAGCAATGTCATTCCGTCGCAATGTCCTCGAGATGGGCGGCAGCGACGAGCCTATGGATCTCTACCGTCGTTTCCGTGGCGCAGATCCTGACTCAGGAGCCCTCCTTCGCGGTCGCGGTCTTTAATTGTTGCTCTTTACATAGCCGTCAAACTTGACGAGACGTTCTTTGACGCAGTTCTTCATGAACTGTACTTCGGCCTCATATGAGCCGAGAGCCTGGAAGTTCATATGTACCTTGTGGTCAAGTATTTTCCAGCGTTTGAAATTGAGTTTCTGCGACTCGTCAAGAAGTCGGGCGGTCTGATCCACATATGAAGGGAGGTCTTTGAGGCCTCCCTTTTCGTATGCCTCTTCCCAGATGTCTGCAACCGTCTGCCTTCCCTCTGGATCCTGCTTCATTATCCTGTCTGTGATTTCCCTTACTGCATCGCTGGCCGGAGACGGGACGAAACGGTAAATGAAGTCGTCATTTCCATTGACAGGATATGATCTGTAGTCATTGTCGAACGAAAGGTCATGATCCCATGTCGGGCCTGAGTAAAGCTTGCCGTTCTCGGCGTCCTTGTACATGTATACGCTCCAGAGCAGGTCGGTGTTTCCGCAGAAGTCTCCGATCATTATATTTCGGATGAAGCTTTCCATGTCCAGATATTTCCTGAATCCTTTCTCCGGATCCTTGAAGTCCGTACCAAGGGCAGCACTCTCCATCTGGTTGAAGAAATTCTCGATATGGTTTCTCTGCTGCTGGGTGATGTCATCTTCGTCCGGATGCTTAATGGTCACAGGGGTGTTTCTCCATGACCAGAAACACGATGTCTCTTTCCACGCATATGAGTCAATTTCAATGAGATAGCCATCTTTTGCCGGCACTCTGTCCTTTGCTGCCTCTACCTGATCGCAAAGCTGGTAACATCCTCTGTATTCGCCGTTTACGACAAGGTCTACAGGGTGGCAATATGGGGTGTAGCTTGCTCCGAGCATCCTGCTTGCCTCGAATGCGACGATGTTCCTCATCAGGGTCTTGTCGCTGTAATTGCTGATGAGGGTCCATTTCTTTGCCGATGCCGGCGCCCCAAGCGGGCTCTGCTTCGAACTGAACTTAAGTCTGTACGGCTTCTTGGGAAACTGGTCCCAGCTCGCGTTTCCTCGGCCTCTGACACCGGTTTCGCTTGTCGCGAGCAGCTCGGTTCCGTCCCCGGAGATGATGTATACATTGCTGGATATCTCTTCTTCCTTTGAAACGATTTCCTGAGCGCCCTCCGTATTGATCACAACGGTAGGAAGATTCGTTATCTGATACAGCTTGGAGTCGTTTCCTTCGTCTGCATAACCGTAGAATTCAAGCTCCGCAAGATTGCACCTGACGTCGTTCGGAGATACGTAACGTACATATCTGAAGCCTCGCGAACAGCTCGTCTCTTCATAGGTCATCTGCCTTTCCGGAGCCGGACTCTTGATCATATGGATAGGAATGGCGTCGCTGAAGTCAGGCATGTTCGCACCCTCGATCATCGCTAGTTCGACTCTGCCAGGCTGGGTGATGCGAGGGGAGTATCCGATCTTAGTGATGACATGCTTCTTGCCGAGGTCATAGCCCACCCATGTGCCCGAACGGTCATATGAAGCGAAATATGTATCGAAGTTGCCATCAAAGACGTTGTCTTTGGTATTGACCGTAGTCGATTGTGCGTTGCCATTGTCGTAATCGACTGAGTATGTGCTTCCTATGATTGTTCCGGAGAGCTTTGCAGGCTTTGGCTTCGGCTTCTCGGTGGTTTTGGCCTTTGTGCTCTCTTCAGTCCATATCCTGTCTCCGTTCCTGTCGTAAGCCCATCCCCAGATATGATACGTCTGTCCTCCATCCAGGCCGTCGATGCATACTTCGGCCTTTCCCTCTGACGGACTTCCGACTATTGCCTTTGCCTTTCCCGCCGTCTTGTCATCCGTTTCGCTGTATGTCACACCCCATCGTATGTACATGTCCTTATCCTCACCTTCTGCATGGAGGGTTAGAGTGATGGATTCCGCTTCGCTTCTGACATTCTTAATGGTCAAAGTCATGTCCGGATAGCCTGCAGGCCCCGTCTCTTGAACCTCATTGCATCCCCACGTCAGAACCGAAAGGATCACGATGCCTATAAAATATAAACGCTTCATAAACTATTGCTTCTGGGCAAATATAATGCTTTATATGTAAGAATAAAATTCTATCTTTACAGGCAAGTTTGAATACCGTGGTTCGGTAGAGTTCCACAACGCGATATGGGTATAGTCGTATAGCCCGTATTGCGTTTTTTTGTTTATATGCGGCACTAAAATTATTGGTTATGAATGAAATTGTAGAAATTCGAAACAAGATTCATCATATTCGTGGAGCACGCGTCATGCTGGATTTTGATCTGGCGGAATTGTATCAGGTAGAAACTAAAAGATTGAAAGAAGCTGTCCGCAGAAACTGGAAACGCTTTGAAGGCGATGATTTTATGTTTGAACTGACAAGTGATGAATATAACTCGTTGATAATCAGCTTGAGGACGCAAAATGCGACCTCAAATGAAAGAGGAGGTCGCAGACATATGCCGTTTGCTTTTACAGAGCAGGGGGTCGCTATGCTGTCCAGTGTTCTTAAAAGCGAAAGAGCAATATTGGTTAACAGGTCTATCATCAGGGCATTTGTTGATATGCGTAGATTTGTTGCTTCTACCAATATGCTGTCCAGTGAACTGGAAGCCATTAAGGCCAAGCTGGAGCTTTTGGAACGTAATGAAGAAGACAACCTTGAGGCTATCAATGACCTATCCGAAGATATGAGAAAAGAGATAGACACTATCTATCAGGCCATAGCGGCGTTGTCCGTCAAAGAGACTTCTGAACAGCAGCCTCGCCGGAAAATTGGTTTCAAGACACAGAATGGGGATAAATGAAATTACCCCTGTTTTAATGAACAGGGGTAATCGCTATTTCTATAATCGTATGATATTTAACGATTTGGTTCTATAGTGCGTCGCACTTATACGAGCGGTTCTCCAGTCATGGCAGCTGGCTGCTCGATGCCCATGAGCTTGAGGATTGTAGGAGCTACGTCGGCGAGCTTTCCGTTCTTTACCTCCTTAACCTCGTCGCCTGCGTTCACTACGATGAAAGGTACATCGTTGAGAGAGTGAGCTGTGTTAGGTGTGCCGTCCTCGTTTACAGCGTAGTCAGCGTTACCGTGGTCAGCTGTGATGAGTACTGTATAACCCTGTGCCTTTGCAGCCTCTACTACCTTCTCAACGCAACCGTCAACTGCGATGACAGCCTTGCGGATAGCCTCATAGATACCTGTGTGGCCGATCATGTCACCGTTTGCGAAGTTGAGGATGATAAGGTCGTTCTTGCCTGTGTTGATGGCCTCTACGAGCTTCTCTGTAACCTCTGGTGCGCTCATCTCCGGCTGGAGGTCGTAAGTCGCAACCTTAGGAGAGTTCACGAGGATACGGTCCTCGTTCTCGAAGAGAGACTCTGCGCCACCGTTGAAGAAGAATGTAACGTGTGCATACTTCTCAGTCTCAGCGATACGGAGCTGGTTCTTGCCTGCCTTTGAAACTACCTCACCGAGGGTCTCCTGTACATTCTCCTTGTCGAAGAGGATATGGACACCTGTGAATGATGCATCATATGGAGTAAGGCAGCAGAAATAGAGAGGAAGAGTGTGCATTCCTGCCTCTGGCATATCCTGCTGGGTGAGAACTGCTGTGAGCTCACGTGCGCGGTCGTTACGGAAGTTGAAGAAGATCACTGCGTCGCCCTCCTCGATCTTTGTAAGAGGCTGACCTTCAGCGTTTGTGATCACGATAGGCTTGATGAACTCATCGGTAACACCCTCGTCGTATGAAGCCTGGATAGCCTCTGTAGCTGATGTTGCATATGTACCCTTGTCCTCTACGAGCATGTCGTAAGCTTCCTTCACGCGCTCCCATCTCTTGTCACGGTCCATAGCGTAGAAACGTCCGCATACTGAAGCAACCTTACCTGTAGACTTTGCCATCTCAGCCTCAAGACCCTCTACGAAGCCCTTTCCGCTCTTAGGGTCAGTGTCGCGGCCGTCCATGAAGCAGTGTACGAACACGTCCTCAAGACCATACTCCTTAGCCACATTGAGGAACTCGTATACATGCTCGAGTGAGCTGTGTACACCACCCATTGAAGCAAGACCCATGAGGTGGAGCTGCTTGTTGTTTTCCTTTACATAGTCATAAACAGCCTTGATCTCAGGATTCTGGAGGAACTTGTGCTCACGTGCTGCGATGTTGATCTTCACGAGGTCCTGGTACACCACGCGGCCTGCGCCGAGGTTGAGGTGACCTACCTCTGAGTTACCCATCTGACCCTCTGGAAGACCTACGGCCTCGCCGCATGCCTTGAGTGTGCTCATAGGGTACTGCTTGCGGAGACCCTCGATGTAAGGAGCTCCCTGTGCGTAGATGACATTAGACTCATCCTGTCTGCCCTCGCCCCATCCGTCGAGGATCATGAGAAGAACTTTCTTGTCCATTTTTTATATAGTTTTAAATAATTTCGTCAAAAGATTCTTCGCTTACGCTCAGAATGACATTTTTGCGGCGCAAATATACAATTTATACACCACTTTTTCTAATTTTGTATGATGAAACTGCAAGGGTTTTGCCCATGCGATATATAAGAGATAATTATGGCAAGAAATAAACATTCTCACGGCAAGGGCCGTGGCAGGGGAAAGAAGGAGAAGAAGGTGTTTCCACAGGTCGTGGGAAAGGTGCAGATGACACGTGAAGGCTATGCTTTCGTCATTGTGGAAGGAGAGGATGACGATGTGTTCGTGAAGGCTTCCAAGACAAGAGGAGCCCTTCATGGCGATATTGTCCGTGCGACCGTAACCCGTGAGAAGACCGACAAGCGCAGGGAAGGAGAGATTGTTGAGATCCTCGAGAGGTCACCAAGGCCTTTCATCGGTATCCTTCATATCGTCGCAAATCAGGCATGGGTGCTCATGCAGAGCCGTTTCATGCCATACGATATCACGATTCCGTTTACCGAGTCTGACAAGGAGCGCTATCGCAGGCATAAGGTGAAGAGCCAGTCAATCCATGAGCAGAAGGACGATACAGGATACCTCAAGCCGCTTGGAAACGATGAATATGCAATCCATAGAGTGTATGAACTCGGTGAGGATGGTTACGGCCGTCAGGAACTGAAGGTACGCTCGGGAATGAAGGTGGCTGCTGTGGTGGACGACTGGCCTCGCAGCGAACTGTCGCCTCGCGGACATATCGTCGATGTGCTCGGAGAGCCAGGCGATAACGACACCGAGATGCATGCGATCCTTGCGGAATATGCACTTCCATATCGTTTTGAATCAGAGGTGGCAAATGCTGCTGACCGTATATCGGAAGAGATTACTGCTGAGGATCTTAGAGGTAGAAGAGACTTCCGTGACATATTGACATTCACAATTGACCCTGCGGATGCGAAGGACTTCGACGATGCCCTTTCGTTCAAGAAGCTTGAAAATGGAAATTACGAAGTAGGAGTCCATATCGCCGACGTCACTCATTATGTCAAGCCGGGCGACGTGGTTGACAAGGAGGCAGAGGCTCGTGGAACATCTGTCTATCTTGTGGACAGGACTGTGCCGATGCTTCCGGAGAAGCTCTGCAACAAGCTCTGCTCCCTCCGCCCGAACGAGGAAAAGCTTACATTCTCGGCTGTTTTCGAAATCACACCGCTCGGTCGTATCGCGAACCAGTGGTTCGGCAAGACCGTAATATATTCTGACTTCAGATTTGCATATGAAGAGGCTCAGGCCATCATCGAGGCCGGTCCTAAGGCGTCGCATGAGGGTGTTCCGGAAGATATAAAGGAGGCCGTTCTTGTGTTGAACGGTCTTGCGGCAAAGCTTCGCAAGAAGAGGTTCGCAGCAGGAGCGATCAGCTTCGACCGACCTGAAATGAAGGTCGAGGTGGATGAGGCAGGACGTCCTGTCAATGTATATCAGAAGGTTACGAAGGAGGCGAACTGGCTGATCGAGGAGTTCATGCTCCTTGCCAACAGGACTGTAGCAGAGTTCGTTGCGAAGGCGAAGAAGACCTTCGTATATCGTGTCCATGACGAACCGAACCAGGAGAAGGTCGAGAGTCTCCGCAACTTCATCGGCAACTTCGGCTACAGGATGGGACCGACCAACAATGGAAAGGAGATCTCTAAGGAGCTGAACAGCCTTTTCGCAGCTGCCAAGGACACACCTGAATATAATGCGATCGAGCTTCTTTCGCTCAGGACCATGGCCAAGGCCCGCTATGATACCGAAAACCTCGGCCATTACGGACTTGCATTCAAGTATTACACACATTTCACATCTCCGATCCGCCGTTATCCGGACATGATGGTGCACAGGCTTCTGGCCGCTTATCTTGACGGCGTTTCGTCTGCGAGAAAGGAGATTTACGACAAGCTCTGCAAGCATGCTTCGGAGCGTGAGATCGTGGCCGCTGAGGCAGAGCGCTCAAGCATCAAGTACAAGCTTGTGGAGTTCATGCAGGACAAGGTAGGATACACATTCGGAGGCCATATCTCGGGACTTACCGAGTGGGGAATGTATGTGGAGATCGAGCCTACGATGATCGAGGGAATGGTTGCGCTTAGAGATATCAAGAGCGACTTCTTCGAGTTTGACGCCGACCATTACCGTCTCGTAGGAAAGCGTTCGGGCATAGTCTACAACCTCGGAGATCCTGTACGTATCCGTGTAAAGAAGACGAATCTTGAACAGAAACTCCTTGATTATGAGCTTATTGAGACCGGACTTGAGGAGCGTGTATATGACCGCATCGATTATGAGCATGGTCGCGGAACATCCTTCATCAAGGGCGAGGACGGCTCATTCGACAATGTGACCGTCGGCATCAACAAGGCCGCCCGCAAGGAAAAGGTCCGCAAGGCCATCCAGGAATCAAAGCGCAAGGCCAAGAAAGCCGCCGGCAAGAAGCAGACTTCAAAAAAGTAAAACACTTAACATAAATTCACTATGATCGTTTATTGCAAGAATTGCGGCAGTGCTTTGGAGGCGGGTGCCAACTTCTGTATGAAGTGCGGTACAAAAGTCGTTCAGGATGCCGTTGTACCTGCTCCTGTTGTCAATCATGACAGTCAGAGAGAGAGCAGAGTAAGATGCTGGCTGGCTGCGAATGCTAGCAAACTCCCCGAAAATAAGCTCCCTATCCTCAAGGAGAGGCTTATGGCAATGTCTGATGCTGAGTTTGACAGACTTACATATGTTACCCTGACTGATCCGGTTCTGATGCTCGTCATCTCGATCTTCTTCGGAGCTCTGGGCATCGACAGATTTGTTCTCGGCGACATAGGCCTTGGAGTCGGCAAGCTTCTTACGTGTGGAGGTGTCTATATCTGGTGGATCGCGGACCTCTTCTATATAATGGATGCGACCAGAGAGAAAAACCTTCAGAGGCTCAACACAGCTCTTCTGTATTGATTCTGATTTGACTGGAAGGAAAAGAACAGTTCTCGTAGCGGCATTTATGGCTGGTGGGGTAGCGGCGGCAGTGATATATGGCCTGCTCGACCCTGCCCGTCATGCATTTTTCCCGAAATGTCCATTCCTGATGCTGACAGGCGGTCTGAGATGTCCCGGATGCGGTTCGCAGAGAGCTTTGCATGCCCTGCTTCATCTGGAATTCAAAGAGGCCTTCCTCTACAATCCGATGGTCGTCATCAGCATACCTTTCCTGGTGCTTCTGGCCCTCGCAGCTATCACGAAAGATACCAGTCCGAAGCTCTACGAAAGGGTGGACAGCGGTCTCTTGACCAAGATCCTGCTCGTGATCATCCTCGGATGGTGGGTGTTCAGGAACATTGCCGGACTTTAAACATACTTTATCATGAAACCACCGAAAGACATAGAGAAATATCAGGAGCATTACGACGAAAGAAAGTTCGGCTCCAGACTCCCGAAAGTGGCCCGAAAGGCCGGTTCTAAATTGGTCTATGCTGTGCTTCTGCTCTACTATGTGCTTCGCAGCAAGACCGTCTCGAATGCAGACAAGTCAAAGATCTACGGAGCCCTCGGATATTTCCTTCTTCCATTGGATATCCTTCCGGACTTCATCCCGCTGGCCGGCTATACAGACGACCTCACAGCCGTGATCTGGGCCCTCCATACAGTATGGAAGAACATTACCCCAGAGATCAAGGCCCAAGCTGCCGCCAAAACCCGCGAATGGTTCGGGGACTTCGATCAGGCCGTCGCGGATGATCAGTTAGGAGAATAATTCCATTGTAACCGATCATTCAGTCCTGCACTGACCGATATCCTGGTCTATATCCTGGTTTGTATCCTAGTCTATACTTGGTCTGTATCCAGGTCTATATCCTGGCCTTATATCCTGACCTATATCCTGAATTATATCCTGGTCTGAATCCTGGTCTATACCTTGGCCATTACCTCCCAGGTAATCATCGACTTACAGAAACCGCATGTTCCCCAATGACATGTGGTTTCTGTATTCTGTTGATAGCCAGTGTTTTATTGGGAGGAACCTTAGTCCGAGGGGGCATCATTGCCGGAATATACTCTCTCCGGCGACTACTGATTAAGCGATACGGACAGCTCGATGAAAGGCCGTTCGTAACGCTTGACTGTTGCTCTATGTCCTGGTACTTTATGAAACGATTTCAGTGAAGAATCCTGATGGTTGACAGTACTTTCTGGACAGACACTGCTACAGCTGGTCGGCACGGAGAGCCCAACGGACCAGCTCTCCGTGCCGATTCGAGCTGTAGCTGCCGGAAATCGTATATTACGGCAGCGGTGCTGGCATGAAACCATGTACATTTATCCAGACTCAGAATGACTTGTCTAGTCCTGAGATAGGTTTACCGATTATTAAATAATAGATTGTTAGGACTTTGATGTCCTGATATAAGTTTACATGGTCCTGCAAAGATATACATTTGCGGGACTTTTTATGACAGCCCCGCTGCCGGAGTATACGGTTTCGGGCAGCTACCGTTCAGATCGGCTGCGGGGAGCTCGCCCAAAGGGCTCCCCTTGCCGACTGGCTGTTGCTGATCGTAACGTATCTTCCAGTAGTTTTTCCATAGTTTGTTAAGCTCACCTGACGCCCCCCTCGCTTCAACTG
>JAZRQM010000029.1:0-4319 GCA_045649795.1 Candidatus Cryptobacteroides sp. | reverse complement strand
TTAATAGTCCGCGGGCGACAAGTGCATCTACATCAGCCTTGACCGTTGGATGGCTAACAGCGAATCTGTTTTCGAGTTCTTTTATTGTAAAAGCCGTTTGAGGGTTATTGTTAATAATCGAAAGCATAGCTGCCTGCCTTTCATTAATACCTCCTAATCTCAAGAAGTCGGCGGTTTTGGCTTTTTGATCTATTTTCTTTTCTATATAGTCAAGTAAAATTACAATTGGAATCTATGAATATTTTCCTACCTTTGCACGAAAATAGTAAAACGGTTTACTATAAAAGATGTGACTAAAATCTAAACCTTTATAATATATGGAGTCATTTATGATTTCCGGTATCCAGCAGATCGGTACCGGTACTGTGGACTTCAGAAAGTCATGGAACTGGTACATTGAGATGTTCGGAATTGACGTGAAGATTCTGGAGGACGACACAGTAGCGGAGCGTATGCTCCCATATACAGGCGGAAAGCCGCATCAGCGTCACGCCGGCATCGCAGTCAATCTTCAGGGCGGTGGAGGCTTCGAAATATGGCAGTACTCAAAACGTAAGCCGGAGCCGTGTCCGTTTGCCATATCGGTTGGAGACCTCGGCATCTTTGCTGCAAAGCTCAAATGCCGTGATGTAGCGGCGTTCTATAATTGGGTTTCTAATAAATGGCCAGACTGCACCACTCCCGAAACCCTTCCGGACGGTACGCCATGCTTCTATATAAAGGACCTCTATGGTAACTGTTTCCAGATCGTAGAAAGGAAAGATGTATTCATCGATCAGAACAAGTTCACTGGTGGAATGATCGGTGCTGTCATTGGCGTCACCGACATGGAGAGATCTATCAGATTCTATCGTGATGTACTTGGCTACGACCGAATAATCAGTGACACCACAGGAGCGTTCAGCAAGCATTTCTTCATGCCAGGTTCCGACAAGAACTGCCGCAGGGTCATCCTCGGCGCTCCGAAGCGCAAAGGCGCATTCGCAGAACTCTTCGGAGACTCGACGATAGAGCTTGTACAAGCTCTTGAATACACTCCACGTAGGATTTACGAAGGACGCTATTGGGGCGACCCCGGCTTTATCCAGGTATGCTTCGACGTGACAGGAATGGACAATATGAAGAAGTTCTGTGCAGAAAAAGGTCATCCTTTCACAGTGGACAGCTGTCCTGACGGAGAGATCTTCGATATGGGAGACGCATCTGGACGCTTTGCATATATCGAGGATCCGGACGGAACCCTGGTTGAACTTGTAGAGACGAACAAGGTACCGGTAATCAAGAAACTGGGATGGTTCATCGACATGAAGAAGCGTAATCCGGAAAAGAATCTCCCTAAATTCCTTTTCAGAATGATGGGACTTGTATCAAAAGAAACAATCAAAAATCAATAGACATGTTTACAGATATTTTTGACAGAATCAGAAAGTCAGCAGGTGGTCCTATCGGACAGTACCGTGAAAAAGCTGAAGGTTATTTCGCATTCCCACGCCTTGAGGGCGAGCTTGGTCCAAATATGAAATTTAACGGACAGGACGTTCTGTGCTGGAGCCTCAACAACTATCTTGGTCTTGCAAACCATCCCGAGATCCGCAAGGCAGATGCAGAAGCCGCTGCGAAATGGGGCCTGGCATACCCTATGGGAAGCCGAATGATGACAGGACAGACACATCTTCACGAAGAGCTCGAGCGCAGGCTTGCAGCATTCGAGAAGAAAGAGGCTGCCTTCGAGTTCAACTTCGGTTACCAGGGTATCGTCTCGACGATCGACGCACTGGTATGTCGTCATGACGTGATTGTCTATGATGCTGAAGACCATGCCTGCCTCCTTGACGGTATCCGTCTGCACGTCGGAAGCAAATATAAGTTCCGTCATAATGACATCAAGGACTGCGAAAGAGTGGTTGCAAAGGCATGTGAGGAAGCGGAGAAGAAGGGCGGCGGAGTCCTCCTCATCACTGAAGGAGTATTCGGAATGACCGGAGCTCTCGGAATCCTGGACCAGATAGCAGCGCTCAAGAAGAAATACAAGTTCCGCATCATGATTGATGATGCCCACGGATTTGGTGTGATGGGCGAGCACGGCCGCGGTACATCCGAGCACTTCGGAGTTATGGATGAGATTGACATATACATCGGAGCATACGCAAAGTCAATGGCCATAATCGGCGGTTTCGTAGCAGCCGACAAGGATATCATTGACTACCTTAAATACAATATGCGTTCGCAGATCTATGCGAAGTCACTTCCAATGCCTATCGTGGAAGGATGTCTCAAGCGACTCGATATCATCGACAGTCCTGAAGGTGATGCGCTCCGCGCGCAGCTCTGGAAGGTGACCAGACGCCTCCAGAATGGATTCCGCGAACTTGGATTCGACATCGGCCCTGCTGAGGCATGCGTCACACCTGTTCTTGTGAAGGCGGGAGTGAATTCAGCAGCCAACATTGCAGTCGCGCTCCGCGAGGAATACCATATCTTCTGTTCTGTTGTGATCTATCCTGTGATTCCTCCGGGAATGGTAATCTTCCGTATCATCCCTACAGCTGCTCACAGCATGGATGATGTCGAAAGGACACTCGCTGCCTTCAAGGATATGAAGGAAAGACTTGACAGAGGAGAATTTGACAAGGAAATGCCTAATATGGCGCTCCTGAAATAAGCCATGCAATCAGTTTGGATAACAGGAGCATCCTCCGGAATCGGTGAAGCATGTGCTTACCGTTATGCAGAAGAAGGGGCGAGACTGGCTCTTACCTCTTCTTCTGCAGACCGTCTTGAAAAGGTTGCGGCCAAATGCCGTGAACTCGGGGCAGAAGGGGTGACTGTTTTCCCTTTCGACCTCACCTGCCCCGACGGTATTGACAACCTCACCGACGACGTCTGGATTGCCCTCGGTGGCATTGACATAGTAATGCTCAATGCCGGCATCAGCCAAAGAACCAACGTCGAGGACACTTCAATGGAGATGATGCGCAAGATAATGGAAATCAATTACTTCGCTCCAGTAGCTATTGCTAAACGCCTTCTGCCGAAAATGGCTGCCAGAGGCGGTGGAAAGATTGCTGTAACTACATCCATTGCCGGAAGATTCGGTTTTCCGCTCCGATGCGGATACAGCTCTTCAAAGTTCGCCTTGTACGGATTCTTCGAAACCCTTCAGGCCGAGTACTACAGCAAGGGTATCAGAGTGACTATGGTATGTCCGGGTAGGGTGCAGACCAACATATCCAGATATGCTCTTGACAAGGGAGGAAAGCCACACGGAGTGATGGATCCCGGTCAGGCAAGCGGAATGACTGCAGGAGCTGCGGCACGCGTCATAACAAGAGCTGTAGCAAAGGAAAAGAAGGAAGTGCTTGTAGGAAGGAAAGAACTTCTTATGGTCTATATCAAACGATTCTTCCCTGGATTATGCGCCATTCTTGCCCGTAAAATCAAACCTATGTAGCGGTTATGGGAAAGTTGTACGATCTTTTGAGAGAAGACTACAGGATCAAGGAAGGTCTCAAGACCTGTATCAACTGTGGGACCTGCACGGCAATATGCCCTGCAGCTGAATTCTACAGGTACGACCCCCGTAGAATCGTAGATACTGTCCAAAGAGGCAACGATGAAGATATCGAGGCCCTGCTCAAGAGCGATACGATATGGTATTGCGGAGAATGTCTCTCCTGCCTTACAAGATGTCCCCGCAGAAATGGTCCCGGACTGGTGATAATGGCATTGCGTGACCTTTCTGCAAGGCTCGGGTATTTCGTCGAGTCGGAGAAAGGCCGCCAGCTCTATCCTCTCACAAAGATAATGACCGGAAACATCCTCAAATACGGCTATTGCATACACCCTGATACTTTCAGTTGGGAAGACCACATGGAATCCGGCCCTGTCTGGAAATGGCATACTGAACATCTTGAAGACAGTTACGCAAGGCAGGGTGCCAATTTTCGCGGCTCAGGTCCCGGAATACTCCGCAAGATTCCTCAGGAATCTCTCGACGAGCTGAAGAAGATATTTGATGTCACCGGAGCAACAGAAAGGATGGAAACAGTGGAAAAATTCTCCAGAGCCAAGGCAGAAGAGATGGGGATGTCGATGGAAGAGTACTTCCGTCACACGTTTGAACATTGTTCGGACAATCATTTCAACGATTGACAAGTTGTGAAACCTTAGTTATGATATATCAAGGCAAACAGAAGATATGGAGTGATTATCAGAAGGAGATTCCTGATGATAACTGGTACTACGTACGCAGCTGCATACGTCAGAACTTCTTTCCGGCATCGGAGAAGATGTTCATGGAAATATGCAGGAACGTTCTG
>JAZRQM010000028.1:0-37636 GCA_045649795.1 Candidatus Cryptobacteroides sp. | reverse complement strand
AGAACCGAAGATAATATGTGTTGGCAATAATCCCTTGCGACAGTCCATATATGGTACAACACTGGCACTATTGACATCTCGACTTTTCAAAATGATCAACAGACCAGGAAGACTTCATAGTGCTGTACTGATAGATGAGCTGCCGACAATTCTTCTCAAAGGTCTTGACCAACTCATAAATACATCCCGGTCAAACAATGTAGCCACTGTTCTTGGAGCACAGGATAAGACACAACTTGTGAAAGATTATGACAAGAAGGAGTCTGATGTAATCTTCAACACAGTAGGAAACCTCTTTGCCGGAGCTGTTAAAGGTAGTACAGCTGAGACATTGTCAAAATCATTCGGCAAGGAAGAGAGGGAGACAAGGTCATACCAAGAAAGCGACATCAGCGATCACGTGACGTACTCCTACCAACTCAAGGACGTACTACCGGCTCATAAGATAGAATCTTTATCGCAGGGAACCTTCTGCGGTTACGTCGCTGATACCTTCAAGCAGAAAGTCAATCCGAAGATATTCTGCGGAGAAGTGATATTGCCTCCTCCAGCAAAACATAACGAGGATATACCAAAAATCCTCAATCTGCCCGAAGACAAGATTGAGGAAGAAATCTCAAAGAACTACCTCCGCATCAAAAGGGAGATAGTGAACATAATCAGAGATGAGCTATCGAAAGCCAGGAGTTAGATTTACTCTTCCTCCTTGACCCAACGCCACTCGAACCTATATCCGGCAGCTTTGGCCATCTTCTCCATTTCAGATATCTTGCAGTCATCTGACTGGAACCAGCGTCTCATTATATGGCGATCCACATTGCACATAGCCCCCAACTGGGCGCCTGTAATGCCAAGTTCCGCAAGATACTTCCTGATACCGCTCAGGCGAGGGCCGGTCTGCATCTCGATTGGAGTTCTCTGTCTCTTAGGTATCACTACAGTAGTCTTCTGCGTAGTCTCAGGAGTCGGATTCTTAGGCATAGTTATCCCTTAATTTGGTTTTATGAAATATTATTCTTTTCTTTGCGTTGGTATTATTTTATTACCAAGTGGTAAATATATAATACCAACAAAACTATTGTAATTACCAACAGGTGAGCATTACAACACAAAGTTATATAAAATTCGATTAAATGCGATAGAATTAGACGAAATTTCATCAAAATGTTCGATAATCAAATATATAACTACCCGATTGACCTTCTTCTTGAGCATCTTGGATGCAAGGAAGAAGGCAAAGGAATGTACTACTCTCCGTTAAGAAATGAGACGAAACCATCATTACACGTGAACAAACGCGATAATGTATGGTACGATCACGGAGCCGGTATCGGAGGAACAAACGTACAGCTGATAATGGCCGTCAAGAAATGCAGTAAAGAAGAAGCGGAGTCATACATCAAAACACTTGATCCTGCTGCAGCCAGCAGAACAGAATCAATCTCAAAACCCGAATCTGCTCCGACCACAGGAATCATAAAGGTAAAGCCAATATGCAGTTACTATCTCAAGAAGTACCTTGAAGAGAGGAAGATTCCTATAAGCATAGCTGACAAATACTGCAAAGAAGTCATCCTAAGAAACCACGTAAAAGGGAAAGATTACACGACTTTGGGGTTTGAGAACAATGCTGGAGGCTATAATCTCAGCGCGCCGTATGGGTTTAAGTCCTGCAGTAAAGGAGGCATAACAACGATTGATACAGAGGGCAAACGAACAGTTATGCCATCAACACGGGGTGTCGCCATCTTTGAGGGCAGTTTCGACTTCCTTTCATGGCAAGTCCTGCAGAACAGTAAGACACCTACCACGGACATCCTGGTCCTGAATTCAGTCAACAATCTGGACAAAGCGACCGGATACCTAAACTTACACGAAAGCTTCATATGTTTCCTCGATAATGACCAGGCAGGACGCAAGTGCCTTGAAGATATTCAGAAAATGTTCCCCGGCAAAGAAATCAAAGATATGTCAAGCCTGTACAGCCAGCACAAAGATCTTATTGAAATGCTTCAGAACTGCCGGGGCTATTCGCTTAACCAGACAACTCAGAAAAACTCACTATAAACTATGGAAGACAGAGATCAAAACATCGCAAACATCCTTAAGCACATTAAAGGATTACGTAAGGATATCCGTGAAATGCGTAAAAGTATGGACGCTGGTAGCAAAATGATATTCACCAACCAGGAAATCATGGAACAGTTAGACGTATCCACTGCCGTCCTTAAAAAATGGAGAGATTCCGGCCTCCTCGGCTATTCCCAAATCAACAACAAATACTACTACTCCCGCAACGACATTCTCGAATTCATGCAAACCACACACTACGAGGCCTTTGTGACACGTAAAAAGCGATATTCCGAATAAGCGACTATATACTTTGTTAAATAATTATAACGCATAAGTTAGGTATGAGTCTCTCTTTATTAGAGATCTTGTACCTTTTTGCTATATATGTCTGACTGATATATTTAATGAATATGTAAAAGTTTAGTCCTTATCTTGATGTAATTGATAAAACATATTAACTTTGGAACACATAATAGCACTATAACCCATACGATGATTCGTAAAATATTAAATGGCATATGTTGTGGAAAGATTCAGAAACTAGTTCAGACTATTTGAACTTCGACTATCTTGTTAAGGCGGTAAAAGATATAGCTATGGATGAAAGTCTGACCCCGTCGACGATTGGTGTGTACGGAGATTGGGGAAGTGGAAAATCTAGTCTTATGCAAATGGTTGAAAAGTCTATTCTAGAGAAGAGTCCTAAAGATACAATATGCGTAAGATTCAATGGTTGGTTGTTTGAAGACTATGAAGATGCAAAGACGGCTTTCTGTGGAACTATTCTTGACGAACTTCGGAAACACTCGTCCATTCCATCAAAAGTAAAGGGACAAATAACTAAACTTCTTAAGAAAATAGACGGGAAGAAACTTCTTGTTAAAGGAGGGACACTTGCTTTAGACTTCTTGCTTACAGGTGGACTTGGAAGTATTGCCTCATTATCGGCAGATGTAATTTACTCTGCAATAAAAGACAAAGCGTCCAATATTACCGTTGAAGATATCCAGGCAGGAATCAATAGTATTAAGAAGGAACAGACGGAATCTAAGCGAGATGACATTAAAAACTTCCAGAAAGATTTCAAAAAAATACTTGACGATTCAGAAATAAAACATCTGATAATCTTTGTGGATGAACTTGATAGGTGTAGTCCTGATACAGTCCTTGATATATTTGCTGCAATGAGATTGTTCTTGTTTGTTGAAAATACATCATTTATTATTGGCGCAGATAATCGCTTAATAGATTATTCAATAAAAACACGTTATAAGAATATTCCAGGCAATAACCTTGACATCAGCAAAGAATATTTAGAGAAGTTAATCCAATACCCGATTACTATACCTAAACTTGATCAGTTGGAACTAGAACGTTATTTGACTTGTTTGTTGTTGGAAAAAGAAATTAAAAATCTAACAGAATGTGTCAAAGACGCTAATATGTTTGAACCTATTGATTCAGACAAACTGATAAGGCTTCATCCTGATAAAGAAACTAAAATTAAGGAGGCTTTGCTATTGTCAAAACAAATATCTCCGACACTTGCAGCTAAATTAAATGGAAACCCAAGGCAATGCAAAAGATTCTTAAATACACTATTTATGAGATTAGAGATGGCAGAATCTCGTAATGTCGAATTAGATAAAAATGTATTAGCTAAGTTAATGCTACTTGAGTATTTTAAGGAATCCATGTATGAGGTTATAATGAAACCTGAAAACAAGGAGAATTTAAAGGCATTAGAAAACGATCCTCAGCCCTCATCTAATAACATTTTAAGTAAATTTATGGAGGATGAATGGGTTAAAGGCTGGATGAATATCAAAGTCAAGCTTGGTGAATGTGATTTGAAGCCGTATTATTACTTCTCGCGTAGCACACAAAGAATAGATCAGTCCATTAAGAATTTATTAAGTCCTGATGCAGAAAAATGCCTTGACGCTTTTCTGTCCAGGAGTGATTCCCAAAGGGAGTTGGGACATGACTTGTTTGAAACGCTGAACGATTCTGAAAAGATGCTTGTTGTAGATAGTATTTATGATCAGATGATAAAAAGTGAAGACGTTGACGTAGAACTTTTTAAATCACTTATTGCTGCTATTTCATGCGATTCCTTACTTAATAATTCTGTTGAAATATTGAAGAGAATTCCTGCGTCAAAGTTTACAACAGGGATGGTCGGACAGCTCACATCATTAAAGTCAAAACTTAGTGGTGATAATGCCAAAGAACTGGATGATTATCTGGATGCTAATCCTGAATTGTCAAAAGCTCGAGAGTTAACCAATAGATTTGGAAGAAAAAAACATAGTTAATTATGGGTACTTCAAGTTTATATAAGGGACCAAAAAAGACAGTTTTACTCCCAGACGATTATACTGATGATAACTTCCCTAATAATGATCCGCTTGCCGATGATGATTCGTCTCTGAGGACAGAACCTTCAATAACTTGGCAATCTGCTAAAAGTATATTAACGAAATCGGTGGGCAATGGCCGAAGTGCTGTTAGTCATGCGCTTTCATCATATACTAAATCATTAGGTGGATACAGAAATGCTGCAAAAAGCGCAGTTCAAGCGAGGAGGGTCACTTCGCGAATCATAACTATCTTCACGGGTACTTCATCTGAGGTCAAGGCACATTTGCAAGCCGAAGGTATCTCCTTCGAGGGGAAGACGACTGAAGAAGTGTTTCTTGATATCAGGGATATGCTTGCGCCAACTCCTAATTTACTGGAAGATAGCTATGTGAACAAAGCGGTAACTGATGCCATTAGTGATATTCTAAAAGATACCAAAGTAGATATCGCACAGATAGATACAATATTCAATGAAGAACTATTGTCAAAATTAGTATGTGGTACCGTGACTTATTATATCTATCATAAGTTGATAAGCCAAGCTACATTCGGAGTTTTGAAGAATGAGAAGAGTATCGTTAAAATTCAAAAATTTGAAAAAGAGGCAAAACTTCTGATAGATGGAGTTGTGAAAGGAACGATCCCAGATTTGCTGCATTCTGGAATAAATGGTAAAAAGATTACTGCCATCGTTACTGAAATATATGAGGGATGCTATAAAGTAATGGAGGATTTTAGTTAATGGATATCTTTGTGTGTAAATTATATGATTCCGATTCTTTTGATATCAATGGAGCGGAAGTCGTTAATCTGAATGACAATCATTTATATAACTATACATTTTGGAATAAGTCCAGAAAGTTATATCGCATACCCAATTGTTTTACAAATGAAGCCCTAGATTTATTCTATTTGTCCTTGATGGTATTTTATGCAGACCGGAAAATTCAGCGTAACAATCAGGCAGATAGGTGGACTAGGGACATTGAAATTTATATGCCCGTTTTTTCTGTTCAGAAATGGACGAATAATGCTCATATACTTAAGGCCGCTCTTGACTTCCTGACAGGGGATAATTGGACAATACATTTCAGAGAAAGGTATTGTCTTACAGACGACGAAATAAAATATAAAAATGGACGCTACCGTTACCGTAATTCTATCAAAAAGGTTGATGCAGATGCATTTTGTATGCTCTCCGGTGGACTTGATTCATTTATTGGGGCCATTGATTTGTTGTCAGAAGGTAATAAACCAATTTTTGTCGGTAACTACAATGGAGGTAAAGGTGTAAGTGTCTATCAAAAAAGAGTCATAGAATCACTGATTGCACACTTTAATGTTCCGAAAGAACATTTCTATCAATTTTATGCTGCCCCAAAGAGGGGAAAAGAGGATACTACTCGATCTAGATCGCTTTTATTCTTTTCTCACGCGATATTATTAGCCTCAGGTATGGGAAAGCCTATAAAACTATATATTCCTGAGAACGGAGTAATATCTATGAATATTCCATTAACAGAACACCGAATGGGTAGTTTGAGCACGCGTACAACTCATCCTTATTTTATGGAACTACTACAAACCTTAATCTCCAACATTGGTTTGAATATTACTCTTGAGAATCCATACCAATTCAAGACAAAAGGAGAAATGATGGAGGATTGCAAAGACTTTGACTATTTAAGCCAGTCGTATGTTTTGACGATGTCATGTTCTCATCCAGATTTGGGAAGGTGGAAAAAAGAGAGAGAATCAAATCATTGCGGTGTCTGCCTACCTTGCACGATAAGGCGTGCAGCTATTCATCATGCTGGTATTATTGATAATTCAAGATATCGAGATCCAGAATATAAAGACGCAGAAGCAGAAGTAAACTTACGCTCGTATCAATTAGGGCTATCTAGAGACAAAGAACCGTTGTTCGCTATACAGGAATCTGGGCCTATTAAATATGAAAGACGTAGGTTTGCTGAGCTTTATCAACGTGGTCTTGAAGAGTTGAAGCAGTTTATTGACACGTTATAATGAAACATTTATACGATACACATTTTCACCTTGACTTGCAGAAAGATAAGCAGTCTGCAATTGATGAAATTGTGCGAAATCAGATATATACTATTGCTGTTACTAACCTCCCTGATTTGTATCAGCGGGAAGTGGCTCTTTATGAACAACAGTATATTCGTGTTGCATTAGGATTCCATCCGGAACTTATTCATGATTATAGCCACCAAATCAAATTATTTTGGGAATTACTTCCACGTGCAAGGTACATAGGAGAAGTTGGGCTGGACTTTACAGACAAAACATATTCAACGGAGCAGTTAAACTTCTTTTCTGAACTAGTTGATAGGTGCAGAGGAGAGAATAAAATACTTTCGATACATTCTAGAAAGGCTGTGACTGAGGTTTTAGATATTATCGGGGATAATTTTAAATTTAAACCTATTTTACATTGGTTCACAGGCTCAATCAAGGAACTAGAAATTGCCTGCCAAAGAGGTTTCTATTTCTCAGTCAATAGCAATATGGTTCAGACTAAAAAGTTTCAGCAAATGATAAAGATCATACCTAAGGAAAGATTATTATTGGAAACGGATAGTCCATTTAGTTCGATACCTTCTATGAGCCAATTTGATTGCCTAACTCGTGTAAACAATACCTTAGATGAGTTGTGTTTTAATTCCTGGAGTAACTTTCAGCAATTACTTGACAGATATATTTAAATCTATTATTTACGTATTGTAATTATGATAAATAAATTATACAAAGCTTTTTCAGATAATTCATATTTAAATGGATATGAACTAGTAAAAAGAACGGTAAATGCCATAAGAATCATTACGGATAGTCAAATGTGTACATTATGGACTATCAATCATAATAATACCACAAATGATTTTAAATCAGCTTCTTTATTTGTTCGTGAAATGGCTAATAATTACGAATATATAGCGAGGAAAGATGAAGATTATGTTCATAAATTACAAAATTGTTTTATTGATTATGTGTTATCAATTGATCCGGATCATAAGAACAGATTTTATGAATTTGGCATTGAAAAGTGTACGCAACATTTGTCATACGATACACTAAAAGATATGGGATTTAATTATTTTATATGCATACCGATTATCAATAATCATAAGGTGCTAGCATTTTTGAAGTTATCCTATATTAACAATCCAAAATTTAACAATTTATTTGAAGTTGCCACCTCAATTAATAGTGGGATATCAACTGTTTTATTACGATACAATCAATACGAAAAGCAGGAAGTTATAAACAAACTTATCTCGGCACATGCTCAATTCAATGGATTACCCTTTATTGACAAATTACGAATTGCCATTTGTGAAGTACTTCAATCATCATTTGAGTATGAAGGTGCCTCAGTATTCCTTTGGGATTCTTATTCTAACCGATTTAATTTGGCATATACGACTGGTTTGCAAGAACAAAGTAGCTACACTGATATATATTATTCTAAAGGAGAAGGCCTTACTGGAAAAGTGGCTATTGAGAAAGCACCTAGAATTTATGATGATTTAATAGAATTAGAGAGGACAGGTAATCCATTTTATTTACATAAATATAAAGAGGAAACGAAACATCCCGGTAGAACCATGCTGGTAATTCCTATTTTCCGACCTTCAAATCCATCGAATGTTCTTGGAATAATACGGTTTACTAATAAAATCAATCATCATAGTAAATTGGATAACAAAACTGCTATTGATTATTTCAATGATAATGATGTTGATATAATAGACAATGCATGTCGCTACCTTGCACTGATTATTGAGAATTATATGGCTGAAGAAGAAAGAAATGATTTTATTTCTAAATTTTCTCATGAATCAAAAACGCCAGCAAATGCAATTAAAGTAACTGCAGATCGCATTATAAGAAAACTGACCGATGAGCGATTTATGAGGTTTCAATTACCCCATTATCTACAATCGATATTAGATTATGCTGATCTGCAATTAATGCAGGCAAATACGAATTTATATGTATCAAAATTTAATGGTCGTTCTACTAAATCACAACGATATAAAATACGGTGTTATCCATTAAAAGAAATTATAAAAGATAGTATTAATGTTGTTCGCCCATTTGCTAGGGAGCACGGTGTCATATTTGACAATATCAGAATTGATGCTAAATTTCCAGATATTAATTTATATATTGATAAGAGTGCATACATAACTATATTTTATAATCTATTAACTAATGCTATAAAGTACATTAAAACTGCCGATGATTTTTATGTGGAAATAGCGGCATCTGAATCATATGATGGATGTTGCATACAAATTACAGATTATGGAATTGGTATAAATGAAAAAGATAAACATAGAATATTCTTGTTGGGAGTAAGAAGTGAAAATGCTCAAAAAACGAATAGTGAAGGTTATGGAATTGGGCTACACGTGGTTAATCAGATATTACGAGATTTTGGAGGTAAAATAAGTGTTCAACAATGTTCAAATCCTACTATCTTTGAAATTAAACTGCCGCATTTATTATATTCAAATAATTATTTAAATAGTAAAGAATGGAAACAGTAAAGAAAATTATGTGGGTAGATGATGATATTAATAGATCAATACTACGTCCATATTTGGATGAACTCGCAGAACGTGGTTACGCGATTATTCGTGTTCAATCCGTAGATGAAATAAACTCAACGATAAATAGTTCTATGCCAATATCATTAATGATATTAGACGTATCTATGCCTCCTGGTGAGAGCCTTGACTTTAAGGAATCAAGAGGGGGGATTCAGACAGGATATTTATTATTAAAAGAGCTTGTGGCAAACAAGACACTTGAAGATGTTATAAAGATAGTTTTTACTATTGTTGACAACAACAATTTGATTGATTACTGTATGAAGAATAATATTCCTATATATGATAAAGAGGAATATTTATCTGTAAAATTTGCAGATGAAGTCGATTCAATACTTCAGAAAAAGAGATAAAGAAAATGGATAAAAATTATAAATTATTATTTGTCTTAGCATTTATACTCATTAGTGCTAATAGCGTAATGTTACTCTTTGATATCGGAAGAGATAAAATCTCACTTAACATAGATGAATTTAAAGATTTCTGCGCTGTTGTCATTTCATCGGTGTCATTGATAATAACTATTTGTTTTGCTATAATGGCCATTTCTGCTTATGGAAAGATACAGGATATTGAAAAAGTGTCTGAGCAGGCGAACTGTCTAAACAATGAAATTGATAATCTAAAGAAAAAGAAAGACGAGGTTAGCAAATTGTTATCAGAATCAAAAGATAACCTTATCAAAGTTAATGACGCGTCTATACATATACAGAAATCCTCGATAGATGTTGCTAATTTATTCTTATCATTCTGTGAAGAGCTAATTGCTATTGCAGATACGCAGAATAATTTGGCATTAAAACGAAAGTATTCTACCATACGTGCTAGAATGTCATATACAAACATGATGCTTCCTGAAGAAATGCGTATAAATTTGTTGAGGGAATTATCCGTTTATGGTAACCACAGTGACATAGAGGCATTACGTGAATTATCATCTTCAAGTTCAGAGCATGTGCGTAATCTAGCGAGGTATGTATTAGAGGATTTGCATAATAAATTAGAAAATCCACCACAATAGCATTAACAATTGTTTAAAATTGTTAATTTTGTTGTCAACTATGGCGGTAGTCATGGTAAGTTCTTTGAATTCGATTTAGTAAGTGCTGGGAAAGTGGTGTTGAAACGCAGAAAGTAGTCACATTTTGTCGCATTTGACGCAACTTTTACATACCAAGAAAGTTACCAAATTACCAAAGAATCGCTATCCTACATGCGTAGAATGCATATAATCACATTCTTTAACGAGGAGGAGTATTAATGGGTTAACCTATTGGTAACCAAATAAATGAATTAAACGGTGAGAATAACTTTTACTATTCTCACCGTTATTTTTTATACCTTTTTGGTACCGTTGGTTATCAAGGACGATTCTTCGGAGTCGCCCTTGGTGCGTTTTGACCAGATGAACTTCCACCTTGGACGGAATCCGCACCAGAAATGACAGAGGTGGCATTCAAGGCGACATTTCGCCCTCCCAGATCCCCGACTTCCATCTACCCCCGTTCCTTGACTGCAGGTTTTCATGCAGTTAAGGAACATGGCACTTTTGCAGTGCGCTGAAAATCAGTCACTTAGAAGTTATCCCCGTTCCTTGACTGCGAAAAATCAGGCAGGTAAGGCACATTTGTGGGCTATTTTACGTCGAACTCCTTGATGACAGGGTTCGCCTTCGTGTACTCATCCCAGCCCGGATTGCCGTCGCGGCAGAATGAAGTCCACGCATCAAGCATCTCCTCGCTGAGGACTCTGTCCGCCTCGGTAAACGGCCTCCAGCTGTTATCCAGCGTGCCGAACATGTACCAGAGCTCAGCCGAATGGAATGCTCCCGGATCCTTCTCCGGATCATCGTCGTCTCCCGGAGGATTCCTCTTGAAATAATACTGGTATGCAGGCTGCTCGCTCTGCTCCGAACGAAGCTCACAGAAATAACTTATCGAATTGCCGCCGAGTCCGCCCATGTCGTCTGCAGTACAGCCTATCATATAAGGAATGTCGGCGATTCTGCCTCCGAGCGCAGCCGTATTGAAGTCCTCATCCATGAAATAGCCGTCAGGATGTGGCGAGAATCTGCCGCCATTAGAAGCTGCATTCTTGATCTCCTCCCATGATGCTGCCCTCATCTCCTCCAATGTGAACCATCCGTTCGCATCCATGAACTTCTTTCCCTGCTCATCGTAGACTGACTGAGGCGCAGGCTCCCTTCCCGGGAAATTTGAAACTCCGCCGCCGCTCTGGATGATGGCCTTTGCCACCATGTCCTTCGAAAGCGGTGAAGTCACCAGATTCTTGATGCTCATCGCACCGGCACTCTGACCGAAGATCGTGATATTGTCCGGATCGCCTCCGAACTGTGCGATGTTTTCCGATATCCATCTGAGCGCTGCAACCTGATCAAGCATTCCGTAGTTTCCGGACTTTCCTCCCTGCTCCTCGCTCAGAAGAGGATGGCTCATGAAGCCGAATCGTCCCAGACGGTAATTGATGGTCACGAGAATAACCCCTCTTTCAGCCCATGCATCTCCATCCATGGTCACTTCATGTCCATATCCGTTCATGAATGCACCTCCATGCACCCACATGGCCACCGGAAGGGCTGCATCTGTCTTACCCACGGTCTTTGCAGGAGCCCAGATGTTCAGATACAGGCAGTCTTCGCTTTCTTCAGGATTTCCTTCCCAATAGAATTCATCTCCATAGAAGGTGCCCGGAGGATTTCCTGGCTGAGGGCATATTGCGCTGAATGTGTCCGCTGTAAGGATACCCTCCCATGATTCCACCGGCTGCGGCTCCTGCCATCTGAGTTCTCCGACAGGTGGTGCCGCAAATGGAACGCCCTTATACACAATTACTTCCGGGTTGGCGGATTCCACGCCTTGGATCTGTCCTCCGGTTACTGTAAGGACCGGATTCTGCTCGGCGCAACCGGCCGTAATGAGCCCGGCAAGCGCAATAAGTAAAGTCTTTTTCATAGCATCATGGTTTGATCATACGGTAAAGTTAACCATCATTTACGATATTCCAATCTTTATTACTACCTTTGACCAGAACTAAACCATAACACTAAATGAAAACCAGAATTTTAAGCTTGGCTGCACTTGCATTGCTCGCGGCCGCATCATGCAACACAACAAAGGATTACTCTGTGCATAAGTCGCTTGAAGAGCTCAACATGCCTATCATCCAGACCAAGTACACAGCCGATCCAGCACCTATCGTCATCGGTGACACACTCTATCTCTACACAAGCCACGACGATGACCACGGCGAAAACTTCATCATGAAGGACTGGCTCCTTTATACAACTACCGACATGGTCAACTGGCAGGACAGAGGAGCGGTTGCCAGCCTTAGAGATTTCAAATGGTATAAGAACAATAACGGCGCATGGGCTCAGCAGGTAGTCGAGCGCAACGGAAAATATTATATGTACTGCCCGATCCATGGTAACGGAATCGGTGTCCTCATGTCTGACTCTCCATACGGACCGTTCGTAGACCCTATCGGAGGCACGCTCGTATGGCAGAAGGAACATTGGTACGACATCGACCCTACAGTATGGATTGACGATGACGGCCAGGCATACATGTACTGGGGCAACCCTAACCTCTATTATGTGAAGCTCAACGAGGACATGATCTCATACTCGGGCGACATCGTCGAGATGCCGCATATCGAGGACTATCAGGAAGGCCCATGGTTCTACAAGAGAAACGGCCATTACTACCTCGCATTCGCGTCTACATGCTGCCCAGAGGGCATCGGCTACGCCATGAGCGACAGCCCTACAGGCCCATGGGAGTACAAGGGACATATCATGGACCATACTCACCGTGACCGCGGAAACCACCCTGGAATCATCGACTACAAGGGAAAGAGCTGGTGCTTCGGACAGAACTATGACATCTTCCGTCTTGAGGAAAGCCGCCATGCGGAGCGCCGTTCGGTTGCACTCGCGGAGATGCATTACAACGAGGACGGTACAATCCAGGAGCTTCCATACTTCGTAGACCTCAAGGTCGAGCAGGTAGAGTGGTTCAACCCTTATAAGAAGGTACAGGCCGAGACAATGGCATGGGGATATGGCCTCAAGACCATCCCTAAGAACCAGTGGGGCAAGGACCGTTGGGACCAGCTCGTGACTAACGTTGACGACGGCGAGTACATCAAGCTAAGAGGCGTAGACTTCGGAAGCGGCGCAAAGTCATTCACAGTATGCGCATCCGCTCTTCTCTACGGCGGTTCTATCGAGATCAGACTTGATGACTTCGACGGCAAGCTCATCGGAAGAGTAGACATCGGATGTACAAAGAACGAGCTCACAGAGTTCACTACAAAGATCAAGGGAGCCAAGGGTGTCCACGACCTCTGCCTCGTATTCAAGGCAAGCAGATACCAGAGCAAGAACCTCTTCCAGCTCGACTGGTGGAGAATGGATCAGTAAAATCCATACATACATATACATGACGCCCGTTGCGCAAGCAGCGGGCGTTATTTTGTGCGATTTTGCGAAAACAGTTTCCTGTTATGTCTTACTTGAGGATTTTCTCGACTTCGCTGACATCCATGTCAAGCATGGAGGCGATAGATGAGGCGTCCATGCCCTTGCGGTGCAGCAGACGGACTATTTCCTCACGTCCTATGACGACACCTTCTTCACGTCCTTTGGCGATGCCTTCCTCACGTCCTTTGGCGATGCCTTCTTCACGTCCTATGGCGACACCTTCTTCACGTCCTATGGCGACACCTTCCTCACGTCCTATGACGACACCTTCTTCACGTCCTTTGGCGATGCCTTCCTCACGTCCTTTAGCGATGCCTTCGGCTCGCCCGACCGCAAGCGCGAGCTCCTCGACCTCTTCGAGCCTTTCCTTCATGCTGTTGAGTATGTCATTCTCTGTCATAACGCTTTCCTCATAATTGATACGTTGGTGAACTGACATATGAGCCAACTCGGATTTGGCGAATAACTCTTCTATTTCCGTGCCCTTCATTGACTCCGGACATTCATGTAATGCAAACATGTTCTTGATGCTATACATCCAGTTATCCTGCATCGTGGAGCACTCGTCAACGTGTTTTTGAAATCCGAACAGATCGATGAAGATGATGTTGGTCCCATCGCCAAGCTCTTCGTTGGTCTCTATGTCCTTATACCTGTAAACCGAGATATAATCATTTATTTTTTGCCTCTCTTTCGGGGATGTCCAGTTCCAGAAATTCAGGAAACTGACCACGTATAGCGGCTTGAAGTTATAATCCCACTTCCATTTTCCTGGCTTCTCCTTTTTCTGCTTCACTATCTCCCTGACTGCCTGGTCCTGCAATACGAGAGAGGAATAATAGACCGCTCTCTTGTTGAAGTACTTCTGACTCCAGTTCTGCATCTCGACCTGGAAACCACGTCCCTCCTCATCCTCGCAATAAACATCAAAACGGGATTCACGGTCTTCTTCAGTCATGCCGGGATGCTCTGTGTTGCGGTACTCGAGTCTCGCAATGCGCAGTCCCAACAATCTGTTCAGGAGATGCTTCAACAACTCCTCGCTTCCCGGACATCCAAGTACAATCTTGAAGCCCTTGTCCCTGGTCAGATCGGCGTAGCGATACAGCTTGCCGTCAATCAGCTGATACGAAATCCCGTCAACTTCGATTAAGCGTCCTTTGGGGATTCTGTTAGAAAAATCAGATCTAATCATCTTACAAAAAATTATATTGAACATAAACCATACGGGTACAATACCCGCAAATAATAAATGTTCAATCCCCCTTAAGACCCCGACAATATACTAATTTTCCAAGCAATCGGATATCAAAAAAAGAAAAATCTTCATGCTGCCATGAAAATTTTTCTTTTTTTGAAAGGTTTTATCTTTTTCTGTGCATTCAGACCCTCAGTAGGGGACTAGAAGCTCGCAGCAGACTCCATCTTTGTACGGATCTTTTCTGTGCAGAGGTTACCCAGACTGCCGAGCGATGTATGCTTCAGATCGGCTGGAGTAAGCTCTCCGTTGGTCTTGCCAGGGGCTCCCTGGTATGAGAAACGACCCTCGTTGACTTCGATTCCTACAGATTTGTAAGCATCACGGAACGGCATTCCCTCAAGGGTGCGACGGTTTACTTCCTCGACTGTGAAGAGATAGTCATAGATCGGTGCGTCGAGGATGTTGCTGTTTATGCTGATGTGCTGAAGCATGTAATCTGCCATGTAGAGACATTTGTGCATAAGCTCAAGGGCAGGGAAGAGGATGTCCTTGAGAAGCTGGAACTCACGATGGTAGCCGTGAGGCATGTTGCTGCAGAGCATGCTGATCTGAGTCTCGGTCGCCATGATCCTGTTGCAGTTTCCACGCATGATCTCCCAAACGTCAGGGTTCTTCTTGTGTGGCATGATGCTCGAACCGGTAGTCAGTTCGTCAGGGAACTTGATGAATCCGTAATTCGGACTCATGTACATACAGCAGTCTGCTGCAAACTTATTGAGAGTAAGTGCGATAGCTCCCATTGCCGACGCTGTTGCGCGCTCCGATTTTCCTCGGCTCAGCTGTGCTGCCACCACATTGTAATCCAAACTTCCGAAATCCAGCAGATCCGTAGTCATCTGGCGGTCCAGAGGGAAGGAACTTCCATATCCAGCCGCAGATCCGAGAGGGTTCTGATCAGTCACATTGAATGCTCCACGAAGCATGTACATATCGTCTGCGAGAGCCTCCGCATATGCTCCGAACCAAAGACCGAACGACGAAGGCATCGCAACCTGTCCATGAGTATAGCCCGGCATGAGCACATCCTTATGCTTCTCGCTCAAGGTCTGGAGGGTATAGAACAGCTGGAGTACCTCGTTGCGTAAGGTCAGTACCTCATCCTTGAGGAAAAGCTTCACGTCTACAAGCACCTGGTCGTTACGCGAGCGGCCCGAATGGATCTTCTTTCCGATGTCACCGAGACGTCGTGTCAGGAGAAGCTCCACCTGCGAATGGATATCCTCTACATCGTCCTCCAGAACAAAGTCTCCGGCATTGATCTCGCACAGGATCTGATCCAGAGCCTGTGTCAATATATCCAACTCAGAGGCAGTCAGCAGACCGATTGACTCAAGCATCCTTATATGTGCCTTTGAGCCGATGACGTCATATTTCGCAAGACGCATATCCAGGATACGGTCGTTTCCTACTGTAAAATCCTCCACGAGGTCTGTCGCCTGCGTGCCTTTGCTCCACAATGTGCTCATAATGACTTTATAAATTCAATGTATGTTTCTATTCCTTTTTCAATTTCTTCGACGAAAACGAATTCATCTTTCTTGTGCGACCTTGCCGACTCTCCCGGGCCCATCTTTATTGCATCGCATGTGATTCTCATCCAGTCGGAAGTCGTTGGAGATGAGAATGTTCTGATGCCCATTGCCTCTGCTGTCTTCTGGAGAGGGGAACCCTCGAATGTCGCACTCGAACGGTTCGCCAGGTTGCGAGGCTTCAGTTCGCTCTGGCAGATACCCTGGAGCTCTTCCAATATCTCCTCGTTGCTGTACTGCTCGGTCGGACGTATGTCGATGACGAATTCGCAGCGTTCCGGAATCACGTTGTGTGCGCTGCCGGCATTGATCTGAGTGACATTGAGATTGACCTTGCCCATCCTCGGCGAGACTTTCCCGAATACATGGCTGCGCAGCTTCATTATGTCCTCCATGGCCTTGTAAAGGGCATTTTCGCCCTCATTTCTTGCCGCATGGCCACTTACTCCATATGCGGTGGCATCGATCACCAGAAGGCCTCTTTCGGCCGTAGCAGCCTTCATTCCGGTCGGCTCTCCCACGATTGCAAAATCCACCTTCGAAGCCAGCTCCGGCCACAATCCTGTCATTCCGTTCCTGCCAGATCTCTCCTCCTCACACGTCAGCACCAACATCAGATTCTTTCTGCCAGTTCCTGGAGTGCTGTGGAGGTTGGAAACCGTGCTACCCCCCTGGCCGCAGGGGGTGGGGCCCACGACGAAGGAGTGGGAGGGGTTGTTTCCAACCTCCACAGCACTCCAGAAGCTCTGAGTAAAGTACCTGTACGCTGCAATCATCGCAACGACAGATGCTCCGTCATCATTGCTTCCAAGACCAGCCACAATATCCTCAGGACCGACATCCTGCCCCGCCGCACTGCCGATCATATCCGCAGCCACATCGTAATGCGGATCATATGGATCGAAGCCGTATCCTTCCGCCGGACTCACAGTGTCTATATGGGCACAAAGCATCAGAGTCGGCATCGACGGATCTGTGATATGCTCGGCAATGATATTGTTGCCGACGCGCCTGTGCTCTATGTCACGCTCCGAAAGCCATCCGCTGATATGCTCGCATACCGCAGACTCGCTGAACGACGGCGACGGTATCGCTATCATATCCTTCAGCAGCTCCACTGCCTCAGCTGTCAGTATTTCCATTCTGTTTTCCATCCGTAAAAATACCGTTTTTACGGACAACATCAGTTATTTGATGTGTCCCGTCCGTAATAATGCCAAAATTACGGACAAAATCGTTTTATTTCAATGTTGTCCCTGTACTGCCGAGCAGATTCCTCGCATGCTTGATCACGACTCTCGCCACTCCGCTGTCTATCGCCTTGAATGAATTCGTAAGCTTCGGGATCATTCCGTCCGCCACCACTCCTTCTGCCTTCAGCTCCTCGAAACGCGCCTTATCTATCTCCGGAATCACGCTTGAGTCATCATCCTTATCGTAAAGCACGCCATCCTTCTCGAAGCAATAGATCAGCTCCGTCTCGTGCGTCAGTCTTCCATCATCGCTACAATGCGTACACTCCTCGCAGCGGCAACACACCTCTCGAGGCGAACGGTATCTGTAGTTCGCCATTGCAATGGCTACCGATGAGGCGATAGTATCTGCATTGGTGTTCAATAAGTTACCGCATCCGTCATGGTTGATCGCGTTGAATACGGGCACGATGCCTCTTTCAAGCAATGAATATATGAATCCGGCATTTACGCTTTCGGCTGCGACGTCTCCTACATAGCCGTAGTCCACGTCCTCGCCGAGGCTTTCCACATGTACCGGCGGCCTTTTCTTCGCCTTGATGACATTTCCGTCAGTGCCGCTCAGCCCGATTGCATTGCATCCCTCCGCCTGAAGCAGGGCAGTGATGTTCTTGCTGCACCAGCCCGCATAGACCATGGTCACGACCTTCAATGTATCCTCGTCCGTAACCCTGCGTCCCTCGATCATCTGCGGCACCATCCCCATGTCCTTCTGCATCTTGCTCGCCATCACTCCGCCGCCATGTATCAGCACCTTCATGCCTGGCATAGCCGCGAAATCCTTGACAAACTCCCTCAGAAGCTCGGGGTTGTCGACTACGTTGCCTCCTATCTTGACTACCTTGATCATAGGCTTTTAAGTATCTCCTTCAGGATGGTCTGGGCCGAAACAACACGATTGGCTGCCTCCGGAATCACCAGTGACTGAGGACTTTCGATTACATCGTCAGTCACGATCATGTTTCTTCTTACAGGAAGGCAGTGCATGAAATATGCATTGTTTGTCAGTGCCATCTTCTCCGCATCTACAGTCCAGTCACGGTCTGTACAGAGTATCTTTCCATAATTCTCACCCGAATATGCAGACCAGTTCTTCGCATAGATGAAATCTGCTCCCTCGAATGCCTTTCTCTGGTCATACTCGATGCGGGCCTTTCCGACGAATGCAGGATCGAGCTCATATCCATGCGGATGGGTTATCACGAACTCATAATCAGTCATGTTGATACCCTCGGCAAATGAATTCGGAACAGCCTGAGGAAGGGCCTTAGGATGCGGAGCCCATGTAAGTACTATCTTCGGCTTCTCGACCTTCTTGTACTCCTCGATGGTGATAAGGTCAGCGAATGTCTGGAGAGGGTGTCTTGTGGCAGCCTCCATGCTGAATACAGGCTTGCCTGAGTATTTAATGAACTGATTGATAATCACCTCATTATAATCATCCTCCTTGCTCTCGAACTTTGCGAATGCACGCACTCCGATCACGTCGCAATATGATCCCATTACAGGAATCGCCTCAAGAAGATGCTCCGGCTTGTCGCTGTCCATGATCACGCCTCTCTCGGTCTCAAGCTTCCATGCGCCCTGGTTCACGTCAAGAACGATGACGTTCATTCCAAGGTTCATCGCAGCCTTCTGCGTGCTCAATCTTGTACGCAGACTCGAATTGAAGAAAATCATCAGCAGGGTCTTGTTCCTGCCGAGTTCCTGGTCCGCGAACGGATTTTCCTTTACATATTTAGCCGCCTCAAGAGCCTTCGCGAGGTCCGGCAGCTGTGTTATAGATGTGAAATGTCTCATTTTGTAAGTTCTCTCCAAGCGTTTACGAATGATTCAGCGGTCTCCTGTGAGACTGTAAGCGAAGGAAGAAGGCGGATAACCTGCGCTCCTGCCGCTCCTGTAAAGAAATGCTTTTCGAAAAGCAGTCTGTCTCTCAAGCCGACATATTCATCCTTCAGTTCAAGACCGATCATCAGACCCTTGCCTCGGTATTCCTTGATGGCTTTGTCGTCGGCAAAAGCCTTCTCAAAGTATTCGCCGATCTTTGCGGCATTCTCTACAAGGTGCTCATTCTCAATGATATCCAATACGGCAAGAGCTGCAGTACATGCGAGGTGGTTTCCTCCGAAAGTCGTACCGAGCATACCGTATGAAGCCTTGATCGAAGGGCTGATGAGCACGCCTCCGATAGGGAATCCGTTACCCATTCCCTTAGCCATCGTGATGATGTCCGCGCGTACTCCGTAATGCTGATGGGCAAAGAATTTTCCGGTACGTCCGTATCCCGACTGTATCTCGTCAAGGATCAGGAGACATCCGTACTTGTCGCAGAGCAGACGCAGGCCGTTGATGAATTCCACAGTAGGCTCATAGATGCCTGCCACACCCTGGATTCCCTCGATGATCACTGCTGCAAAGCCTCCTCTTGAGAGCTCTGTATCAACAGCTTCCAGATCGTTGAGAGGGGCAAAGACTATGTTCTGTGTCTCGTTGAACGGAGCCTGGATCTTCGGGTTGTCAGTCGCTGCCACAGCTCCCGATGTCCTGCCATGGAAGGCCTTTCTGAATGCAAGAACCTTAGGCTTTCCGGTATGGAAAGATGCCACTTTCAACGCATTTTCATTGGCTTCCGCACCGCTGTTGCAAAGGAAAAGCGCATAGTCATCATATCCGCAGACCCTTCCAAGACGCGCCGCAAGATCCCTCTGCAGCGAGTTCTGCACGGCATTCGAATAGAATCCGAGCTTGCTGAGCTGGTCGGAAATCATCTGCACATAATGAGGATGGCTATGGCCCACCGAGATCACAGCATGGCCTCCGTAGAGGTCAGTGTAAACCTCGCCATTCTTATCCCAAAGAGTCGTGTCCAAGCCTCTTACCGGCTCGATATCCCACAACTTATATACTTCAAACAAATTCATAATCAATTAATTAAAAAGCTGAAGGCTTCAGGCGCAGACCGGTATCTTCCGCCAGTCCGAACATAAGGTTCATATTCTGCACCGCCTGTCCGGCCGCACCCTTCACAAGATTGTCTATAGCCGAAGCGATATGTACATATCCGTCATGAAGTTCTACATGAACCAGTCCCTTGTTCGTATTCACGACCTCCTTCATCGAAATGCCCTCGTTGCTGTGGAATACGAAAGGCGACGCAGCATAATAATCCTCAAACACCTTTCTGTAATCCGCCTCGGTCATTCCCTCTACAGCCCTCGTATATACGCTCGCAAAGATTCCCCTCGCAAAATCACCCCTCATCGGCACAAAATTCACCGCGTATCCGGTTGCTGTTTTGGGAGCAGGCTGATAGCCGGAATTGGCATTTTCCCACCCCCGGGTAGGGGGAGGGGCCCACTCGCAGAGTGGGAGGGGGCCAATGGAGGCTACAGCCTGCTCCCTGACTCTTGCAAGGTTCTGCTTTATCTCCGCCAGATGCTGATGCGTAAACAACTTATAAATCGAAATATTGTCGCTGCGATAGCTGAAATGGGTAGTCTCACCCGGCTTCTTTCCCGCTCCGGTCGAACCTGTAATGGCCGTCACATGTATCTCATCATTGATCAGCCCCGCAGCAGCCAATGGAAGAGTCGCAAGCTGGATCGCTGTCGCAAAACATCCCGGATTCGCGACATCATGAGCCTTTCGGATATCCTCGCGTGCACTCTCGCAAAGACCATAGACGAACTCCCTTCCGGCATAATTGCCGTCCAGCCTGAAATCGTTGCCAAGATCGATGATCCTGCATTCCGGCTTGATGTCATGCGTATCCACGAACTGGCGCGAAATTCCATGGCCGAGGCAGAGGAAAATCACATCCGGATCGTTCAGCTCCTTTCCGAAGCAGAGATCGGTCTCACCGATGAGGTCCCTGTGTACAGAAGCTACCGGCGTACCTTCAGATGATGTCGTTGTAGCCGCAACTATCTCAACATCAGGGTGATTCAGCAATATTCTGAACAGCTCACCTCCGGTATAACCGGTTCCTCCCGCTATCGCAACCCTTATTTTTCTTGAATTATCCATATTATGTCTTGTCGGTCTTACACCCTATATGATCTATTCGTCTATCTGATTGTTGACAGAATAGTAGATCTTCAATGGATTGGCGATCACCTTGGTGAATCCGATCACGTCACGTCCGGTGTATGAATTGTTCACCTCTCCATATGCACCGAACTTCGAGCTCATCAGATCATGATCGCTTGTACATCCGAGCACAGAGAAATGGTATGGCATGAGCGCGACCTCTACCTCTCCGGTCACATTCTTCTCGATGCTGTCCATCATCGCCTCCATATCCCTGCACACAGGGTCGAGATACATGGCCTCATGCATCTGCTGGCCGTACCATCCGGCGATCTGCTCCTTCCAGTAAAGCTGTCCCTTTGTAAGGGTATGCTTCTCAAGGAGATGATGTGCCTTCACGATGATAAGCGGAGCGGCAGCCTCGAAGCCTACGCGTCCCTTGATGCCGATGATGGTGTCGCCGATATGGATGTCACGTCCGATTCCGAAAGGACCAGCGACGTCACGCACAGCCTTGATCACCTCTACCGGGCTCATCTCCACTCCGTTGAAAGATACAGGCTCACCTTTGCGGAAACCGATCTTGATGTGTTCAGGGGTGCTCTTTGTCACCTTTGTAGGATATGCCTCTTCAGGGAGATAGCCGTCTGATGAAAGTGTCTCCACGCCTCCGATGCTTGTGCCCCAGAGACCCTGGTTGATCGAATATTTCGCCTTCTCCCATGTGAAGTCGAAACCGTGCTGCTGGAGGAAATCGATCTCATACTGACGTGTGAAGCAGTTTTCACGTACAGGGGCGATGATCTCGACCTCAGGTGCGAGAATCTCGAATACGATGTCGAAACGTACCTGGTCGTTGCCGGCTCCTGTACTTCCGTGCGCTACTGCATCCGCGCCGATCTCCTTTACATGCTTCAGGACTTCAAGTGCCTGGAAAACGCGCTCTGAGCTCACTGAGAGCGGGTATGTCGCGTTCTTGAGGATGTTTCCGTAGATCAGGTATCTGATGCCTTTGTTATAATATGTATCTACTGCATTTACATTCTTATGCGATGCGGCGCCGAGCTTCAATGCGCGGGCCTCGATGGATTTTTCCTCTTCTTCTGAAAAACCGCCGGTATTCACCATTACCGTATGCACCTCATATCCTTTCTCCTTGAGGTAAGGGACACAGAAAGATGTGTCCAGACCGCCACTGAAGGCGAGTACTACTTTCTTGCTCATATTATTATTTCTTTTGTTCTCCATCTTTAAGGTTTGCAAGCTCCGGATGGGCCGGATCTGCTACTGTGATGTGCTCTGCCGGATCATAAAGAAGTCCGGTGCAAAGACACATCCTGTGCTCGTTGGATTCGAGTATCTGATAGTTTCTGCAGCCCTGGCAGCCTTTCCAGAATTCAGGATCGTCTGTCAGTGCGGCGAAGGTCACTGGCCTGAAGCCAAGCTCATAGTTCATCTTCATCACGGCCGCTCCGGTAGTGATGCTGAATATCTTCGCATTTGGGAAAAGAGTGCGCGAATGCTCGAATATCTTTCTTTTTATCCTCATCGCAAGGCCGATGCCTCTGAATGCGTGGGCTACAATGAGTCCGGAGTTGGCTACATATTCCTTTCCACCCCAGGTCTCGATGTAGGAAAAACCAGCGAATCGGCCGTCTTCGGCTATCGCTATTATCGCTTTTCCTGCCAATATCTTTTCGGAAATGTATTCCGGAGTTCTTCTTGCGATACCCGTACCTCTTTCACGGGCTGAAATAAGTATTTCTTCGCATACCTCGTCTGCGTATGCAACATGGCTGGCATCAGCCACCATAACATGGATGTCCATGGATATCTGATTATAAATTATTATTTGTGCGGATTGCCCCAGATGTGGGAATGTGAACGGCCCTAACGGCAAGACAAACCGAGATTGTCAATTGCAGGTTGGGAGGGAAATGCTTCGAGAGCCCCTCCTAAAGTCGGACTAATATTTGTCTTATAATGGCCATAATGCCTACAAAGATAGAAAAATTATCAATTAATTGTTAACTTTGTCAAAATTTTTAAGTCAGAATCAAAGTGGCTAAAAAGAAGAAGAACGCGACTGCCGGTATCGATCCGGAATATCTCAAGAAGCAGAAAGCTGCTCTTGTGCGTAAACATAGACAGGTTATCTATCTGAATGACAGCGAAATGGCAGCCATTCAGCAGTATTGCGACAAGTTTCGTGTGAGTACCAAGACTGTGCTTTTCAGAGAGGCGATCATGGAGAAGGTCTTGTCCGAATTAGATGATAACCATCCTACATTGTTTTAATTTACTTACAATTTATAATGTATATGAAAGGGTTGATTTTCGCTTTTGCTTTCATGCTTTTCAGCATGTCTGCCATGGCCCAGGAGCAGCAGGCTGTAGTCTCTGATGTGGATGATTATGCAATCGTCAAGGACGAAGTCGTAGAAGGCATCAGATATGTTGTCGCTACTCCTAGTGCAAAGGTCTGCTCAAAGCAGATCGATATCGAGATTAAGGATGGCATCATCCAGAAAGTGGTCTACACAAGAGGATGCGAGGGAAATGCCAAGGGAATCGGAGCCTTGATCAAGGATATGTCGGTTGAGGAGGCGATACGCCGACTTGAAGGCATCAATTGTGGAAAGCGCGGAACATCTTGTCCGGATCAGCTGGCCAAGGTCCTGAAGGCGTTGAAATAAAGAAAAAGGAAGCTTTTACGCTTCCTTTTCTTCTTTTATAGCCTCGTTGTAGCAGTGTCTGCAGAGAGGCTCGTAGATGTCTGTCTCTCCAAGCACGACCAGTTCGCTGCTCTTTGAAAGTCTGTGTGAGTGGTTGGCCGGGCTGCCGCATTTTACGCAGATGGCATGTACCTTCTGTATGTCTTCGGCTACTGCCATTAGGGCCGGCATCGGGCCGAACGGCTTGCCCATGAAGTCTGTGTCAAGTCCTGCGACGATGACTCTGATGCCTCTGTTTGCCAGGGTCTGGACAACCTCGACAAGAGTTTCATCAAAGAACTGTGCCTCGTCGATACCTACTACTTCAACATCGCTTGAGAGAAGCAGCATGCTTGCAGGAGAGTCGATTGGAGTCGATGGAATGCTGTGTGAGTCGTGAGAAACGACCTCGTCTTCAGAATATCGCACATCGATGCATGGCTTGTAGATTTCCACCTTCTGCTTGGCGAACTGTGCCCTTTTCATTCTTCTGATGAGTTCCTCTGTCTTTCCTGAGAACATTGATCCGCAGATCACTTCGATTGAACCTGCTTTTTTTGCGATTTCTAAAAACATTTCCTTACTTTGTATATTGACTCCACATGATTAATCTGATACCCTGATTTCAGGGGATGCAAATATAGCGAATAATTGTCTTATGGAAAATAAAGAGCAGCAGATTTTATCCGAAATAAAATCTATGATGGCTTCGATCAGAAGTCAGCTTGAGAGATTGGATGCTAAGATGGCGGAACTTCAGCAAGTCGTTGATCCTGAGGATCTTGATGCTTCGCCAATCGATATCGATATAGATCTTGATGATGTGCAGGTAGTTGAGGTTCAGGAGATTCCGATGGAAGTGGAAGAAGAGCCGGTAGAGGCTCCGGTAGAGACTCCGGTTGAGGAGGAACCAGAGGTTGAAGCTGAGGCTGAGCCAGAGGTGGAGGAAGAACCAGAACCTGAGGTTGAAGCTGAAGCTGAGCCAGAGGTTGAGGAGGAACCAGAGGTTGAGCCGGAAGTTGAGGAAGTTCCGGTAGAAGAGGAACCAGTGGAGGACGAGTCTGAGATTGACGATGATCTGCCTTTTGCAGAAACTCCGGTAGAGGATATCCCAGTAGAAGAAACCCCAGTAGAAGAAACCTCGGTAGAAGAAGTCCCAGTCGAGGAAGTTCCGGTTGAGGCTCCTGTTGAGGAAGACGACGATGACCTTCCGGGTGTGTTCGATATTCCTGTAGCTCCTGTTACAGTCGCAGCAAAGGCTGCTGATCAGGCAAGGCCTATCCTGAATGAAGTCATGGCTGCAGACTGTGCATGGCGCAAGGATATGCCTGGTTCGACAGTCCGTGATATCAGAAGCGCAATCTCTCTCAATGACAGAGTCATCTTCATCAACCTGCTTTTCAAGGAAGATGCCCAGACATTCGTGGATACATTGTCGAAGATCAATACTATGGAGACCCTCGATCAGGTTGTGGAGTATATCTGCGCGGAATTCCCTTCTTGGGATCTCAATTCTGACCTTGTATATCGTTTCATGATGGCCGTACGCCGTAAGGTTAAATAATCATGGCAGGTATCCTGTACATAGTGCCGACACCGGTCGGAAACCTCGAGGACATGACTTTCAGGGCCATCAGGGTTCTGAAAGAGGCTGACCTCATACTTGCAGAGGATACAAGGACAAGTTCTGTTCTTCTGAAACATTACGAGATCAAGGGTCGTCTGGAGTCGCATCATAAATTCAATGAGCATAAGACAGCCTCAATGATAAAGGAGAGGATCCTTGCCGGTCTGAATGTGGCTTTGATCAGTGACGCCGGTACGCCAGGCATATCCGATCCGGGATTTCTTCTTGTACGTACATGTGCACAGGAGGGCATCGAGGTGCAGACTCTGCCGGGTGCTACTGCCTTTGTACCGGCTTTGGTCTCATCCGGATATCCGTGTGACCGATTCTGTTTCGAAGGCTTCCTGCCGCAGAAGAAGGGCCGCCAGACCCGCCTGACTGAGCTTGCTGAGGAGACAAGGACGCTGATTTTCTACGAATCTCCATATCGTCTGGTCAAGACCTTGGAGCAGTTTGCCGAGTTTTTCGGAGCAGAGCGTGAGTGTTCTGTGGCTCGCGAGATTTCCAAGAAATTCGAGGAACATAAGCGAGGAACATTGGCTGAAGTCGCCGCCTGGTATAAGGAGCATGAGCCGAAAGGGGAGATTGTGATCATTGTTGCAGGAGCTCCTGAGAAGAAAAAGGAGAAGAAATCCTACAAAAAGAATGAAGAAGATGATTAAAAAAGTTATATACTTTTAAAAAAGAGAAAAACTTTCTTTCAAAAAAAGCAAAACCTTGCACTGTGCATTGTTTTGCTTTTTTTCTTTCCTCAAATTTGGCAGAAAACAGTCGGATTCATGAAGAAGGAGAAAGGAATATCGGAGTCCTTTATGATAGGCGTCATAGCATTGGCGTTTCTGCTCATAGGCTATCAGACGGCCTTGTTCATCCATAGGGCGACAGTTCTGAAGATCGCCCAGGTCAGGGATGAGCCGGATACGGTATATGTGTATCGTGGTGGAGGAGATGAAATTTCCGTCCAAAGGAAAAACGGATATCATGCACCTCGAACTGAGGCGGTCCGGCAGAGCATGCCTCGTAGACGGGTTGAGTCATTCCGATTTGATCCCAATACTGTGTCGGTAGAAGATCTATGCCGTCTCGGCTTCACTATGAAACAGGCTCAAAGTATTGATAATTATAGGAAAAAGGGTGGAAAATTCAGACGTAAGGGAGATTTTGCCAAGTCCTATGTTGTAGCTGACAGCGTCTTCAAGCGTCTTGAGAAGTTTATAGATATTCCTCTGGTGGATCTGAATCTTGCAGATTCCGCTGCATTTGACGCTTTGCCTGGAATAGGCGGGTGGTTCGCGTCGAAGATGATCGAGCACAGGAAGGCTCTGGGAGGCTATTCCTATAAGGAGCAGCTGATGGATATCTATCGTTTCGATCAGGAAAAATATGATGCCTTAAGCGATCTGGTGACCGTTTCCGTCGATAATGTAACTCCTTATCCCTTATGGACTTTGCCGGCTGATTCGCTGAGACTGCATCCGTATATAAAAGACTCGGAAACAGCACATGCCATAGTGCTTTTCCGAGAAAACAATCCAGCCGGTCAGCTGACTGTCGAATCGCTGGTTTCGGCTGGTATAATTTCTTCTGAGAATGCCCAGAAACTGATCAAGTGTGCAATAGCGTCTCCTTAGATCGTCAGTCGAGTCTTTCGTCCCAGGCGTAGTATCCTTCTCCGCTCATGAGATCTTCAGCCTCCCACCAGAAATCATAAGCTCTGGTGTAGTTGTAGTTGCCGATCCAGTCATAGAAGTCTATTTCAAGGACGGCCGACATGAAGCCGGCAGGAACGCCGGAACTCAGTTCGTCGAATATGGCTTCTATGTCTCTGTCTCTGAGTCTGCCTTCTATCTCGTATGTCTGCTGGGCACTGGCAGATGGCAGACCTCCTGCGTAAAAACATGTAAGGAAAGCGTCGCAACTTTTGTCGTCAAACTCGCTGTCGATCATTTCGCAGGAATTGAAAGACAGCAGGGCCATTATCCCTGCTGTCAGTATCATAAGTAGTTTTTTCATTCTTTTTCCGGTTGTAGGATGTTACTCCTGTACGTTCTGGAGCGCCTCACGGATCTTTGCCTCGATCTCTTCGCAAAGCTCCACATTGTCAGTAAGAAGCTGCTTGACTGCCTCTCGTCCCTGAGCAAGCTTGCTGTCGCCGTAGCTGAACCATGATCCGCTCTTCTTGATGATGTCGTACTCGACACCGAGGTCGATGATTTCGCCCACTCTTGAAATACCTTCTCCGTAGACGATGTCGAACTCTGCCTTCTTGAATGGCGGAGCCATCTTGTTCTTCACGATCTTCACCTTGGTTCTGTTTCCAAGAGCTTCGTCTCCGTCCTTGATCTGAGTCGTTCTGCGCACATCGACGCGTACCGATGCATAGAACTTCAATGCATTACCTCCGGTGGTGGTCTCAGGGTTTCCGAACATTACTCCGATCTTGTCGCGGAGCTGGTTGATGAAGATGCAGCAAGTGTTTGTCTTGCTGATGTTTGCAGTGAGCTTTCTGAGAGCCTGGCTCATGAGTCTTGCCTGAAGTCCCATCTTCGAATCTCCCATTTCTCCCTCGATCTCCGCCTTTGGAGTAAGGGCTGCTACTGAGTCGATGACGATGATGTCGATAGCTCCTGAACGGATGAGATTGTCCGCGATCTCGAGGGCCTGCTCTCCGTTGTCAGGCTGCGAGATGAGAAGCGTCTCGAGGTCTACGCCGAGATTCTTGGCATATGTCCTGTCGAATGCGTGCTCTGCATCGATGATGGCAGCAATGCCGCCCTGCTTCTGAGCCTGTGCGATCGCATGGATCGCGAGTGTTGTCTTACCACTTGATTCCGGTCCGTAGATCTCGATGACCCTTCCGCGAGGGTAGCCTCCGATACCGAGGGCTGCGTCAAGCGCAATGGAACCGCTCGGAATGACCGAAACCTCCCATTTTGGCTGATCTCCCAGCTTCATGATCGTACCTTTGCCGTAATCTTTCTCAATCTTGTCAATCGTCGCCTGCAATGCCTTGAGTTTCGCAGCATTGATGCCGGTACCGTCCTTTACTTCTTCCTTAGCCATAAATGTTAAATTAATAAAATGTTAGGAGCCGGTGGAACTTTTCCACACGACCAAGCAAATGTAATGAAAATCTTTTATGGTGGCAAAATTATTATGTCATTGTGCCAACTTGCGGTACATTTTATATTTTTTACGCTTGATAAATGTCTAGAGATAAAAAAACCTTATTTTTGTATATTATTTGCAGGAAAACGTATATGAAGATAAAACTCTTAGGAAAGAATCTCGAGGACTTGAAGAAAGTCGTTGCTGAAGAAGGATTGCCTGGCTTTACAGCCAAGCAGATAGCTCAGTGGCTGTATGTGAAGAAGGTGCGTACCATTGATGAGATGACAAATCTGTCAAAGGTCGCAAGAGCCAGATTGTCAGAGAAATACGAGGTGGGCGTCACTCCGTATGAAGGCTTGCAGATATCTTCTGACGGAACGAAGAAGTATCTTTTCCCCGTAAAATGCGCCCATAGACGCGGCCTTAACCTGAGGGTTGATGAAAATGAACTTGAGGCTGGTGCGATCGAGGCTGTGATGATTCCGGACGATGACCGTGCTACACTTTGCGTTTCTTCGCAGTCTGGATGCCGCATGGGATGCAAGTTCTGCATGACAGGACGTCAGGGATTCCATGGACACATGTCAGCAGCGGACATCATTTCGCAGTTCATTGCTGTAGATGAATCCGACAGGCTTACGAATGCGGTCTTCATGGGAATGGGAGAGCCTCTTGATAATTACGACAACGTAATGAGGGCTATCGAGATTCTTACCGCTGACTGGGGATTCGGATGGAGCCCTAAGAGAATCACCCTTTCTACGATAGGAGTCCTCCCGAATCTTAAGAAGTACCTTGACGAGTGCAAGTGCCATCTTGCCGTCAGCCTCCACAATCCTTTTGCTCCGGAGCGTCTGAGCGTCATGCCTGCTCAGGGAGCATGGCCGCTTCAGGAAGTCATAGACCTGATAAAGCAGTATGACTTTACAGGTCAGCGAAGAGTCAGCTTCGAGTATACGATGTTTGCCGGCTTCAATGACACCAAGGCTCATGCAGATGCGCTGATCAGGATGCTCAAAGGCCTGGAGTGCCGTATGAACCTTATCCGCTTCCATAAGATTCCGGATTTTCCGTATGAGACATCTCCGGATGTGATAATAGAAAACTTCAAGACGAGACTTAACAATTCCGGCCTGATGACCACCATAAGGGCTTCCAGAGGAGAAGATATCCTCGCAGCCTGCGGCATGCTTGCCGGCCAGCATAAGACAGAATGAGAAGAATTGTCCATATGATACCAGTTATCCTGCTGCTTGCCTTATCGGTTCTGCCGGTGGCGGCGAGAGGCAGGGGTGTGGACCCTAAGGCTGATTCCATCGCTGTCGCGGCTATGCAGGCGCGAATGGCTGAGATAAGGATGTACCGTCCTACGGTTGCTCTTGTCCTCAGCGGCGGAGGAGCCAAAGGTGCTGCGCATGTGGGTGTCATTAGGAGGATCGAGGAGCTCGGAATACCTGTGGATATGGTCCTGGGTACCAGCATGGGAGGCCTTGTCGGCGGTTTGTATGCCCTGGGCTATACCGTGGAGCAGATGGACAGCATCGTGCGCAATATGGACTGGGACTGGGCGCTTACGGACAAGCTGTCCAGAAAGTACATTTCCTATACTGACATGAAGTATAAGGAAAAGTATCTTCTCTCCATCCCGTTCTTCTACGAAAAGGATTATTTCAGGATGAAGATTGCTGACGACAATCGCTTTGATCCTGTACATAGATATGATGTCCTTGATATCGGTGCCGACAATGAGCAGGGAGCGGATTTTCTCAAGCGGAACCTGCTTGGAAGTCTCCCGTCCGGATATATCTATGGTCAGAATGTGAGCAATCTGATAAGTTCCCTTACGATCGGATATCAGGACAGAATGAGTTTCATGGACCTGCCTGTGCCATTTGTGTGCGTTGCTGCCGACATGGTGTCGGGAAAGGCAAAGATATGGCATAGCGGAAAGATAAATGATGCCATGCGTTCGACAATGTCGATTCCGGGTATCTTCGCTCCTGTACGTGTCGATGGAATGGTGCTCGTGGACGGAGGACTTAGGGATAATTATCCTACGGCATTGGCGCGCGAGATGGGTGCGGATATCATCATCGGCGTGGATCTTTCCGATGTCAGACGTACATATATGGATGTCAACAATATCGGAGACATCATCGGCCAGGGTATCGATATGCTTGGACGTGAGGCGTTTGAGAAGAACGTACATATCCCCGATGTGAAGATCAGGCCCGATCTCAAGGAATTCACCATGATGAGTTTCAACAAGCAGAGCGTAGACACTATCCTGGTGAGAGGATATGAGGCAGCCATTGCCAATGATTCCCTGCTTCGGGAAGTGGCTTCCAGGACTGCGGGAGATTTCACACCTCCACGCAAGCCTTCGCCATTCGGGCCTCAGAATGACTCGCTGGTTATCGCAGAGTTTGAGGTGAGGGGAGTGCTTCCTCAGGAAAAGGAACTGCTTAAGGATAAGCTGAACATCAAGTTCGGTCAGAAGATAAGCAAGGAGAATCTTGACGAGATGGTGGGCCAGATCTACGGAACCCAGGCCTATGATTTCGTGACATATGAATTGCAGGGCAATCAGGAGCCTTTCAAGCTTGTGCTGAACTGTAAGAAAGGACCTATCCATCAGCTCGGCATCGGTGTACGCGCCGATACTGAAGAAATCGTGTCGGTACTTCTTAATTTCGGCTTCAATACCCACAAGCTTCATGGACATATATATGATTTTACCGCAAAGATCGGTGCAAATCCATATTTCCAGCTGCATTGGTCATATGATCTTCCGAAGAAGCCGACTTACAACGCATCGGCTTCTATAAGATGGACAGACCTCAATATGCTGAACTTGGGTAATAACCGTCTCAGCCTCAGCTTTTTGAGTTCCCGTCAGGAGTTTTATCTCTCGAATATAAAATGGAAGCAGTTCGATATCAAGGGAGGCTTGCGCAACGAGATCATCGATATCAGGAACATCAAGTCCACCCAGATTCTCGGTGATTACGACTTTGACCAGCTTTCGAATGATTTCATGTCCGTATTCCTGGATACGCGTACGGATACCTTCGATGATGGATATTTCCCTACCAGAGGAGTGAATGCAGGCGTTTCTTACGACTGGACTTTTGCAGGATATCCGAGCAAGATACGTGATTTCCATATCATCCATGCGGATGCGAAGGTTGTCGCTCCGATTTTCGACAGACTCGTATTCATCCCTTCTATCAATTTCCGTTTCCTTCTTGGGGATGAGATTCCTGTGGCATTCTTTAATGTTGTAGGTGGCTCTCTGCCAGGACGTTATATTGATCAGCAGATGCCTTTCATCGGAGTTACGAATCTTTCTGCGATGAAGAATATCCTGACTATCTACCGTGCGGATCTCCGATTCAAGCTGATGAAGAATCACTATATCACCGGTATCTTCAATTATGCACGTGATTGCGATGATTTCAGCGAATATGCATATGGAGCTGGATATATGGGTGCGGGTGTCGAATATTCATATGATACTATCTTCGGACCGTTGAGCGCACGTGTGCAATGGTCGGACATTACGAACAAGCTGGGCTTCTTTTTGAGCGCAGGATATAGTTTCTAGGTTATGAAGGACGGTGGGGTGAAGGATCCGCAGAAGGTCGCGGACAGGATGAGGGCATTATGCTCCAGAAGGGAATATTGCAGGAAGGATGTCATGAAGAAGGTCATGACGGCTTTGGATGGAGATGTGGCTAAGGCGGAGGAAGTGGTAGCGAAGCTGGTTGAGGAGCGATATGTCGATGATCTGAGGTATGCGACTGCATTTGCCCGTGACAAGGCTTCGATTGCGGGCTGGGGAGAGGCTAAGATAAGATATATGCTTTCTTTCAAAGGAATCGACAGGGAGCTGATTGCCCAGGCATTGGACGAGGTGGATGACAAGAGGGCTGAGACAAGACTGGAAAAGCTTATGGAGAACAAGGTCCGTTCTTTGAAGGATGACCCGCAGCGCCGTCTGAAGCTTCTGCGTTTCGGACTTGGAAGGGGATATTCTTATGATCAGGTGACGGAAATGATAGACAAGATGCTATGACTATGAAGAACACATACAGAAAACTTACATCAGAAGAGATCGAGCAGCTGAAGTCGCAGATGTGCACTGCTTCAGACTGGGACAAGATAGATGTTTCAGAGGATTTTTCAGCGCGATACGTCAAGTATGCGCGTTTTTCCGGAAATATCAGGCTTGGTGCGTTCCGAAAGGTCTTTACCTTGCCTGGAGGGATGGAGAAGCATTCCGGCATCTATTATGCGACTCTCCACAATGTTACGGTCGGTGATGACTGCTGCATTGAGAATGTCAACAATTATATCGCGAACTATGAGATCGGAGAGGGGACGTTCATAGAAAATGTGGATGTCATAATTGCTGACGGTCCGACATCTTTTGGAAACGGTGTAGAGGTTTCCGTGCTGAATGAAACAGGGGGACGCGAGATCATGATCTATGACCGTCTCTCGGCTCAGACAGCATACATTATGGCCTTGTACAGGCATAGACCAGGGCTGATCACCCGTCTTAAGGATATGATTCGCAGGCATGTAGCTTCAGTGACTTCGTCTGTAGGATATATCGGGTCCAATGTCGTCATTGCCGATGCAGGTTATATAAAGAATGTAAAGGTAGGCGATTACTGTAAGATTGAAGGGGCGTCGCGCCTGAAGAACGGCAGCATCAACAGCAATGCTTCTGCACCGGTGCAGATCGGAGTCGGAGTGATCGGCGATGACTTTATCATCTCCAGCGGCTCCAGCGTGAAGGACGGAGTCACATTCTCCCGTTGCTTCATAGGTCAGGCCTGCCGTCTGGGACATAATTACTCGGCATCTGACTCTCTCTTCTTCAGCAATTGTCAGGGCGAAAACGGAGAGGCATGTGCCATATTCGCCGGTCCATATACAGTGACGCATCATAAATCTACTCTTCTTATCGCCGGTATGTTCTCATTCATGAACGCCGGATCGGGATCGAACCAGAGCAATCATATGTACAAGCTCGGTCCTATCCATCAGGGTATCATGGAAAGGGGAGCAAAGACCGCATCCGATTCATACATTCTCTGGCCTGCGAAGGTGGGTGCGTTCTCTCTCGTTATGGGAAGGCACGTGAGCCATCAGGATACATCGGATCTTCCGTTCTCATATCTGATCGAGCAGCAGAGTACCTCTTATATAATGCCAGGTGCAAATCTTAAGAGTGTCGGAACCATCAGAGATGTGAAGAAATGGCCTCAGCGTGACGGCAGGACGGATCGTGATAAGCTCGACTGCATAAATTACAATCTCCTCAGTCCATATACGATACAGAAGATGCTCAAGGGCGTTGCTGTGCTGAAGGAACTTCAGAGAGTTTCAGGGGAGACTTCTGATACTTATTCATATCAGAGCGGAAAGATCAAGAGCAGCTCGCTTGTGAACGGTTTGAAATATTATGGATACGCAATAGATAAGTTCTTCGGTAATTCGTTGATTACCAGACTGATGTCTGCTGGATGCTCTACTTTGGAGGAACTTCGTGAAGCCTTCGTTCCTAAGTCTGCGTATGGCGATGGAGACTGGGTCGATATTGCGGGAATGATTGCTCCTAAGAAAGCTGTGACAGATCTTCTTGATGCTGTTGAAAGGGGAGATGTCCGAGATGTGGACTCGCTCAACAAGTGCTTTGCCGACATTCATTCGGAGTATTACAGATATGAGTGGAGATGGGCCTGCAAGGCTATGGAGGAATATTATGGATTTACTCTTGCGTCTGCTTCGGCAGAGGAACTGTCCGATCTTGTAAGGCGTTGGAGAAAGTCTGTAGTTTCGCTGGACAACCTTCTTTATGAAGATGCGCGTAAGGAGTTCTCATTGAGTGCCATGACAAGTTTCGGCGCCGACGGTACCGCTTTCGAGCGTGAACAGGACTTCATGAATGTACGTGGATCATTCTTTGAGGCTGATCCGTTTGTGACTTCTGTAAAGGAGCATATAGAGGTCAAGTCTGCCCTTGGAGACCAGGCACTCGCTAAGATTTCCTCTTTGAAATAATACCTTATATATATAAAGAGCCCGCTCTTCCTTTCGGTTGAGCGGGCTTTCTTTATTTATGAGGCTTGAATTACTTTGAAGCCTTGATTGCTGCCTGTGCTGCTGCGAGACGCGCGATTGGAACGCGGAATGGAGAGCATGATACATAGTTGAGACCTGTCTTGAAGCAGAACTCTACTGATGCAGGATCACCACCGTGCTCACCGCAGATACCACACTTGAGACCATCGCGGGTTCCACGACCTTCCTTGACAGCGTAGTCAACGAGCTTACCTACAGACTTAGTATCGAGGGTCTTGAATGGGTCAGCGTCGAGGATCTTGTTGCCGAGGTAGTCACCCATGAATGTTCCTACGTCGTCACGTGAGAAACCGAATGTCATCTGAGTGAGGTCATTTGTACCGAATGAGAAGAACTCAGCTGTCTTAGCCATGCGGTCAGCTGTGAGGGCTGCACGTGGGATCTCGATCATTGTACCGAACATGTACTCGATCTCGAAGCCGAACTGTGCCTCAACCTCAGCCTTGATCTTCTCGCAGATAGCCTTCTGGAAGCGAAGCTCACGCTCAGAGATAGTTACAGGAACCATGATCTCTGGCTTTGGAGTGAAGCCTTCCTTCTTGAGCTCTGCAGCTGCTGTGAAGATAGCACGGAACTGAGTCTCAGAAATCATTGGATATGTGATGTGGAGACGAACACCACGGTGACCCATCATTGGGTTAACCTCGTGGAGTGACTCACCACGCTTCTCGATCTCACCTACAGTGATGTGGAGCTCCTCAGCGAGCTCGTTCTTCTTGAGCTCAGTCTGTGGTACGAACTCGTGGAGAGGTGGGTCGAGGAGACGGAATGTTACAGGCTTAGCGTCCATAACCTTCATTGTACCCTTGACAGCAGCCTTGATGAATGGCTCGAGCTCTGCAAGAGCAGCCTTTCTCTCGTCGTCGTTCTTAGCAAGGATCATCTTGCGGAGCTTAGAAAGCGGAGTCTCAGCGTTCTGTCCGTAGAACATGTGCTCGATACGGAAGAGACCGATACCCTCAGCACCGAAGCTGATAGCACGAGCTGCATCCTCTGGAGTATCAGCGTTTGTGCGTACGCCCATTGTGCGGAACTTGTCAACGATTGCCATGAACTGCTGGAAACGTGGGTTGTCAGATGCGTCCATTGTGTCGATAGCTACATCGTATACATAACCCTTTGCACCGTTGATTGAGAGAACGTCACCCTCGTGATATACCTTGTCAGAACCCTTGAACTTGATCTCCTTGTTCTCGAGGTCGATATGCATAGCCTCGCAACCTACGATACAGCACTTACCCCAACCACGTGCTACGAGAGCAGCGTGTGAAGTCATACCACCGCGCTGTGTAAGGATACCTGCGCAAGCACGCATACCCTCTACGTCCTCTGGAGAAGTCTCCTCACGAACGAGGATAGTAGCGATACCCTTCTCAGCAGCCTCCATAGTAGCCTCAGAAGTGAATGCGATAACTCCTACAGCTCCACCTGGTGATGCTGGAAGACCGTTAGCGATTACAGAAGCCTTCTTCTCAGAAGCTGGGTCAAGGATTGGGTGGAGGATCTCGTCGAGCTGAGCTGGAGCAACGCGTGTTACAGCTGTCTTCTCGTCGATCATACCTTCCTCGAGCATATCCATAGCCATGTTGAGGGCTGCAAGACCAGTTCTCTTACCTACGCGGCACTGGAGCATCCAAAGCTTACCGTCCTGGATAGTGAACTCGATATCCTGCATGTCGCGGAAGTGGTTCTCAAGGTGGAGACGGATGCCATCGAGCTCTGCGTAAACCTCAGGCATTGAAGTCTCGAGAGATGCGAGGTGCTGGTTGTGTGGGTTCTTAGTTGACTCGTTGAGAGGGTTTGGAGTACGGATACCTGCAACAACGTCCTCACCCTGAGCGTTGATAAGCCACTCACCGTAGAACTTGTTGTCACCGTTAGCTGGGTTACGTGAGAAAGCAACACCTGTTGCTGAGTTGTCACCCATGTTACCGAATACCATTGACTGTACGTTTACAGCTGTACCCCACTCATCTGGAATACCCTCGATACGACGGTATGCGATAGCGCGCTTTCCGTTCCATGACTTGAACACGCCACCGATTGATCCCCAAAGCTGAGCCTCAGCTGAATCAGGGAACTCAGTTCCGAGAACCTCCTTTACGCGAACCTTGAAACGGTCGCAAAGGTCCTTAAGCTCCTCAGCTGTGATGTCTGTGTCAGAAGCGTAGCCCTTAGCGTGCTTAACCTCTTCCATCATTCTGTCGAGCTGCTGGCGGATACCCTGGCCATCTGCTGGCTCGATACCCTCTGCCTTCTCCATCACAACGTCAGAGTACATCATGATGAGACGACGATATGCATCATATACGAAACGTGGATTCTGTGTCTTCTCGATCATACCAGGGATTGTCTCAGAGCAGAGACCGATGTTG
>JAZRQM010000027.1:0-4310 GCA_045649795.1 Candidatus Cryptobacteroides sp. | reverse complement strand
AACGATATTTGGGACAAGGGAGACCTTGTAGGTATTAACATAGCTCCTCAGGACATTAAGATTGTAAAGTGAGATGACTAAAAGAAGTACCTGGGCACTGCCCTACGCTATTTTTCTGGTGCTCTTTGTCGCTCTGCCTCTCCTCCTGATCATATGGTACGCATTTCAGGACGGATCGGGCAACTTCACATTCGGCAATTTCACCAAGTTCTTTACCGACGCTGACGCGATCGGCACATTCGCCCTTTCGCTCGAGGTGGCGATCGAGAACACCCTGTTATGTATCCTGCTCGGATATCCGGCAGCATGGATACTTGCAAACAAGAAGCTGAACCGCAGCGCCGTGACGATAGTACTCTTCATCATGCCGATGTGGATCAACGCCCTCATGAGGACCCTCGCTACTGCGGAGCTCTTCCATATGCTCGGAGTGCAGCTCGGCAAGGGAACCCTTCTGGTCGGTATGGTCTATGACTATCTTCCGTTCATGATCTACCCTATCTACAACATCCTGAACAAGATGGACAAGTCATACGCAGAAGCGGCTGCAGACCTCGGTGCGACTCCATGGCAGGTGTTCTGGAAGGTGCAGGTGCCGCTTTCGATGCCAGGAGTCGTCAGCGGAGTGATGATGGTATTCATGCCTACAGTCAGCACATTCGCGATCTCTGAATTCCTCACCAACAACAAGATAAAGCTCTTCGGTACCATCATCCAGGAGAACATCAACTCTTCGATGTGGAACTACGGAGCCGCACTCTCTCTGGTGATGCTCGTGATCATAGGTATAACAAGCCTTCTTCAGGATAACAAGAAGGATGATGTCAGTGGAGGAATCGTATAATGAAGAGGTTTATCGCACAATGCTACATATGGTTGCTGCTGATAGTGCTCTATGCGCCTATCGTGTTCATAGCAATCTTCTCGTTCACAGAGAGCAAGGTCCTGGGAAACTGGACAGGCTTCTCGACCAAACTGTATTCCAACCTCTTTACAGGTGACATGCAGGGCACCGGATCGCTCATGACAGCGATCGAGAACACCCTTGTGATCGCTCTGATCGCCGCTACGATATCGACGATCATCGGTTCCATCGCAGCAATCGGCATCCATAACATGAGAGGAAAGACAAAGCAGGCGATCACTTTCATGAACAACATCCCGATGCTCAATCCTGACATCATCACGGGTGTTTCGCTCTTCCTGCTCTTTGTATTCCTCCATATCAGCCAGGGATACATGACGGTCGTGCTCGCCCACATCACATTCTGTACTCCATATGTGGTGCTGAACGTGCTCCCAAGGCTGACCCAGATGAATCCTAATATATACGAGGCTGCCCTGGACCTCGGAGCAACGCCGTTCCAGGCCCTCAGAAAGGTGCTTCTGCCGCTCCTGAAGCCAGGAATGATCTCCGGATTCATCCTTGCATTCACCATGTCTCTTGACGATTTCGCCGTAACATTCTTCACAAGAGGAACGGTCGGACTCGACACTCTTTCCACATACATCTACACCGATGCCCGCAAGGGAGGTCTTACCCCTGAGCTGCGTCCTCTGATCACTCTCATGTTCGTAGGAATCCTTATCCTGCTCATCGTGATCAACATAAGGAACATCCGCAACTCAAACAAAGATGCTGAATAAGATGAAGAAGATACTTTACATTGTTGCGGCAGTTCTGCTTATGGCAGGCTGTTCGGAAGACAGGGAGCATATTCTTAAGGTCTATAACTGGGCCGACTACATCGACGAAGAGCTCATCGATGAGTTCGAGATATGGTATGAGGAGCAGACAGGAGAGCCTGTGGAGATCATCTACCAGACCTTCGACATCAACGAGACCATGCTTTCGAAGATCGAGCTTGGTCACGAAGACTATGACGTCGTATGTCCGTCAGACTATATCATCGAGAGAATGCTTGCAAATGACCTTCTCCTTCCTCTGGAGAGGGATTTCGGCGAGACTCCTGACTATATCGGTAATGTAGCTCCATACATCGTGGAGAAGTTCAACCAGATCGAAGGAAACGGAAAGAACGCAAACGACTACAGCGTCGGATACATGTGGGGAACAGTGGGAATGACATACAATCCCAAATACATTCCGGACGAGGAAGTAAAAAGCTGGGATGTGCTCAGAAACACTGCTTATTCGGGCAAGGTGCTCATGAAGGATGCCTTCAGGGATGTATATACCTCTTTGCTCGTAGCGTTGAACAAAGAGGCCATTGACGCAGGAGAAAAGAGCATAGAGAAGATTTCGTTCGACACTTCCGAAGAGTCGATCAAGCTCGTGGAGGACTATCTCAATTCATTCAAGGAATCCGTATGCGGCTGGGAGGCTGACTTCGGAAAGGAGCAGATGACCAAGGAACTTGCATGGATCAACCTTACATGGAGCGGTGACGCACAGTGGGCCATAGACGAGGCTGCCGACATAGGAATGGATCTCAGATACGCCATCCCGGAGACCGGAAGCGCCGTGTGGTTTGACGGATGGGTGATCCCTAAATATGCGAAGAACATAAAGGCTGCAAGATATTTCATAAACTTCATGTGCAAGCCGGAGAATGCCCTCAGAAACATGGATATGACCGGATATGTAAGTGCCATCGGAGGAGATGAAATCCTCGAGAGCATTAGCAATCCGGAAGAGTTCGAGCCTATCGATGCAAGCTATTTCTTCGGCGCCCAGGCCGACAGCGTATGCATCAACCCTGTAATGTATCCTGAAAAGAACATCATTGAGCGCTGCGCCATGATGCACGACAGAGGCACTGAGGAGCTTCTCAAGATGTGGTCACGCGTAAAGGGAGACAGTTCTTCTGCATGGACATACATCCTGATCTGCCTCGTATTTGCGGGCCTGATCGCCGCTGTAATCGTAAAATACACCAAAAAGAGGTACAGAAGGCGCAGATACGCCATGAGAAGAAGGAAGAGATAGTCTTACTTATCCTTACCGTCCAGCGTCTTATAAGACAAGATATGAATCGTTACGCCTGTCGCTATCGCCAAGAAGCACAGGCGTAATATCATATGTACATCAAGGAAAATCGCACAATACAGAAGGGTGATCCATAAGGTCGAGATCGCAATGACCTTGACCCTCAGCGGGATTGCCTTATGCTTGAGGAAATTGGATATATACGGACCGAGCTTGGGATGATTCATCAGCCAATCATACAGTCTTCGGTTTCCACGCAGGAACAGAGCTGCTGCAAGCAGAAGCAGAGGCGTAGTCGGCAGGACAGGCAGAAAGGCCCCCAGAATGCCCAGTCCAAGAGAGATAAGTCCTAATATTGTAAGAAGTATATTCATAGAGGCTGCGAAGATAGTGAAAATCTTCGTCAGATACATATAAAACAAAAAGTCCGACATCATAAAGATATCGGACTTTTGTGGTCCCAGCAGGGCATGATCCTGCGACCCCCTGATTATGAGTCAGGTGCTACTAACCAACTGAGCTATGGGACCAAACTTATTAAAGAACTAATTTGCGTACGGTTCAGACGGTGCTGAACCGTACTGCAAATATAATACTTTTTTCGATTAGTTGAGCTTGATTTCAACCTCAACACCTGAAGAAAGCTCAAGCTTCATGAGAGCGTCAACTGTCTTAGGAGTTGAATCGTAAATGTCAAGAAGACGGCAGAAAGAGTTGAGCTCGAACTGCTCACGTGACTTCTTGTTTACGAAAGTCGAGCGGTTTACAGTGAAGGTCTTCTTGTGAGTAGGAAGCGGAATAGGACCGTTTACACGTGCACCTGTAGCCGAAACTGTCTCAACGATCTTCTTTGCCGACTTGTCAACAAGCATATGATCGAATGATTTGAGTTTAATTCTGATTATCTGGCTCATATCAAATTTCGTTGAATTCTGTTAAACAATTATTCGTCATCGTCAGCCTTGTAGCCACTCTTCTCGATAACCTCCTTAGCGAGTCCTGCTGGAACCTCTGCATAGTGGTCGAATGACATTGTGCTGGTAGCACGTCCAGAAGAGATAGTACGGAGGATAGTTACGTAACCGAACTGCTCTGCGAGTGGAACGTATGCCTTAACGATACGTGCTCCGAGAGTTGAGTCCATTGCGTTGATCTGTCCACGACGGCGGTTGAGGTCACCTACGATGTCTCCCATATAATCCTCTGGAGTAACAACTTCGAGGCTCATAATAGGCTCGAGGAGAACCGGCTTAGCCTTAGGGCAAGCGTGACGGAATGCAAGGCGTGCAGCGAGCTCGAATGAGAGCTGGTCTGAGTCCACTGGGTGGAATGAACCATCCTTGAGGGTAACCTTGAGTGA
>JAZRQM010000026.1:0-23247 GCA_045649795.1 Candidatus Cryptobacteroides sp. | reverse complement strand
CAGATTCGTAAGAATGTTGTCAGTTTTGCAACTGAAGCAGCGGAAATAGACAATATTTTCAGAGATATAAAGGATGATTTGGAAAGACGCCCGTTATTTTGGGAGCAACTTCCACCAGAAGATTTGTCAGTTCCTTTGACTAGCAAGATTGCTCTTGCTTTCAATGATGATGATAAAGCGAAGATAACAGAAGCATTGAGACATTATCACAATGTGGTTGTCACGATGGAAAATACTTCGCCATCTAGTTTCTCCCAAACAATACTTAGGTTAAATACAGAGAAAGAGCAATTGGTGGTTCAGAAGAACGGACTTGAATCAGAGATAGAGTCACTTAAACGTCAGAAAAAACAATATAAATGGGTAATTATATTGTCTCTACTAGTTGCTGTCGGATTGATTGCTATAGTTTCTTTTAATCAGAATGTGAATGAACTGCGTAGCGTTTTAAGAAGCCGGGATGTCTCGATTGATTCTTTAAATGTAGTTATTGGGAATAAGAATCAGGCTATTTCAACCCAAGAAAGCATCATAAATAGAAAGGATAAGGAAATATCAAATCTGAATGCTTCATTAAAGGAAATCCAAGATGATTTTGACATATTTAAGAATACTTATCCAATTAAGATATCTAAGATTGAAATAGGTAATACAGACTATGATAGAAATGTATATACAGATTATGGATATACTATACATAGCAATACAACCATGTTCTTAACCCCCAAAATAACTTATACTGGAGTTAAATCAGGGGCTTCAATTTCACTGAAAATAAAATGGTATAATCCCAATGGAACATTAAGTACTGGAACCTCATCTCCTAAAGGTTTTTCTCAGGAGAAATCGTTATATGTTTATAGTGGTGAGAATACAGAAATCTTACAAGGTTGGGGTGGTCGTACAAAAGGACATTGGGATGCTGGAGCCTATAGAATCGAAATATGGTATGAAGATGTTTGCTTGAAGGCAAAAACATTTACTATATATTAATCTTACAATGAGAAGATATCTCTTACTATTCTTTCTGCTTCAATTTAGTGGATATCCTGCCTTCGTCCGATATAGTTGAAATACAAACTGTACTCTTCGAATAATCTATCATAATTAGTTAATGTAATAAGCATTATATGAAACCTCCTAAAACTAAATTAATAACAATAAAAGTTTTCTTTTGTTATTCGTCAAATATGAAGCAGGATGAACAAGATTTATATGTAGCATTATCTCGTTATAATTGGACTTTCAAGGATGTCGTAGATTTTGAATTAGTAGATTGGCTTAGCTTTTTGAAGACAAAAAATGGAAAGAAATTAACTCCGCAAGAAATATTTAATAAGCAGATTCTGAAATCTGACTATGTCATATTCCTTATCAAAAATGAATTTGGAACAAATGCAAGGCAAGAATGGGATTTATGTATCAGTAATTCCAAAACAAAACCTAGAATTATGTTAGGAATAAGGATAGATCCCCACGGAAAGTCTGTCGATACAATACGAGAAGAATTAGGTTCAAAAGATATTCTAATTGATACTGCCTATGAGAATCTTGATAGTTTTATGTTATCAATTATCCATGCGATAGATTCTAATATTATTCTTTTTCTGTCTCGTAGATTGAAGAAAATAAACAGACAGATATCGCCTAAGTCTAATATCCCACATACCAATACCAATGTAAATAAGCGTAGGAAATCTATAGTGCATAATAACGTTGACGTAGATTTGAAAAAAGCTATTTTATCATTATCTGTTGAGAAATTAACACCAACTATATTGTTTGATAAAGAAATTATGCGAGATCTAAGAAGTTCTAAAAAGATTCGATCTATAAGCAAATATAGACAACGTACAGGGCTCCTGATCTAAAACGATTTTATGATCTTGTAAAGTAATAGAATCTGACAAATCCGCACTCTCTACCATAATAAGATCTATCACGCTATGTCTAATCATAGTCGACAGATGTTGTCCAAATGTTGTCCAAGTTGTAAAAAATAAGCCTCTCAGGCATCTGAGAGGCTGTTTCTGGTGATTCGGTTTAGTTGGGATTACGTCGCTTCGCTCCGTTTTCCCTTCCTCCGCGGGCCATCATCGAACGAAGCAAAAGCGGCATCTGCAAGTGCAGATGCCTGCTTTTTTGTTTTCCGTCTTCGCTTTCGAAAGCGAGCTTTCGACGCTCTCCGGAAAACAAAAAAGCGCAACCTCATGAGGTTGCGCTTTTGCTTTATCGTGATTCGGTTGGGATTCGAACCCAAGACCCACAGCTTAGAAGGCTGTTGCTCTATCCAACTGAGCTACCGAACCGATCCGTAATTTTTGAGGGTGCAAATATAAGCCAAATTCTTGGAATTGACAAACAAAAGTGTGGAAAAGTCCGGAAATTGTTGTTGGAGAGGCTTGAAAGCTTATGCCTGCTTCTTATTTGAGCCGGTGGAGGCGGGTGGAGTAGGAGACCGGGGAGCCGGAGTAGTGCCAGCTGATCATCAGCATGTTGTTTGTGCGGTGGGCTTCTTCGATGACTACGATGACGTCGGCATATTCAAGGTGAAGGCCGACGAAGAATACTGTATCTCCTTGAGGATCATATGTTCCGGTCGATCCGATGGCGTCTGATGCCTTGGCAATGATGCAGTTGTCGCAAATGAATTCGATGGTGAGATCTTCGAATGGTTCTTCGGAAGAAGCCCAATTCGTGTGGAAGAATCCATCTTCGACCGGTACATCGAAGATGCAGGAGGTGATTGTTGATGTGGCTGCGGCCAGCGGGAGAGCGGTGGCAAGGCAGCGGATAGCCAAGCTTTTCATCTTTCAGTCTGTTGAAGTTCGTTTACAGACTGAAATCCAATGATTATGCCGCTTTTCTTTTAGCTATGACCTTACCTGCTATTTCAATGCCGGTCACGAGGAAGAAACCGATGAGGGCGAAGATGACTGCCGAGCCTATCATAGGGTCGATGTGATCGACATAACGGGCTATCGTGGTGTCAAAGATCTCCTGTGCTGCATCAGGACCGAGTCCTGAGCCCTGAACGGCTGACATCGTCTCTTCAAGAGTGGATGCTCCGGCGAACTGCGAGCATACGATTGCGTCTTTGTTGCTCCATGGCCATACCTTCACGAGTGAACCGATGATGAAGCCTGCGAGGACAAGCATCGTCGGTTTCTGCCAACGGGCAAGAAGCCAGTGCAGGAACTTCGAGAAAGAGAGTATACCTACGATGGCTCCGACTCCGAAAGTGCTTAAAATCAATAGGTTCTGTCCGAAGTTGACGCCTGAGACCAGGTCAGAGATTACTCCCATTATGAACTGGTATTTTCCCAGGATCAAAAGGATGAAGCTGCCTGAAATGCCCGGAAGGATCATTGCACATATCGCGATGGCTCCGCTTAGGAAGATGAACCAGAGTGCATTCGGGGTCTGGGTAGGCGAGAGGGTACATACGACCGCGCCGAGCAATATTCCGAAGATGAGCGTCAGAACTTCGCGCCATCCCCATCCTGATATGCCTCTGAGAATGAATATCGAGGAGGCGACGATCAGGCCGAAGAAGAAGGCCCATGTCTGGATCGGGTACCATTCAAGCAGATGCTGCATGAGTCCTGCGAGAGCTACGACGCTGATGCCGATACCGATTACAAGCGAAAGCAGGAAGCTGCCGTTGATATGTTTCCAGAATGCCTTGAACTGACCTTTGAGAAGCAGACGTACAGCCTCGCCGTTGACCGAGGCCAATGAGCCGACAAATTCGTCGTATATGCCCATGATGAAGGCTATTGTTCCACCGGATACTCCAGGGATGACGTCAGCTGCGCCCATGCACGCGCCCTTGACCGCCACCATTATGTTCTTTGCGAATCCTTTCATTCCTTACATTATCCTTTTTATGAATTCTGTCATGGCTGCAAAAATCCTGCGCGCATCCGACCTGAGGTCCTCCGTCGGGTTGCCGACGATGATCATGTCAAATGCATGACCTTCAAACGGGTAGCGTCCGATCTTGAAACGTGCCTTCGAGCATTTGCTCAAGAATTCGATAGGGTAGTCTCCGTTATCTATGAGGGATATGAGAAGGTCGCTTGGCTCATACATGAGCGCTCCCACCTTACTGAACTCCGGTGTACCCATCCAGTCGAGCTCCTTCTTGAGGATGGTGGTGTTGATGCTGGTGAGAAGCAGTTCTTCCTTGCCGAGCCTTCTGAAATCAAAGAAATAGATGTTGACCTTGAGGCTGTTGGCGCGGCCCCATGCAAGGACATCTTCCTTGAGCACATCAAATCCCGGCTCCTCAACATCCACGATCACATTGACTGTCGAGATCTCTCTGAGAGGTCTGAGCCCGGTAGGGACGTCGCTGAGGAACTTCTTGATCTTCCTCTTGCGGAATGCCGCAAGGATTGTGTCTAAAATGTTCATGCTTCCGAGGTGTTTGCTGCGATGAGTTCGCGTATTTCCTTCTTTGCGGCCTTCCAGCGCGGAATGTCGATCTTGGTACCCACGACTTCCACAACCTTTGCTGCTATTATTGAACCGATTTCTCCGCAAACCTGAAGCGGCATGCCGAGAGAGTGTGCATAAAGGAATCCGGCTGCGTATGTGTCTCCGGCTCCAGTCGCATCGACCGGCTGTGCAGGCCATGATTTTATGAAATGGTAGTCCTCGCCGCTCTTGACCATGGATCCGTCCTTTCCGACCTTCACGACAGCGATCTTGCAAGAACGTGCTATTTCGTCAAGCGCTTCACGAGGCTCGAGCTGAGTGAATGCCTTGGCCTCTGTTTCGTTTGCGAACACGATGTCCACATAGTTCTCTACGAGGTCGTGCAGGAATGCGTTGTTCGACTCCACTACGTTATACGATGCCATGTCAAGGGAAATGATGCATCCTGCAGCTTTTGCAAGCTCTACCGCTCTGCGTATAGTCGCTTGATTCTGAACGAGATATCCTTCAATATGGAAATAGTCATAGCCTTCAAAGTACTCAGGCTTGAGGTCTTCAGGAACAAGCTCAAGAGCTGCTCCGAGGTATACCGCGAATGTCCTTTCTGCATTAGGGGCTGTGATGAACACCATGGCTCTGCCGGATGAATGCACTCCCTTAAGAAGCGTTGACCTGATGCCGTACTGCTCCTGGTCGCTCTTGAAAAGATGTCCAAGATCATCGTCACCTACCTTTCCGATAAATCCGGAATCCATGCCGAATATCGCTGTACCAGCGATGGTGTTGGCTGCCGATCCTCCTGCCACCAGTTCCACGCCCATCGGCTTGAGTGTCTTCCAGATCTTGTCTCCGGTCTCCATGTCGACATGCTGCATGCTTCCCTTAGGAAGATGAAACTCATTGAGAAGAGTATCGTCCGGAAGGACTGCCAGGATGTCGGTCAGAGCGTTTCCAATGCCTAAAATAGATGCCATAATTCCCTTTTTGCTTATAAAACAAACAAAGTTAGCAAACTTTTGGATAAATTTGCAGCCTGTCTGATGCAGACATGGAATAATATGAGTAAAAAAGCGTCACAAATAATCAAATATGCTGTTTCGGCGGCCTTGGCCTTCGTACTTCTCTACTTTTCGTTCAGAGATGTGGAATGGGCAGACTTTATCGAAGGATTGAAATCCTGCAGATGGGAATTCATCATCCTCTCGATGGCTGCAGGTTCATTCGCCTTCTGGCTCAGAGGCGTGCGCTGGCGTCAGCTGCTTCTGCCGATCGATGACAGCATCACGCGCATCACCGCTTTCAATGGCGTCAATATCGGTAACATTTCCAACTTCGTCTTTCCTCGTATCGGAGAGTTCATCCGTTGCGGCGTGATTACCCGCAGGTCCGTGCCTGTATCTGCTGATAATCCCGAACATAAGAAGGCTTCATATGACAAGGTGCTCGGTACGGTAGTGCTGGAGCGCAGCTGGGAGTTGCTTGTCATGCTCCTGCTTCTTGTTGTAGTGGTAGTGGGAGGATTCGACCGCTTCGGCGGCTTCTTCATGGAGCAGATATGGACTCCGATGTCGCAGAGACTTGATTTCAGCATCTGGTGGATCGTTGCGCTTCTTGCCCTTGCCGGATCGGCCGGTTGCTATGCCCTTTGGCGTTTCAGGGATACCAATCCTGTATGCAGCAAGGTCTGGGGCATATTCAGAGGCATTCTGCAAGGCTTTGCAAGCTGCCTTAAGATGGAGCGTAAATGGCTGTTCTTTGCATATACCGCCTTCATATGGATGACCTATTGGCTCATGGCGGCAAGTACCATGTGGGCGGCTCCATTCCTTGATCATCTTGATCTGATCGATGCACTGTTCATCTCCCTCGTCGGAGGCCTTGGCTTCGCTGTGCCGGTGCCGGGCGGAATCGGGGCATTTCATTTCATCATAAGTCTCGCACTATCAGGCATATACGGTGTACCTACTGAAATCGGTATCATCTATGCAACCCTCTCACATACATCTCAGGCTATAACTCAGATTCTTTTCGGCGCAGGTTCATATGCATATGAGGCATTAAAAAAGTAGATTCAATTCCGGCTTTGGCACGCGCTTTGCAAAAGATTGATCACGGTTAGTTTAGTTGTTAATAATAGGGTAATAGTTCAATAAAGGGACCTCGATAATATCGAAGTCCCTTTATTGTTTCCTATAGTGTAAGGTTTATTTCAATGTCAGCTCGACCGGGCAGTGGTCGGAACCGAAGATCTCCGTATGGATCTTCGCACCTTCGAGCCTGTCGCGCAGATTCTCTGATACCACGAAGTAGTCGATACGCCAGCCTGCGTTCTTCTGACGGGCCTGGAAACGGTATGACCACCATGAGTATATATCAGTCTGGTCAGGATAGAAGTGACGGAATGTATCGATGAAGCCGGCGTCCAGAAGGGCTGTGAACTTCTCACGTTCCTGGTCGGTGAATCCGGCGTTCATCCTGTTGGACTTCGGATTCTTCAGGTCTATCTCCTTATGCGCTACGTTCAGGTCTCCGCATACGATGACTCCTTTTTTCTCAGCCAGCCCACAGAGGTATGCTCTGAATGCGTCCTCCCATGTCATCCTATAGTCGAGCCTCTTCAGACCGTCCTGAGAATTAGGAACATACACGCATACGAGGAACAAGTCTTCCATCTCGAGAGTCACTGTACGGCCTTCGTGGTCATGCTCATCGACTCCGATGCCATATGTAACGGACAGAGGCTCGTGCTTAGTGAATATCGCAGTGCCTGAGTAGCCCTTCTTTTCTGCATAGTTCCAGTAAGACTTGTATCCGAGGAAGTCAAGGTCGATCTGTCCTTCCTGAAGCTTGGTCTCCTGAAGGCAGAAGAAGTCGGCGTCCAGCTCCGTGAATATGTCCGCGAAGCCTTTCCCACATACGGCTCTGAGACCGTTTACATTCCATGAAATGAACTTCATACTACTCCAATGTCCATTCTGTGCCGTCCTTGCCGTCCTTGATCAGGATGCCGAGGGCCTTGAGGTCGTCTCTTATCTTGTCGCTGGTAGCCCAGTCCTTTGCTGCCTTTGCTGCCTTTCTCTGCTCGAGGACCATGTTCACCAGACCGTCGATTGTCTGTACTGCCTTTCCGCCTTCGCTCTCCTCGTCACGAAGTCCGAGAACTCCTGCTACGATATTGTCGAAGAGGTCTGTAAGGGCCTTATAATCAGATGCATCAAGGGTCATCTTCTTGTCCTTTGCGGTGTTGATGATACGTACAGCATCAAATACATGCGAGAGGGCGATAGGAGTGTTGAGGTCGTCGCAGAGAGCCTCGTATGCGCCCTCTACCGCTGCCTTTACCTCAGGATTGGAAGCGATGACGGTGTCTGGTGCGATCGCAGAAACGAACTCTCCGTATGCGAGTGCAGGAGCTCCTGAAACCCCAGCTGCTGAAGCAAGCGAACGGAGGTCCTTGGCAGCCTGCATGATCCTCTTCAGACCCTTTTCGGCAGCCTGGAGCGCCTCGTTGCTGAAATCGAGGGTTCCGCGATAATGTGCCTGGAGGATGAAGAAGCGTACGGTCATAGGCGTGTATGCCTGAGCGAGTTTCTCATGCTTTCCTGCGAAGAGCTCTGGGAGGGTGATGAAGTTGCCGAGTGACTTACCCATCTTCTTGCCCTCGATGGTGATCATGTTGTTGTGCATCCAGTACTTCACCCCGCTGCATCCGCGAGACGCAGTGTTCTGAGCTATCTCGCACTCATGATGCGGGAAGAGGAGGTCCATACCGCCGCCATGGATGTCGAACTCCTTGCCGAGGTATTTCTCGCTCATCGCCGAGCACTCGAGATGCCAGCCTGGGAATCCGTCGCTCCATGGTGAAGGCCAGCGCATTATGTGCTCCGGAGATGCCTTTTTCCAAAGGGCGAAGTCATATGAGGCACGCTTGTCCTGCTGTCCGTCGAGGTCGCGTGTGCCTTCCTTGACCTCGTCCAGTGTGCGGCCTGAAAGGATGCCGTACTTGTGGTCTGCGTCGTATTTGAGTACGTCGAAATAGATCGATCCGTTGCTCTCGTATGCATATCCCGCATCGAGGATCTTCTTCACGAGGTCGATCTGCTCGATGATGTGTCCCGAAGCGCGTGGCTCGATCGAAGGAGGGGCAACGTTGAGCTGGCGCATGGCCTCATGGTATGCAAGCGTACATCTCTGTACGACCTCCATAGGCTCGAGCTGCTCCAGACGTGCCTTCTTTGCGATCTTGTCCTCGCCCTCGTCAGCATCGTGCTCAAGGTGTCCCACGTCGGTGATGTTGCGGACATAGCGCACCTTGTATCCAAGATGCTTGAGCAGTTTTACAAACACATCATAAGTCACACCTGGGCGTGCGTGTCCCAGATGCGCATCGCCGTATACTGTCGGGCCGCAGACATAAAGTCCTACATGACCCTCGTTTATCGGCTTGAAGATCTCTTTCTTTCTCGAAAGGGAATTGGTTATATATAATTCTCTCATAATTCTAATGAATTTGCAATCTGCAAATATAATGAAATTACTCATAGAACCCTTTGAAAATCCACTCTTTTGCGCATTTTCTTTCTAATCGTTCCGGAAGCGATCTCCTGTATGTTCCGGAAAGTGTTTTCTTGGAATGTCCCGGAAGTGTTCTCCTGTGTGTTCCGGAAGTCTTCTCCTGTATGCCACGAAGTCTATTGTAACTGGTATCCGTGTACTTCGTGGTCGCCTTCGGTGTGCTATGGTGTGTTTCTTTGCCACGAAGTACAAGATCGCTAATAAAACTTTGACTTCGTGGCAAAGACGGAAATTTTGTTCCGTTTTTTACAAAAAGCAAACAAATTTACTCCTTGGAATCATGCTCCCAGATGTCTGTAAGGCCGATTTCTGTAATTATCCGTTGAAATTTTCATTCAACGGATATCTCTTCGAAACTTTGTGGTCATGAAAAAGAAGACTTATCATATTTGTCTCTCGGCAGGGGAGGAGGCGTACTGCCGTAGCGAGGAAGACTATGCGTATTGTTTCAATTGTCTGGCTTTGGCGATTGCCGCAACCGGATCGGACCTTATGGCAGAGTCGATCATGTCCACGCATTTCCATGAATGCGTCCGCAGTACATGTCCGAAGGACCTGCTCCATATTCAGAGATATGCATATTCGCGGTATTTCAATGAGAAGTACTCCAGGAAGGGGCGGCTGGGTGAAAAGTTCCCGTTCATTACAGTAGTTGATGGCATGTATCATATTCTTGCCACGTTAAGCTATGTTTTGAGAAATGCGCTCCATCATGGTCTGGCTGCGACTCCGTTCGGATACAGACATTCCTCTGCCAGGTCGTTTTTCAGTAAGGAATTGGGTTTCGCGCAGGAGGCTGTGTTGCTTCCGGAGTCCAGGCAATATCTGTATCTTCCGGCTCATGTCAAATGTCCGCCAGGGTATAAGATGGATTCAAGCGGGCTTATACTCAGGGAAACCGTGATCGACGTGCCGGATGTAGAGCATTTGTTCATGACCCCGAGGTCTTATCTGTACTACATGAACCGTTTGTCGGGAGAGGAGTGGATAAGGGAGCAGGAAAAAGACAATCTGAACATTTCTCCTGTTTCCTTGGATATGATAGAGCCAGGATCGTCTTCTGACAAGCTTCGACAGATGCTTGCGAATGAGAAAGGACGCTCAGACTATAAGGCGATGACTGACATTCAGTTATGTGAAATGATAGATAATGAATTGCTTCCCGGGCTGGGAGTCGGATCTGTATATCTGGCTCCACGCGAGACGAAGATTTTCCTTGCCAATATGCTGCATTCGCGATACCGTTTGCCCGAAGCCCAGATAAAAAGATGCCTGGTGCTCTAAAGAGTCTGCCACGAAGTAAATGGAAAACAGGTGTATGTGTACTTCGTGGCCGGGAAATGGTCTGAAATCGAAAAACACTTGCCACGAAGTACATAAGGCAATACAAAACATGTACTTCGTGGCAATCGTTCAGTATGGAGGTGCCGTGGCGGTGTGTCCTCTCTGCCCGGCCAGATATCAGATTTCGCTTTCCTGATCGTCGGCGCCGGATGCAGCGCGTGCTTCATCGAACTTCGCCTTCATCGTAGGGTTCTTATAGGTGAGCTTCTTGATGGTGAGACCCTCGGCCTTGTCGTTGGCCAGACGCAGGTTGTTTTCGGAGCTGAGAAGGGCGTCCTTGGTTTTCTGCAGGGCCGCGATGGACTTGTCGATCTCGTCGATGGCCTTGCGGAACTTCTCGCTTGCGAGACGGTAGTTGTTGCCGAACTTCTCCTTGAATTCCACCAGCTTGGCCTCGAAGTTGGTCACGTCCACAGACTGGCTGCGCGCAACTGCCAGCTCCTTCTGATATTCGATGGATTTCTTAGATGCGTTGACAAGCAGGGTGATCAGCGGCATGAAGAACTGAGGGCGGATCACGTACATCTTTGGATATCTGTAAGATACATCGACTATTCCGTTGTTGTACAGTTCGTTCTCCGGTTCGAGGAGGGATACCAGGACTGCGTATTCACATTTCTTCGCTGTCCTGTCTGCGTCCAGCTTCTTGAAGAAATCCTCATTCTTGTGCTTGTGGGCCGTGTCTTCCATCTCGTTCTTCATCTCGAACATGATGGACACATACTCCATTCCGTCCTCATAATCGCGGAATATGAAATCGCCCTTGCTTCCTCCGGAAGCGTCGTTGTCCTTCTCGAAGTATGCATATGGGAACATCGGACGCATGGTACCGTTGAAGATTGTCGCGCAATGGGCTTCGAGGCTTTCGCCCACCATCTTTGTCGACATCTTTATCTTCATGTCCTTGTAATAGTCCACCTGCTCCTGTGCGAGTCTGAGCTTTGCCTCATATTCTTCCTTTATGGCATTCTTTTCCAGCTGCGACTGGCTCTGTGCGAGGGTGTTCATCATCCTGAGGTCAGCGATCTCCTTCTCTTTTTCTCCAATTGTCGCCTTCATTTCGTCCCTTGCCTTCAGGATGGCGTTTTCCTTGTCGGCGGCGCTTCTGCTGATGTCGCTCTTGAGTCCGGATATGATGAGCTCCTTGGCAGCGAGAGCATTGGAAAGCTCAAGGGTCTTCATGTCTTCGAATCCCTGAAGTTTCGCCTTAAGTCGGTTGATCTCCTGTTCTTTGTTGTTGATTTCCAATTCTTTAGATTGAATCTTGCGTCCGAAGTCTTCTCTTGTCAAGGCGTCTTTGGCCTTCTGCTCGGCTTCCTGTCTTCCTTTCAATTCTTCGAGTCTCTTCTGCAGGTCTGCTTCAAATTCGGCGTTTCTGACCTGGTTTAAAATAGATGCGTAATCCGCCTCGTCGACAGTGAATACGCTTCCACATTTCGGGCACTTTAATTCTTTCATCTCTTATTTGTTTACAACTACCACAAAAGTAGTAAAATTTTCACTATATTTGTACCTTGTATGAAAAGGCGCGAGACATTTTCATATGCCAGTCCGCCCTTGAAAAATGGTCCGGGATAAATGGTCTGACTAGTACTGTGGATCTTGGAGCGAAGCGATGGGAAGTCCCTTTCCCGAGGAAAGGGATTTAGGGAAAGGGTAACGTGGTCATATTTTCATATGCCCCCACGCCCTTGAAAAATGGTCCGGGATTAATGGTATGAACGGTACTGTGGATCCTGGAGCGAAGCGATGGGAAGTCCCTTTCCCGAGGAAAGGGATTTAGGGAAAGGGTAACGTGGTCATATTTTCATATGCCCCCACGCCCTTGAAAAATGGAATGAGTTAACTAATGTTCAATAAAGTAATAAGGTAGAAAATATGAAAGTAGCTATCATCATGGGTTCGACCAGCGACCTTGAGATCATGTCGCAGGCAATCAATGTCCTCGAAGGCTTCGGGGTTGAGGTTGTAAAGAAGGTCATCAGCGCCCACAGAACTCCGGATCTCATGTGTGAGTTCGCCAAGTCGGCAAAGGACAACGGAATCGGTGTAATCATTGCCGGAGCAGGCGGAGCGGCCCATGTTGCCGGTGTCGTTGCAGGTATGACTACCGTGCCGGTCATCGGAGTTCCTATCCAGACCAAGGCTCTCGGAGGAATGGATTCGCTCCTTTCAATCGTGCAGATGCCAGCAGGAATCCCTGTCGCTACAATGGCTATCAACGGCTCTAAGAATGCCGGCCTTTTCGCTGCACAGATCCTTGCCCTTACAGACGAGACACTCGCTGCAAAGCTTGATCAGTTCAGAAAGGAACAGACACAGAAAGTACTTGACGCAACAATCTAACTAAGATATGAGCAACTATCGCATTTACGTAGAAAAGTATCCTGAATTTCAGGTAGAGGCACGCAGCCTCCTCAGCGAGCTGAACGAAAACCTTCAGCTTGAGCTTCCGTCGCTGCGTTACCTTAATGTTTATGACCTCTTCGGTTTCTCAGAGGATCTCCTCGAGAAGAGCCGTTACAGCGTGTTCGGAGAGATCGTTACCGACAGCGTTACTGACGAGTGTGACCTGTCTGGTGTGAAATATATCGCCGTGGAGTACCTTCCAGGCCAGTTTGACCAGCGTGCAGCTTCGGCTGTAGACTGCGTACGTCTTATCGACCCATCCGCTCAGGTAAGCATCAAGAGCTCGAAGCTCATCATCCTTCCTGGAGACACATCGGATGAGGTTGTGGAGAAGATCAAGAAGTATTACATCAATGCTGTCGAGTCACGTGTAAAGGACCTTTCGAAGCTTACAGCAATGGAGCAGCCGGAGGTTACTCCTGTTCCTGTTCTCGAAGGTCTTACAGCTCTTGCAGAAGAGGAGCTTGCTCCATATTGCAAGAAGATGGGTCTTGCCATGAATGCTGACGACCTCCGCGAGGTTGTGAACTACTTCAAGGCAGAAGGCCGTGACCCTTCAGAGACAGAGCTCCGTATCCTTGATACATATTGGAGCGACCATTGCCGCCATACTACATTCACTACCGAACTCGAGGATATCAATGTAGAGGAGTCTTTCATGAAGGAAGAGATCGACGGTACGCTCAACCTCTACATGAAGATCCGCCAGGAGCTTGGCCGTGAGCATAAGGGCTTGAACCTCATGGATATGGCATGTATCGGTGCGCGTTATCTCAAGGCAAAGGGTCTTCTTGATGACATGGAGGTCAGCGAGGAGAACAATGCATGCAGCATCTATGTTGATGTAGATATAGTGAATGATGAGGGAGAAATGACTACAGAGAAGTGGCTCCTTCAGTTCAAGAACGAGACTCACAACCACCCTACAGAGATCGAACCGTTCGGTGGTGCAGCTACATGTCTCGGCGGTGCTATCCGTGACCCGCTTTCAGGCCGTGCATATGTGTATCAGGCGATGCGTGTGACAGGTGCAGGTGACATCTACCTTCCTGTAGCCGACACTATCCCTGGAAAGCTTCCGCAGAGCATCATCAGCCGCAAGGCCGCCCATGGCTATTCAAGCTACGGTAACCAGATCGGTCTCGCAACAACCCATGTACGTGAGGTATATCACGAGGGATATGTTGCTAAGCGTCTTGAGGTAGGTGCGGTAGTAGGAGCAGTGAAGGCTGACAGCGTTCGTCGCGAGAGTCCGGCTCCTGGTGATGTAGTCCTCCTTCTCGGTGGCCGTACAGGCCGTGACGGAGTCGGCGGAGCTACCGGTTCTTCAAAGGAGCACACTGAGGAGTCTCTCGAGACTTGCGGAAGTGAGGTTCAGAAGGGTAATGCACCTGAGGAGAGAAAGCTTCAGAGGCTTTTCCGTCGTCCTGAGGTGACAAAGCTTATCAAGAAATCAAATGACTTCGGTGCCGGCGGTGTCAGCGTGGCTATCGGCGAGCTTACCGAGGGTCTTGACATATATCTTGACAGAGTTCCGACCAAGTACAGCGGACTTAACTCTACCGAGCTTGCTATCAGCGAGTCTCAGGAGCGTATGTCCGTTGTGATCGAGGCTAAGGACAAGGATGCCATGATGGCATACTGCGCAAGCGAGAATGTCGAGGTTACATACGTTGCTGACGTTACAGACAGAAAGCGCATGCGTATGTTCTATGGTGACAAGGTCATCGTTGACCTTTCACGTGAGTTCATCGACAGTGCAGGAGCGAAGCATTATGCAAAGGCTACCGTTGGTGCTGTCGAGGAGAAGAATCCGTTCGAGAGAACAGTCGAGGGTGAGGATCTCAAGGAGAAGATCTTCAACAATCTCCAGGATCCTAACGTGACTTCACAGAAGGGTCTCATCGAGATGTTCGACTCTACAATCGGACGTTCTACAGTCCTCATGCCGTTCGGAGGTATGCTCCAGACTACAGAGACTCAGGTTTCAGTACAGAAGCTTCCTACAGACGGATATACTGACACAGCTTCGATCATGGCCTTCGGTTACAACCCGTTCATCGCAAGCTGGAGCCCATACCATGGAGCGGCATACGCAGTGGTAGAGGCATGTGCGAAGGTCGTGGCTGCCGGTGCTTCATATGAGAAGATGCGTTTCTCATATCAGGAGTATTTCGAGCGCATGACAGACCGCAAGTCATGGGGTAAGCCACTTTCGGCTCTCATGGGTGCTCTCAAGATGCAGGTTGAGTTCGGCCTTCCTTCAATCGGTGGTAAGGACTCCATGAGCGGAACATTCGAGAACATCAACGTACCTCCTATGCTCATGGCATTCGGTATCACAACAGTTGATGCTGAGACTGTGATCTCTCCTGAACTCAAGTTCGAGGGCAACAGACTTTATCTCATCAAGCATACTCCACTTGCTAACTATATGCCTGACGTTGAGCAGCTTAAGGCTAACTGGAAATATGTGACAGAGCAGATCCAGGCTGAGAAGATCGTTTCAGGATATGCTCTTGGCTTCGGTGGTCTCGCAGAGGCTATCTGTAAGATGTCATTCGGTAACGGACTTGACGCGAAGATCACATATGACGAGAAGGAACTCTTCAACTATGGCTACGGTTCTATCCTCGTTGAGGCAGAAGGCGAGCTTGATTATCCGAATGCGATCCTCATCGGTGAGGTAACAGACGGAGAGGACAGCGAGCTCACAATCAACGGAAAGAAGTTTGATATCTTCGAGCTCATGGATGTGAACGCAGCAAGATTCGCACAGGTTTATCCAGATACAGCAGAGGCTTATAATCAGAAGCTTGCTCCGGCAGGACTCGAGGATGTGAAGCCATACAAGGCAAAGAAGGCAGACCTTAAATATAAGGGCGAGCCTGTAGAGAAGCCTATCGCTTACCTCCCTGTATTCCCTGGTACAAACTGTGATTACGATTCTGCAAAGGCATTCCGCACAGCAGGTGCTGAGGTTCGCATGAGCGTATTCTGCAACCTTACTGAGGATGACATCTTCCGCTCTATCGCAGAGATGAAGAAGAACATCGACGAGTGCCATATCCTGATGCTCAGCGGTGGATTCTCAGCAGGTGATGAGCCGGACGGTAGCGGTAAGTTCATTGCTAATGTATTGAATAACAAGGAGATTGCTGACGCTATCCATGCTCTTATCGACCGTGGTGGCCTCATCCTCGGTATCTGTAACGGATTCCAGGCTCTCGTGAAGTCAGGTCTCCTCCCATACGGCCGTCTCGGAATGGTTACAAAGGAAAGCCCTACACTCTTCCGCAACGACATCAACCGTCATATCTCGCAGATCGTGACTACAAGAGTGGGTACTACCAACTCTCCATGGCTCAAGGGCTTCGCTATCGGCGACCTCCATACTATCGCAGTCAGCCACGGTGAGGGTAAGTTCGTTGTGAACGAGGAACTCGCCAAGGAGCTCTTCGCGAACGGACAGGTTGCTTTCCAGTATGTGGATCCTATCGATGAGGAGATCACAATGGAGTCTCCATACAATCCTAACGGTTCATACTATGCGATCGAGGGAATCATCAGCCGTAACGGCCAGATTCTCGGTAAGATGGGTCATACAGAACGTTTCGAGGGTAATCTCTTCAAGAATATCATGGACGAGGGCCTCGAGCAGCCTCTCTTTGATAACGCAGTAGCATATTTCCGCGGAGAGTAATGACATTCTGTGACTTACAGAAGTCACACAATATATAATAAGAAAACCAATGTGTAAGTGTAACAAATACAGGGATGACAAGCTCCACCACGAATGTGGTGTTCTTGGAATCTATGGTGTTGATGATGCTGCAGGCCTTGCTTATTATGGCCTGCATGCTCTTCAGCACAGAGGTCAGCAGGGATGTGGAATCGTAACTGTAGGCCCTACAGGGGAGTTCCATAGAGTAAAAGGTGACGGACTCGTGAATGAGGTGTTCAATGAGCAGAAGATCACCAAGCTCCCGGGTCGTATGGCAATCGGTCATGTGCGTTACAGCAATGCCGGTTGCAAGGGTACTGAAAACATCCAGCCTTTCCTCTTCCACCACAACTCAGGTGATTTCGCCATGGCCAACAACGGTCAGATCGTGAACTATAACCAGCTTCGTGAGGAACTCGAGGATAAGGGAAGCCTTTTCCAGTCTTCTTCAGACGCTGAGGTGCTTGCTCACCTTATCAAGAAGCAGGGTGTGGACAAGGATCTGCCTCGTATCCATGCGTTGAAGGATGCTCTCAATATGCTTGATGGTGCCTTTGCGTTTCTTGTGATGACAGGCCGTCGTATCTATGCATGCCGTGACAAGTACGGATTCCATCCTCTCGCTCTTGGAAAGATCGGTGATGGATATGTCGTTGCCAGCGAGACATGCGCGTTTGATGTGATAGGTGCGGAATATATCAGGGATGTGGAGCCGGGTGAGATCGTTACCATTGATCACCATGGCATCCGCAGCCAGTTCTATGCTGAGCCTGAACGTCATGCGATGTGTGCGATGGAGTATGTATATTTTGCCCGTCCGGACAGCGATATCGAGGGATGCAATGTACATAACTATCGAAAGGAATCCGGAAAGATCCTTTTCCATGAGTCACCTGCAGATGCTGACATCGTTATCGGTGTTCCAGATTCGAGCCTCAGTGCGGCACAGGGTTATGCGGAGGCAAGCGGACTTCCTTACGAGATGGGACTCATCAAGAACAAATATGTAGGACGTACGTTCATTCTTCCTACTCAGGCATTGCGTGAGAAGGGTGTGAAGATGAAGTTGTCTCCGGTAAGGTCTATCGTTAAGGGCAAGAGGGTGGTCCTCGTGGACGACTCTATCGTTCGCGGTACGACTTCTCTGAAGATCGTGAAGATGCTTCGCGAGGCCGGTGCAGCCGAGGTTCATGTGCGTATTGCCAGCGCACCGTTGAAGTACACATGCTACTACGGAGTCGATGTGCATACTCCTCAGGAACTCATCAGCAACAGAAACAGCGTGGAGCAGGTCTGCAAGCTCATCGATGCAGACTCCCTCGCGTTCCTCTCTCATGAAGGAATGCTTGCGGCAGGAAAGCGTGATGATCTCTGTCTCGCATGCTTCAATCACAAGTATCCGACAAAGCTCTACGAAGAGTAGTAATCTCTTGATGGATATCAAAAAGACAATAAGAGAATGGATGTTGCCCATCGCCATGGTGACGGGAGCATCCATTTATCTTTTATATCATGTGATGCCTGAACCGGTGCATCATGCCGGACCCTTCCTGAGCGGTCTTGTGAACGTGCTTCAGCCACTTCTGATCTTTTCAATGCTCTTTCTTACATTCTGCCGTATAGAGCCGAAGGATCTCAAGCCTCATAGATGGCATTGGTGGCTTCTTCTTATCCAGGGAGGCCTTTTTACCGTTCTCGGATTGCTGGCCATATGGATAATCAGAACATCTCCGGGCGATTATCATGACAAGGTCGTGCTTATAGAAAGCGCGATGCTCTGCCTGATATGTCCGACAGCGACAGCGGCAGCCGTTGTTACGCGCAAGTTGGGAGGCGATGTTGCCGGTATCACCACATATACGGTGCTGATCAATCTGGTGACGGCGGTGCTTGTTCCCCTCATAGTTCCGCTGATCCAGCCGGTTGAGGGAGTGGATTTCTGGACCGCCTTCAGTATGATCGTGGCTAAGATCTTCCCGCTCCTGATCCTTCCGTGCATGGCGGCGTGGCTGGTAAGATATCTGGCTCCGAGGATCCATCAGCGTCTTCTGAAATATCCTGATCTTGCCTTTTATCTGTGGGCTGTGGCCCTTACCCTTGCGATAACCGTTACGACGAAGTCTATCGTGAAGAGCTCGATGAGTGTCGGCCTTCTTTGCATGATGGCTCTGATCTCATTGATATGCTGTGTGTTGCAATTTGCTGTGGGACGCTTCGTCGGCAGCAGATACAAGCCACGCAGACCGGATGCCAGCCCTGATGTCGAATCAAGAGGAAAGGCCGTGCGTACAGTGACCGCGGGACAGTCTCTGGGCCAGAAAAATACTGTCTTCGCGATATGGATGGGATATACGTTCATGACTCCGGAGACGGCGATCATAGGAGGCCTGTACAGCATATGGCACAATATGTATAATTCCTGGCAGTTATATAGGGCGGGGAAGCAGTAGGTTGTTGACTGCTCCCTCTTTTTTTATTATTTTTGCGAATTATTAAAAATCAGACCTGATATGAGCAACCAAAGGTACATGCAGCGTGGTGTATCGGCATCCAAGGAGGATGTGCACAACGCTATCAAGAACATCGACAAAGGTATTTTCCCAAAGGCATTCTGCAAGATCATCCCTGATATACTTGGTGGAGATCCTGAATACTGCAACATCATGCATGCAGACGGAGCCGGCACAAAATCATCACTCGCATATCTTTATTGGAAGGAGACCGGCGACCTTTCCGTATGGAAGGGAATCGCTCAGGATGCGTTGATCATGAATATTGACGACCTTCTCTGCGTGGGAGCTGTGGACAATATCCTTGTTTCTTCAACAATCGGCCGCAACAAGCTTCTCGTTCCAGGTGAGGTGATCAGCGCGATCATCAACGGCACAGACGAACTCCTTGCGGAGCTTCGTGAAATGGGCGTAGGCGTGTATGCGACAGGAGGAGAGACAGCTGATGTCGGTGACCTCGTTCGTACCATCATCGTTGACTCTACAGTGACATGCCGTATGAAACGCAGCGATGTCATCGACAATGCCAACATCCGTCCGGGTGACGTGATCGTGGGCCTTGCTTCTTATGGACAGGCAACATATGAGAAAGAGTATAACGGCGGTATGGGCAGCAACGGTCTTACAAGTGCGCGCCATGACGTTTTCTCAAAGTATCTTGCAGAGAAATATCCTGAGAGCTACGACAAGGGCGTTCCAGCAGACCTCGTTTACAGCGGTGGCCTGAAGCTTACAGATGCTGTCGAGGGTTCACCTATCGATGCAGGAAAGCTCGTTCTTTCTCCTACACGTACGTATGCTCCGGTAGTGAAGAAGCTCCTTGACGCACTCAGACCTGAGATTCATGGTATGGTTCATTGCTCTGGCGGTGCACAGACCAAGATCCTCCATTTCGTTGGAGACAATATCCGCGTGATCAAGGACAATCTCTTCCCAGTACCACCTCTCTTCAAGACAATCCACGAGCAGAGCGGCACAGATTGGGCCGAGATGTACAAGGTGTTCAACATGGGCCATCGTCTTGAGGTATACCTCTCGCCTGAGCATGCGGAGCAGGTCATCGAGATCTCAAAGAGCTTCGGTATCGACGCTCAGATCGTAGGAAGGGTAGAGGAGTGCGACCATAAGGAACTCATCATCAGATCAGAATTCGGAGAATTCATATATTAGTCTGTCATTTCGACCGACCGGAGGGAATGGAGAAATCTTAAAAGAAAATTATAAAAAGAACTATACAGAATGAGAGCATTATTTAGCGTAAGTGACAAGACAGGAGTTGTAGAGTTTGCAACACAGCTTGTCGAGCTCGGTTGGGAGATCATCGCGACCGGCGGCACAATGAAACTTCTGCAGGATGCAGGACTCAAGGTTATCAACATCAGCGAGATCACAGGTTTCCCTGAAATCTGTGACGGACGCGTGAAGACCCTTCACCCTAAGGTGCACGGAGGTCTCCTCGGCCGCCGCGACCTCGACAGCCATATCGCTCAGCTCAAGGAGAACGGCATCGAGTTCATCGACATGGTTTGCGTGAACCTCTATCCGTTCAAGCAGACCATCGCAAAGCCTGACGTGACAATGGAGGATGCGATCGAGAACATCGACATCGGAGGTCCGTCAATGCTTCGTTCAGCAGCAAAGAACTGGAGCGCCGTTACAGTTGTCTGCAACCCTGAGAACTATGCAAAGATCATCGCAGAGATCCGCGAGACAGGCAATACTACAAAGGAAACACGTCTCCAGCTTTCAGCAGAGGCATATACTCATACAGCAGAGTACGACATGATGATCGCTACATATATGCGTAAGGCAGCAGGTCTTAACGAGAAGCTTTTCCTCGAGTATGACCTCAAGCAGAGCCTCCGCTACGGCGAGAATCCGCACCAGAATGCAAAGTTCTACGCTACTCTCGACAAGGTTCCGTTCTCGCTTGCTACAGCTGAGCAGCTCAACGGTAAGGAGCTTTCATACAACAACATCCAGGATGCAAATGCTGCCCTCAACATCGTTCGTGAGTTCGACGCTCCATTCTGCGTAGGCCTCAAGCATATGAACCCATGTGGTGCTGCTATCGGAACAGACGTTGTTGATGCATGGAAGAAGGCCTACGAGGCTGACAAGGTGAGCATCTTCGGTGGTATCGTTGCTGTGAACCGTGAGGTTAACAAGGAGGTGGCTGAGCTCATGAAGCCTATCTTCCTTGAGATCATCATGGCTCCTTCATTCACTGACGAGGCTCTCGAGGTTCTCTGCACAAAGAAGAATCTCCGTCTCCTCAAGGTGGATATGAGCAAGGAAGAGGGTGGACACAATATGTACGTAAGCATGAACGGAGGTATCCTCGTTCAGGAGCAGGACATCGACACCAAGACTGTAGTTGCCGACATGTGCGTTACAGAGGCTAAGCCATGCGATGCTCAGCTTACAGACCTCGACTTCGCTTGGAGAATCGTTAAGCACGTGAAGTCAAACGCTATCGTAGTTGTAAAGGACGGTGCTACTCTCGGAGTAGGAGCAGGCCAGATGAACCGTGTAGGATCTGCAAAGATCGCTCTTGAGCAGGCTACAGCAGCTCTTGCGGAGCTTGGCAAGGACATCAAGAATGAGGCTCTTGTACTCGGTTCAGACGGATTCTTCCCATTCGATGGTACAGTAACCCTCGCTGCCGAGTACGGCGTCAAGGCTATCGTTCAGCCAGGCGGAAGCGTACGCGATGAGGATTCTGTCAAGAAGGCAAACGAGTGCGGCATCACAATGCTCTGCACCGGAATGCGCCACTTCAAGCATTAATAGCTTCAATTAATAAAAAAGAAGGGTGACTAATAAGAGATTTAGTCACCCTTCTTTTTTTATTGGTATATCCACTCTCCAAGGGGAGGATGGTAGTGATTGAGGAGGCGTGTCCACCCCCGGACACGGGCAGGGGGAGGGGCCCGCAAGATACGAGTTCCGCGATAGCGGGACGAAGTAGATTGTGGGAGGGGCCGGAGTGAGCGAAGCGAACGGAGTCCTCCGCAATCACTATCATCCTCCCGGTGCAACCATATATATAGAAAAGAGACTGACTAATCAGTCATATTGACTTTTTAGTCAGCCTCATATGCTTGAGTCTGTGGAGTTCTTAGAATCTGTAACGAACGCCGAGACCGATGCTTGATGGTGCCCACAAGCCGTGGCCGTTGAAGCCGAGTCCGATGTGCTGTCTGAAGTCGAGAGAGATCTGGAGAGGGAACCAGAATGTGTACTCAAGACCTACCATACCTGCTACGCCGAGTGAGAGGTAGTTGGCATCTCCAAGGCCGAGACCTACTGATGCACCAGGACCTGCGTAGAATCCCCACTCACCTCTGTCAGTCCAGTTTGGCTGAGCTATCATGAAGTTGTAGATACCAGTTGCACCTACATTGAATACTCCGTCGAATCCAAGTCCAAGACCTCCGTCAACCTCGAGGAAGTTTGCACCGAGCTGATGCTGGTAGCTGACCTCACCACCGTTACCGATACGCACACCGATTGCTCTTGGCTGAGCTGATGCAGCTACTGTGAAACCGAGCACGAGAGCTGCTACGAGAATGATTTTTTTCATAATAATAGTATTTTGGTTAATGTTAAATACACGTATTCGTTACAAAGTTAGTCAAACTTTTTTAGAAAAATGTAGGTTATCGTGATTTTCTGCTATATGGTTTTCCTATTCTCTGATTATTCAGTAGTTACGCGCCCGTCTTTGGAGGCCGTGATTTTCCCTCCATTCTCCTTAGCCAGATGTCTGAAGTATTCCACGAAGTAGTCTCTGATTATTTCAGGAGAGTCGGTTCTGCTGATGGCGTTCTCAAATCCGTAGCGTCCCAGTTCGACCAGGTAGTCAATGGTTGCCACTGTGTATGTCTTGTTGTTGTCGATGGTTTTGCCGCCCACTGTGACAGACTTGACTTTCTCGTTGCTGATGACCAGCTTTACTCCGGAGTTTACCGGCAGCCCTCCGCTTGATGCTATGTAGTTGAACATCGTCTTCAGGTCGCTGCCCTTCATGGTTACTATGGACAGTACATTATCAAACGGGTAGACTGCATAAACGTCTCCGATAGTGAGATTTCCTGCTGATATTTCTGCTCTCAGACCACCTGAGTTGTACAGACTCACGTCCGCATCCACATCCATATATTCCTTGGCCATCCATATGAGTGCATCTCCTGTAAGATTGTACAGAGGACTCTCCGGGCTGCCTTTCCTGATTGCCTG